>OZ257255.1:0-315000 GCA_965279655.1 Rhodospirillaceae bacterium
CAGCTCGAAGCTGGAATACATGCCCCACGTGCTGCTCAGCGTACCGGCCAGCACAGCGCGGGCAACGAACGACGCACGCGGCGCGGTCTGCAGGGGCACCGGATTGATATCGGGCGTGTTCACGAAGAAGTTCGGCCGGTAGTACTCATTCATCGGCGACTGCGTGAGCTCGGTCGCGTAGGCCGTCAGTTCCGCCTTGGTGTTGCGCCAAGTGAAGTAGGTATAGGACTGGTTGAAGCCGACCTTCGCGAGCCGCCGCATCATCTTCGGGCGGGTGAAGGCCTCGGCAAGGAACAACACATCTGGATGGCCTGCGCGCACATCGGCGATCATCCATTCCCAGAACGGCAGAGGCTTGGTGTGGGGATTGTCGACGCGGAAGATGCGCACCCCCTGATTCGCCCAGAACAGCACCACGTCGCGCAGGGCTTCCCACACGGCGGGGAACGCCGCGCCGGTGAAGTGGATGTTGACAATGTCCTCGTACTTCTTCGGCGGATTCTCGGCGTATTTAATCGTGCCGTCGGCGCGCCAGTCGAACCATTCCGGATGTGCTTTGATCCAGGGGTGGTCCAGCGAGCATTGGATGGCGAAGTCCAGCGCCAGTTCCATCCCGTGGCGGCGCGCTTCCTTGATGAGGCGTTGGAAGTCCGCGAACGAGCCGAGCTCCGGATGCAGCGCGTCGTGGCCGCCGGCGTCGCCGCCGATGGCATAGGGGCTGCCGGGATCGTCGGCGGCCGCCGTCAGGCTATTATTGCGTCCCTTGCGATTTTTGCGGCCGATGGGGTGGATTGGCGGAAAATACAGGACATCGAAGCCGAGCTGTTTGATGTAGGGCAGCCGCGCAATCACGTCATCGAACGTGCCGTGACGATTCACGTCGTTGCTCATGGAGCGCGGGAACAGTTCGTACCAGGCGCCAAAGCGTGCGGCGCGCCGGTCTACGGAGACGCGTAGTGGCTTGGCGACGGACGAGAGATCGCCGCGCGGACCGCAGGCGCCCATCAGCGAGGCGAGTGAATCGTCCAGCAGCACCTGGCGCATCACCGCGGGATCCGTGCCGCGGTCCAGCGCGATCAAAACCTGCCTCAAGGCAGCCGCGGCTCGTTCCGGCGCGTCCTTCGCGGCGCGTGCCACCAAGTCGCGGCCTGCCTTCAGTTCCTGCGTCACGTCCTGGCCAGCGGCGACCTTCTGCGTGATTTCACTGCGCCAGGTAACAAACAGGTCGCGCCAGGCCTCCACGACGAACACATGGTCGCCGAGCTCCGGTACGGCGATGCGTCCGCACCAGCGATCATTGTCCACGTGCGTCATGGGCGCGGTGCGCCAATCGGCTGAGTCCGTGCTGCGCAGCTTCACATGCGCCGCCAATTTGTCGTGACCGTCTGTGAAGATGTCCGCCCACACTTCCAGCACGTCGCCGACAATGCGCTTCACCGGGAAGTCGCCGTTGTCCACCACCGGCCACACATCCTCGATGGCGATGCGGTTGGCCGTGGCATCCGGCGGCTCGCTGCGGGACACGCGTGGCGTTTCGGGTGCCGGTTCGGCGCGGAAGAGGTGGATGTCGAACGGGTCGAGCACAAGTTCGGTCCCGGCCTCCAACACGATTGGGCTGGCCTGCGGAGTCACGTCGCTGAATGAGATGAATCTGCGCTCGGTCTCTGCCAGCAACGCGCCGACGTCGAAAGCGCGCGGTTCGGCGCGGTCGGCGTTCAGCAGCAGCAAAGCGCCTGCGCCGGTGCGGTCGTCGGTTTCGCGGAACAGGGCCACGGCCGGATTGCCCGGGGCACTCAGGAGCCGCTGCGGGCCTTCCTCGTTCAGCGCCGGGAATTCCGCCTTCAAGGCGTTCACCGCGGCGATGAAGTCGCTGATGTCGATGGCGGGCTCTTCCCAATGGCTAGGAGTGGTCTCCACCACGTGCAGGGATGACTTAAAGCCGTATTCGTAACCGACAGGCACCATCACGCCGGAGGAGAACGCGGCGGCGAACAGGTAGCGGAAGCGGGCTTCACGTGCGATCTGCTCCGGATCGTCGCTGCCCACACCGGCGGCCACGCGTGCGGTGTCGTGGGTTTCCGGAAAGGCGACGGACGGCGCGATGCCGCGGAAGCGTTCGTATTGTTCCAGCAGCCACTCAGCCCGGAAATCCCACCACTTGCTGCTGTTGAAGAGGTAGTCGAATCCGGCGGTCTTCAGCGCCTCCACCTCGGCAACGGTGCAGCCAAGCGTTTCGGCAAAGAACGCGGTGTGTGGTTGGATTGCACGGGCGCGCTCGATCAGTTCGGCCCAGATCTCCGGCAGCACCTTGTAGGCGGCATCGCAGCGGAAGCCGTCAACGCCCAGCGCGACTGCGTGCCCGAGGTAGTCGGTCCAATAGGCGACCATCTCCTGCCGCGCCGTGGGATTGGCGTAGTCCAACTCCGCCAGATCGCCCCAGACGGTGACCTTGCTCATGTCCTGTGGATCAATCGCGCGCGGCCGATAAATCTCGCCCCGCTCGCGGCGATACCACCCGGGACGCGTTGTGGTCAGCTCGGCATCGATGGCGGTGTGGTTGATCACCAGATCCAGCATCACCTTGAGGCCGCGGCCATGGCAGTTGTGGATGAAATCCGCGAGTTCGCGCGCCGCGATGTCGCTGTCGGCATCGAAGAATGCGGAATTGAACCGTGTGTAATTCTTCACTGCATAGAGCGAGCCGGATGCCCCAGGCTCATGCAACGGATTGAGGAAGACCCAATTGAAGCCCATAGCCGCGGCGCGGCGGGCGTGATCGGCCCAGGCGTCAACGCGCCCGATGAGCGATGGAAATAGATTGTAGATGCGCGGCCCGATCGACCCCACCATATGCCGCCGCCATCCCGTGCTTCGCCTGCACGGAATAAACTCGCATCGGTGGAATTAGTTCCCCGTACTATCAGCGCAGCGGAGTTTTTCGAACTAAGCCAGCGGTTTGATATCCCACACCTTTTCCGCGTACTCGCGAATGGTCCGGTCCGCGGAGAAATGGCCCATATGGGCCACGGTCCACGCGCTCTTGCGTGTCCAACCATGGGCGTCCTGATAAGCGACATCGACGCGCGCCTGGGCGTCGAGGTAGGCGCGGAAGTCCGCCAGCAACATGTAGTGGTCACCGCCGCCAAGCAGACTATCGCGCACCGCCGCGTGCCGGACCGGGTCATCCGGCGAGAACGCGCCGCTCGCCATCATGTCCAGGCAGGCCTTCAGGTCCTCATCACCATCATAGTATGACCATGGATTGTAGCCGCGCGCCTTCAACTCAGCGACTTCCGGGGTGTGAAGGCCGAAGGTGAACATGTTGTCGGCGCCGACCGCGTCCAGAATTTCAATATTGGCGCCGTCCAAGGTGCCCAGCGTCAGGGCACCGTTGAGTGCGAGCTTCATGTTGCCGGTGCCGGACGCTTCTGTGCCCGCGGTTGAGATCTGTTGTGACAAGTCGGCGGCGGGGATGACAACTTCCGCTACCGATACCTTGTAGTCGGGGATGAACACCAGACGCAGCAGATCGCGCGTGTCCGGGTCGTTGTTGATGACCTGCGCCACGTCGCCGATGAGGCGGATGATCCGCTTGGCCATTTCGTAGCCCGGCGCGGCCTTGCCGCCGATGATCACCGTGCGCGCGACCGCAGGCGGACGACCGGCCTTGATCAGACGGTATCGCTGGATCACGTGCAGCACGTTAAGCAGCTGGCGCTTGTATTCATGGATGCGCTTTACCTGCACGTCGAACATGCTGGTGGGATCGACCGTGACGCCGACCCGCTCGCGGATCAGATTGGCAAGATGCACCTTATTGGCGTGTTTGACTTCGCGGAAAGCGTCGAGGAACCCCGCGTCGTCGACGAATGGCGTCAGAGCTTCGAGCTTCTCAAGGTGCTTCGGCCAATCCCGCCCGATATGGGCATTGATCAACTCGGTTAGCCCGGGGTTGGCCATCACCAGCCATTGGCGCGGCGTGATGCCGTTGGTGATTGGCACGATCTGATCATTCGCGAGCGTGACAAAACCGGGAAAAACGACATCCTTCAGAAGACAGGTTTGCAGTTCCGAGACGCCGTTGACGCGATGTGATCCAACGAGAGCCAGGTGTGCCATGCGGATGCGGCGGCTTGCGTCGTCAATCAGCGACAGTTCGCCGAGTTTGCCGAGCTGGTGGGGAAACACCTTGCTCACGTGAGTCAGATGCTCGTAGTTGATGCGATAGATGATGTCGAGATGTCGGGGCAATAGTCGCTCGAACATCGCGATCGGCCATGTCTCCAGCGCCTCCGGCAGCAGCGTATGATTGGTGTAGCCGAAGATCGGCTTCACCATTGCCCACGCCGTCTCCCACGCGTAGCCGTGTTCGTCCACCAGCAGGCGCATCAGCTCAGGGATGGCCAGCGTCGGATGGGTATCGTTCAATTGGATGGCAACGCGCTCAGGCAGATTGTCGAGCGTGTCGTTGGACTTGAGGTGCCGCCGGATGATGTCCTGCAGGGACGCGGAGACGAAGAAGTACTCCTGCTTCAGCCGAAGCTCCTGGCCCGACGTGGTCTTGTCGTTGGGGTAGAGGACCTTCGACAGATTCTCCGACAGCGTCTTGTCGCGCACGGCCTCGACATAGTTGCCTTCATTGAAGGTGTGGAAATCGAAATCCTGCGATGCGCGCGCCGCCCACAGGCGCAAGTATAGGACCGTTTCAGTGCCGTACCCGGTCATCGGCAGGTCGTACGCCAGCGCCGTGACCGTGTCGGTGTCGATCCACTCGACCCGCTCGACGCCGGTCGCCTCTTTCATGCGGCGCAGGCGGCCATTGAAGCGCACGGGATAGTTCAGGCTCGCCTGCATGAACTGCCACGGATCGCCGAACCGCAGCCAACTCTCCGGATGCTCGACCTGTTGGCCGTGTTCGATTGACTGGGTGAACATGCCGAATTCGTAGCGGATGCCGTATCCGAAGCCGGCGTAGTCCTGTGTCGCCAGGGAATCGAGCAGGCAGGCCGCCAACCGTCCCAGGCCGCCGTTGCCGAGCGCCGTATCCGGCTCCAGGTTCACCAGGGTATCGAGGGATATGCCGATGTCTTGCAAGGCGCCGCGCACTGTCGGCGCGATGCCCATGTCGGTCAGGACCTTGGGCAGGATCCGCCCGGGCAGATATTCGACGCTGAGATAGTAGACGCGCTTCTGGTGGGTGCCGTGCACCCGGCGGCGCGTCTGCGCCATGCGCTGGCCGAGGACGCCGCGAAGGAAATACACCACTGCGGTGTACCAATCGCGTGGTTCGGCGAACTCCGGGTCGCGCCCCACCACACTGATGAGGCTTTGCAAAATGCCGCAGCGGACCGCTTCCTGATCGTTCAGGTCCGGCGGTTCGATCTCGAAGGAGCCGCGAAGCAATGCGTCATCCATGCACGGGCTTCCCTGGCGGCGTGGGGTGAGAAACTCATAACGCCGAACACACGGGAAAGGCTACGCACGGAAGACGAGAAATTTTATTGCGACGCGCACGCTCACAAGAGAAAGAAGGGCGCTGCCTGGAGGAGCAGCGCCCTTCGTCTCAACGCGCAAGGGAGGTCTTAGAATGCGCGCGAGAATTTGACCACGACACGGCTTTCGCAGCTCTTGGCGCAGACCTTCACGTCCGTGTCATAGAACCGCACATCGGTGGTGAACCACTTGAAGGCGTAGGTGATCCCGACGCTGTAGTCGGTGAAGTTCGCCAAGGGCGAACCCTTCTTGAAGGTAGAGCGGCCGATGGTGCCATCGATGCTCAGGCCCTCGACCACGGACGCCAGTGGCACCGCCACCTTGCCCATGTAGTACCAGGCGCTGCCAAGGGCGCCGGTATAGTCGGGGGTGTAGTACCCGCCCGCAGAGACTTGGGCTGCGCCGAAGTCGTACCCGACGACGACGTGAGCTTCCCACCAATCGTAGTTCAGCGCTTTCGCCGAACCCGGATACAGGTACGCCAGCGCGCCGACATCGTAGGAGAATTTGTCGATTGTGCCCTTGTAGCCGCCGTAGACGTCCCACTCCATGCTGCCTTCGCCGGCGAACCCGAACTGCATGTTCGAACCCCAGGTGCCGAAGTAGAGGCCGACACCGGTGTCCCAATCCAGGCCGCCTTGAATGGCGGCGGTGTTCAGGGTCTGGGTATAGCCACGGAAGACATAATTATTGGTGATCGCGACGTTGCCGGTGAACGTACCGGGCAACATGCTCGCTTCTTCCTCTGCGGCGACTGCGGGAAGCGCCATCGCTCCCAACAGCAAGCCAGCAATCAAAGTCCCTACGCGCGTCAGCATCACGATCTCCTAATGTTGGATAAAGCGAGATAACTGACCCCCCGGTCGCTCGAAGATCGCCGCGGTCGCCCCCTCCAGAGCCGCCAGCGATCTCCCGTTAGCGTGGCTAAATGGCGCCCCCGCCATGTTCGCCCGTGCGGATGCGCACGGCATCGAGCACCGCCGAAACGAAGATCTTGCCGTCGCCAATCTTGCCGCTTTGCGCGGCCTTGCAGATTGTGTCGACGACCGCTTCGGCGGTGGCGTCATCGACCACCACTTCGATCTTCACTTTCGGCAGGAAGTCCACGGTGTACTCCGCGCCGCGGTAGAGTTCGGTATGTCCCTTCTGACGACCGAAGCCCTTCACTTCGTAGACCGTGAGGCCCTGCACGCCGATCCCATTGAGGGCATCCTTCACGTCGCCGAGCTTGTGCGGACGGATCACGGCTTCAACACGCTTCATGACATCACTCCCCTTGGTTCATTCGGCCAATTTCATTTGGTCGGGCGGGACGGAAGACACACTTCAGGCGTTGGCGGCTTTACATCCCGAAAACGAATACTGACGTTACGTTACAGGCAGGGTGGGTGGTGGCCCTTAGGCCACCACCTCGCCATGCAGGTTCACATCCAGACCTTCGCGCTCTTCGTCGGTGGTGACGCGTAGGCCCACGATCACATCGACGATCTTGAGCAGGATGAAGGTGGCGATCGCGCAGTACGCGACCGTCACGCCGATCCCGTAGAGCTGGGTCACGACTTGGGCGCCGCTGCCGACTTTGGCCGCCGAGCCGCTGATCGCTTCCTTCGCGAACACGCCCGTCAGCACCGCGCCGATGATGCCGCCGACGCCGTGCACGCCGAAGGCGTCCAAGCTGTCGTCGTAACCAAGGGCATGCTTGAGCGAGGTCGCGCCGAGGTAGCAGCCGACGCCGGCAACCAGCCCGATGACCAGCGCGCCGGTCGGATCGACGAAGCCGGATGCCGGTGTGATGGCGACCAGACCCGCAACCGCACCGGAGATGATGCCGAGCACGCTCGGCTTACCCTTCAGCATCCATTCGACGAGCATCCACGCCAGGCCCGCGGCAGCGGTCGCGATCTGGGTGACGGCCATGGCCATGCCGGCATTCGCGCTGGCGGCGACGGCGGAACCGGCGTTGAAGCCGAACCAGCCAACCCACAGCAAGGACGCGCCGATCACGCTGAACACCAGGTTGTGCGGCGGCATCGGATCCTTGCCGTAACCGACGCGCTTGCCCAGGACGAGCGCGCAAACGAGGCCCGCGACGCCCGCATTGATGTGCACCACGGTGCCGCCGGCGTAGTCGAGCACGCCCGCGCCGCCGAGAAAGCCACCCGGTCCCCACACCCAGTGGGCGATCGGGGAGTACACGAGCAGGCTCCAGCCGGTCATGAACAGCATCATCGCCGAGAACTTCATGCGGTCCGCGAAGGCGCCGCAGATCAGGGCCGGGGTGATGATGGCGAAGGTCATCTGGAAGGTCATGAACACCGATTCAGGGATCGTCGGCGCCAGACCGTTGGTGGCGTCCAGCGCCATGCCGTTCAGTAGCACGCGCGAGAAGCCGCCGATGTAGGCGCTACCTTCCGTGAAGGCGAGGCTGTAGCCCACCACCATCCAGAGCACCGTCACCAGACAGGTGATCGCGAAACTCTGCATGACCGTGGCGAGCACGTTCATCTTGCGCACCATTCCGCCGTAGAACAGCGCCAGGCCCGGGATCGTCATGAGAAGGACGAGGGCGGTGGAGGTGAGCATCCAGGCGGTGTCACCGGAATTGAGCGCCGGCGCCGGTGCGGCGGCGGGCTCAGCCGGTGCTGCGGCCTCGGCGGCCGGCGCGGCCTCAGCCGGTGCGGCAGCAGCGGCCGGCGCGGCAGCCGGCTCGGCTTGCTGCGCGTGGACGGGCGGCAGACTGCCCAGACACAACAGGCCCGCCACTACGGCGAGCTGTAGGAAGCGGAAACGCGGAACGTTCATAGCTCTCCCCCAAAGACGCGGTTCAAAGTCCCGACCTTCATTGCAAAGGCCGTGCCGACTTGGGTGCAGTGCAGCGAAGTTTTGCCTAAGCCATTGAAATACTATGATAGAGCGGCAGATTAGGGGGAGGATCGGCCTGCTTGGCGTGGAGCGTGTGACCGAGTTATGACCAAAAAATAAGCAAAGCAATCCTATGCACGAAATATGTGCACTCATTCCTATTACGTATATCGGTCCAAGGGGTTAGAGGGCGGCGAACTGTGAGAATCTTATCCGCGCCGGCGGGGCATCAGCCCCCGTTCGGGAAAAAGCTCTGCGATGTGGGGGGTTGGCGCAGCGCGCCGTACCAGGAATGGCTTGCTCACGTATTGAGCAGGTCTTCCCGGCGGCGCCGCCGCCGGGAAGGGATGGCAAAGCGCTCTTACTTCTTGGGCTTGGTGAACTTGTAGATGAACTGATCGGTCTTGCCGCGAATGCCGGTCTCGACGACCCGCACCGTGTGGTCGTCCTCGGCGTGCTTCAACACATCGCTTTGGCCCGCGAACACGAAGCCAACTTCTTCGGCTTCCTTCTTCACCACGGCCGGA
Organism: Rhodospirillaceae bacterium; assembly: GCA_965279655.1. GTDB lineage: Bacteria > Pseudomonadota > Alphaproteobacteria > Rhodospirillales > Rhodospirillaceae > SCTM01. Next base: position 8,883 of record OZ257255.1, read on the forward strand.
TCGATGCGGTGCAGGGTTTCCGTCACGTTCGCGCCGCCGGCGGCGACGTGGTCGAGCACGACGTAAGTGCCGCCCGGCTTGAGCGACGCGAAGATCGCCTTGTTCATGGCGACGGTGTCGACCGGGCCGAAGCTCGCATTCTTGAAGTCGTGGTAATTCTGCGACGTCCACACCACGTCCACGGGCTCCGGCGTCTTCACGGCATTCAGCATCTGAATGACAACTTTGATGTTGCTGTAGTTCTTATCGGCGGCAATCGCATTCACGCCATCGGCGGCCTTCGGGCGCGTGGCGATGATGTTCTCCGGCACCAGTGCGTAGACCGTGCCCTTCGGGCCGACGGCCTTGGAGAAGATGCGCGTGAAATAGCCGCCGCCCGGCGCGAGATCAACGACCTTCTGGCCGGCCTTGATGCCGGCGAACGCGACGGACTCGCCCGGCTTGCGGTCGGCGTCGCGCTTGGTGTCGGCTTCCGGACGGCCCGCATCGGACACCGCGGCGGCAATCGCCTTCGGCACCTTGTCGGCGGCCTGCGCCGATACGCCGCTGACACAAAGGATCAGGCCGGCGATCAGTAGTGAAGTACGTTTCATCTCAAGCTCCCTTTTTTAGGTAATGGTCGAAGAAGGCCACCGTGCGCTCCCACGCCAATTTCGAGGCGTTGGCGTTGTAACGCGCATCGCTGGTGTCGTTGTGGAATCCATGGCCCGTGCCCGGATACATGTTCATGCTGTATTGGACGTTGTTCGCCTCAAGCGCTGTGCGGAAATCCGCGATGCCCGCGTTGATGTTCTTATCGTCGCCAGCGTACTGCATCATGATCGGGATCTTCAGTTTCGGCACCTCGTCGACGGTGATGCGACCGTAAAACCCGACGGCGCAGTCCACCGCGCCGGTCTCTGTTGCGCAGCGCAGCGCCATGCCGCCGCCATAGCAAAATCCGACGGAACCCACTTTGCCGGTGCTCTCCGGATGGTTCTTCGCGTAAGGGGCGGCCGCGACCACATCGGCGGCGATGCGCTTCGGATCGGTTTTCGCGAACGCGTCGCGGCCGGCATCTGCCGGAGATTGCGGAGTCCCGCCGATGCTCGATAGGCCGTCCGGCGCGATGGCGAGATAGCCCGCGAGGGCTGCGCGCCGGGCCACGTCTTCGATATGCGGATTGAGCCCGCGGTTCTCGTGAATCACCACGATGGCCGGAAGCTTTCCTCGGCCTTTCGGTCGCGCGACATAGGCCTGCACGTCGTTGCCATCCGCGCTCTTGAAGGTCACGCGGCTCGTCTGTAGGCGCTTGTCCATTTCTTCGACTTGGCCGGCCCGGGCATAGTTGCACTCGATCAGTGGCAACACCGCGACGGCGGCCGCCGGGCTACCGACGATTTTGGTCAAGCGCGCCATGAAGTCGCGGCGCGGCAGGGCGGAGTGGATGAATTCGTTGTAGAGCTCGATGACGCGCGGATCGACCTTCATCGCTGTCTCCAGATGTGGCGGCGGAGGGCGGATCGTAGTCTGCCGTCGCAACGCGCAATAGGAAAATGCGGCGCTCGCCCACTGGCTGTGCGCGAGTTCGCTGCACCGCACACTGCGCGCAAGATGAATGCGGTGTGATGTAAGTCCACGGCCCGCTTGCCACTTTCCTGCCATGAAGCGGTGCAGATCGGTCACAGGTTCGCAGTTGCAGTCCTGTTACCGGAACAGCATCGGCGACACGACGTTGGTCTCCCGCTTGCGGACTGCGGGGCCTGGGGAAGGGCCCGGTCACTGCACCGGTGTGCGGTCCGTCACTAACGAAGCCGAATGTTCGCGCGGCACTGCGAAGCCGCCGCGGGAACACTGTTGTCACAGAGATCCATACGGATCGAAGGAGCACCCATGTTGAAGTCATTCTCCCGCACCATCGCTGTTGCCCTCACGGGCGGCGTCGCAGCCGTTGCGCTGATGTCCGCTGCAGCGAGCGCACAAGACACCGGCAGCGGTAACTATCTAAGCCTCGGCGCTGGTCTATCTTGGTCGAAAGATCGGCAGCTGAATTCCACTTTCCCCGCTGGCCCAACGGGTGCCGCGGCCACGACCCCGGTGGGAGTCAGCGGCAGCACAGATTTCAACACCGGCTACAACATCGTCGGCGCGTTCGGTCACAAATGGGACAGCGGCCTGCGCGGCGAACTCGAGTTCGGCTTTCGTCGCAACGCGCTTCAGTCTCTCTATGGCGCTACCAGCGACGGCTCCAAGAAGACCGGCAGCGTAATGGCGAACGTGCTGTACGACTTCAATACCGGCGCTTCGATTACGCCTTACGTCGGCGCGGGTCTCGGCGCCGGGCGCCAGCAGTGGACGCATACGTACGGTGTCGCGGCCGCGCCGGATGTTCACGTGCGCGATACCGCACTGCAATGGCAGTTGATCGGCGGCGTCGCGATTCCGGTGTCGCAAAGGACCTCGCTGTTCGCCGAATACCGCTTCATCTCGCTTGAGAACGTGAACTACCGCACGATGAAGCTTGCTCCGACGACCGGCAAGTTCGATGACCGCAGCCACAATATGCTGGCGGGCGTCCGCTTCCACCTGTAGCGCCAGGGCCAGCCGTCACACCGCCGAGGCGGCGTGACGGCTGGCTTCCAGCCGCAGTCCTCGGCTAACGTTAGGGATGCCCTTTCTCGTGTCCCTTGCCGTCGCGCTCCTGCTGCTTGCAGGTTGCGCGTCGGTGCCGCCGATCGCCGACCATCAGCAAGCCCGAGCCCTCTCAGGTGAAGCGCTTGCCTTGATGAATCAAGGCGACGACGCCGGCGCCATCAAATTGCTCAACCGCGTCATCGCCTATAACGGCGGCGAGGTGGAAGACTTCAATCGCCGCGCGACGGCCAACGCCAATCTCAATCGCTATCCCGACGCCCTGCGCGATCTGGATCAGGCGGTGGCGCGGGATCCGACGCGCTGGCGTTCTTTTCTTCTGCGCGCAGTGACCTATCAGAAGCTCGGCCGTTTCGATCCGGCGATCGGGGACCTCACCACCGCGATCGAGTTGCAGCCAAACGACGTGGAACTGGTGCGCCGTCGGGCCTATCTGCAAATGGTCACGGAACGCTTCGATGCGGCCTCCGCGGACTATCGTCGTCTCACGGAAATGCTGCCGCGGTCGTCCACCGGACCCTTCGGTCGCGCGGTGGCGCTGTACTTGGCCGGCGATTGGGCCGCAGCGACAGAAGCCTTCGAGCGTCAGGTGAGGGCCACGCCAACCGATGGCATCGTCACCCTATGGATGGTGAAAGCCTCGCTTCGGGCCGAGGTGTTTCTCGCCTGGGATCAGTTGGTTGGCCGCGCCGGGCCCGAGCCGGAATGGGCAATGGTGCGGGCTCTCCTCTTGAATCCATCGGCGGAAGATGTGGCGCGCGAGATGGTAGCGTTCCGTGCGCCCGCGCCCGACCGCCGTGCCATCGGCGCGTGCGAAGAGGCGCTGTTCCTCGGCAGTTGGGCTGAGATCAAAGGACGCCGCGAGATCGCACGCGCGCAATTCGAGACCGCGCGCGCGTCATGCCCGCCGGACAGCGTGGAAGCCGCGGAAGCGCGCACTGAACTCGCACGCGCGCAACGGGCAGACAAATAGCAGCAGGTCAGCCTTTGCCCATCCGCAGGCGTTCGGGGCGGCCCGCGCCGCCGCGCCGGCGCCATTCGCTGACTTGTCGGCGGCGCGCGGTCCATTCTTCCCACAGGAACGGCTGCAGGTTTCGACAGACTTGTCCCAGGGCGCCCAGATTGGGGCGCGACCACAGTTCGCGCCTCCACGGCGCGCGCAGCAGACTGGCGACGAAGGGCAGCGGCGACAGGAACACGCCGTGCTCGAGCGCGACCGGCTGCCGCGTTTCACCATCCACGGCCGCGATTCCCTCGGCGAGGTAGTTTAAGCCGCAACGCAGCGAGGCGGTAATCGACGCCCAGAAGCGCGGATTGCACTCGATCAGCTTCACCGTCCCGTCGCGGGTATCGAAACGCGCATCGAAATGCGCTGGGCCCGAGTAGCTCGTGGCGGCAATGATCCTCCGCCCGACGTCCACATACGTTTCGTCTGGAAGGAAATGGATCGCTCGCCCGATACGGCGTTGCACTCCCCAGGCCAGCAGGTGGCCCTTGACTGCCAGCACACTCAAATCGACGTCGAAGCCCGGGATATACTCCTGGGCGATGAGCGAGCGATACGGATAGTTCGGATTGTCGATCACCTTACGGCGCGCGTCGTCTGCATCGCTGACGATCACCACGCCATTTGAATTGCCCTCGTTGGTCGGCTTGATCACAAGCGGGAAACCGAAATCCCGCGCGAGTTGGTCGAGGTTGATGTGTTCGCGTTCGCCGACGTACTGCGTCTTCGGCGTCGGAAGGCCAAGCTCCCGCAGCGCCCGGCTGAACTGATACTTATCGTCCAGCATGCGGAACTGCTGGCGGGAGGGCAGGGGATACGTCGGAGTGCGCAGGTACGGCTTGAGATCAATCAGGGTGCGGGTGGAAGCGATACCCGTCGGCACCACGAGATCCGCGCACACTTCCCAGGCGCGTCGGTCAATGGCGGCGGCGGTCGCGGCCAGGTCTTCCGGCTCGCTGACATCAAGCGCTTGAATTGAGGCCGTCCCGCGGGCCCACCTCAAGTGTTGGGCACGTGGGCTTGCGAGCACGTGCGTGATGGCGCCAAGCTCTTCAAGGCAGAACAGAACTTGCAGGGCGATGCCCGGCTCATCCGCGAGAAGCAACACGGATTTCTTCATTACCCAAATCCAATCTTTTACACCGCACGTCGATAACGGGTACGTGCGGCGGTTGTTCCTACGGTTCGCTACACATCTTGAGGAGTTACACGCGCACGTAGGGGAGGACTGCCGCTCGTTGCGTAATCCGTTGGAGGACAGTCGAACCTTCAAGAATCTTCCCGAAAAAAAGCGGGCCCAGCCGCCGGCGGGGGACACGCGACGCGCGAGCATTTGTTGTAATCTGGATCGGTGACCTTCGCCGGAGGGACGTCTCCATGAAATCATTTCTAATCGTACTGGTCGTGTCTCTCATGGGAGGCGCTATGACGGCCAAAGCCGAACTGCCCGCTGCGACTGCCGCCAGCGTCGGCATGGATCAGGCCGCCTTGGACCGCCTGCGCGCGGAAATGGCCGCTCTTGTGACGGACGGGCGCCGGGCCGGCATCGTTTATGGCGTGGCGTACAAGGGCCGGATTGTCGCTCTGGAAGCGCTCGGCGAGCGCAATCGCGAGCTCAAGTTGCCGATGGAGCGGGACACAGCGTTCCGCATCTACTCCCAGAGTCGCGCCCTGACTGCTTCGGCGACCCTGGCCCTGGTAGAGGAAGGCAAGTTAAGCCTCGACGATACGGTCGCGAAGTACATCCCCGAGATCGCGAACATGAAGGTGATCACCCGTGTCGATGGCGACAAGGTGCTGACCGAGAACCAGAAAGCGCCCATGACGGTGCGCCATCTGTTCACTTACACGGCCGGTCTCGGCTACGCCTTCCATTGGCCGAAGAGCCTTGGCATGGACCAACTCGACATTCTGAACATCGAAAAGCCCATCGCCGATAGCATCCGCAAACTCGCGACCTATCCGCTTCTGATGCACCCCGGCGCCAAATGGCACTACGGCTTCTCCGGCGACGTGCTGGGGCGCGTGGCGGAAGTCGCCGCCGGCCAGCCTTTCGACGTCGTGCTTAGGACTCGGTTGCTCGACAAACTCGGCCTGAAGAAGACGTGGTTTTGGGTGAGCGAAGACGACGCCAAGAATCATCGCCTCGCGGATGTGTACGGGACGGGGCCCGACGGGAAGGCGCTGGTGAACCAGACCGCCACCGTCATTCCGCTGTCGACCTACACCAAGCCGGGTCCGTTGTTCTCCGCCGGCGGCGGGCTGGTCTCGACGACCGCGGACTATCTCACGTTCCTGCAGATGCTTCTGAATGATGGGCAACTGAGCGGCGTGCGCGTGCTGCAGCCCGAAACCGTGAAAGCGATGATCTCCCGCCAGACCACGCCGGAGCAGGGCTTGGTATATTGGTACGAGAAGCAGGCGGCCAACGCGCCCTATCGCGGGTACGCCTGGGGGCTTTCGATCGGCGTGCGCCCGGATGACGCCGGACCCAACGATACGAATACCCGCGCAGGCGAGGTGGGGTGGGCCGGTCTTGCCGGCACCTACTACTTCATCAATCCGCGCCACAACCTGGCCGCGGTAGCGATGTCTCAGTACCAGGGGCCGGATGGAGCGGTGCTGATGGAAACCTTGCGCCGCGGCGTCTACAGCGCGCTCAAGGAGTAGGGGCGGCCCATTCGACGGCGGGCTGATTCTGAGGTTCCGACGGCGCGATCGCCAACAAGAGGATCGCGACCAGAAGCGCACCAAAGCAGGTCGCAATACCCACGACCGCGTCGATCCGCTCACCTTCGCGTAAGAAACGACCCGCCATGGTCCCAGCAGACCATGGCGGACATCATAAGGCGATCCGGGAGTCCCTTACACCGGGCGAGCCATATCGCCCACTCCGGCGTCGCGCTTCTCCATCTGTGCGAACAGTCGGATCAATTCGGCGAGCCGGGTGACGCGCATTTTCTCCATCATGCGCGACTTATAGACCTCAACCGTGCGGACGCTAAGTTCGAGATCCGCCGCGATCTCGCGGTTATGCTTGCCGACCAGAACCGCTTCCAAAATCTCACGCTCGCGGCCCGACAGGCGCGACATGCGTTCCTCGAGGTTGGACCGCCCCTTGTCTTCTGTATGGGACTGGCGGTATTGCGCCACGGCCTGGTCGATCAGGCCGATCATCTCTTCCCAGTCGATCGGCTTCTCGAGGAAGTCGTAGGCGCCGCCTTTCAGGGCGATCCGCGCCGAAGCGACGTCCCCGAAGGCTGTCGCGACGATGATGGGCATTTCCAACCCACGCTCGCGGCAACGCTTCAACACCTCCAATCCGCTGAGGCCCGGCATCTTCAAATCCAGCACCACGCAGTCGGGCGGGGTTTGCTTCGTCGCAGCGAGAAAGCTTTCGCCATCCGCAAACTCCATGACCTCACTGTCGCGGAACCGCAGAAGAACGCCGAGAGAGTCCCGCAGGGCTTCGTCGTCATCCACGATCGCAATGCGCTTCTTGCTGGCGGTCATCATGATTTCTCCAACGGTAGAGTGACAACAAATCGCGCGCCGCCCAAATGCGACGTCTCCAGATGGATGGTGCCGCCGTGGGCCTGCACGATCGATCTGCTCATGGAAAGTCCCAGCCCAAGTCCGTCGCGCTTGGTCGTGGCAAGCGCCTCGAACAACTGATCGCGGATATCCGGCGCGATACCCGGGCCTGAGTCCTCCACCGCGATCGTGGCGAGTTCGCGCCCGCGGGTGATGTTGATCTCCACCGCGCGCCGATCGGAAGGCATCGATTCGACCGCGTCGATGGCGTTGAGCAAGAGGTTGTGCACCACGCCCAACATCTGAATACGATCCACCAAAACCAGGGCTGGCTGTGGGGGCGTTACGATGCGCACGGTGATTTCCGTGGCGCTGAAGCGCGTATCGAGCAGGCCGGCGGCTTCGCGGGCGATCTCTCCCGCCGTCGCGGCTTCAAGAGTAAGCGTGCCGGAACGGAAGAAGTCGCGCAGGCGGCGCACGGTGACGGTGGCGCGGCGCGCTTCGCGGCGCAGCTTGTCCGCGATGATGCTGATCTCCGGATCGGCATCGGGCATGCGCGCGATCAACTGCGCCAGCGCAACGGAATAGTTCGAGACTGCGCCGATCGGATGGCTCAGTTCGTGCGCCAATGCGCCCGCAAGTTCGCTGGTGGCCGCGCTCTTCATGCTGGCGGCGACTTCCTGTTCCCGTGCGCGCAAACGCTCGGTCGCGGCGCGGCTCTGTTCGACGGCTAATCCCAAGGTAAGGCTCGATGCGACCAGCACGATCGCGAGCGCTTGAAAGAAGATCAAATCGCTTTGCGCCGGGCCACTCCACAGGAGATAGGTGATGGTCACGCCTTGTACGACCATGTTGAGCACGATGGCGCCGCCAAGGCCGTGGTTGAGAGCGACCCAGATCATCGGCAGGAACAGCAGATAGAAATAGTCCGATGCATCGGCCCGATGCACGCCGAAGATGAACCAGAGCGTACCGATCACCAGGATCGACTGAACCGCGACTTCCACGATCCAGGCGACAGGGGGCATCGTCCTCTCACGCGCGACCCGCAACGCCAACAGACAGAACGGCGTTTGCACGAAAACGCCAATAAGGTCCCCAATCCATAGGCGCTCGATGGTCTCAAGACATTTCTCCGCCGGGAGTATGCCGACGGGCACCAGTGCGACAGCGTGCACGATGGAGATCGCAAGCGTCGCCGGAATGGCGATCAACAACAGTGCCGATTGCACGTTGCGGAACAGCGGGCTGGTCGCGCGCGCGGCCAAGTACGCACCGCCGTTGACGACGACGTAAACCTTGGCGACAGCCAGCAATGCGATGAAGATCGTGTAAAGCGGCGTGAGCGGAAAACCGCGAAACAGCAATGCCGCCAGCAGAGGGGCGGCGAACACAAGCGGCAGCGCGCGCATACCCCAGATCGCCGCGACGGCGACGCACACGCCGAGGGAGGGATTCCACGCCATCACCGCGAACGGCCGCGGCGCATCGAGATAACTGATTTTGTCGAGGGCGAGGTAGATCGCGAAGAACGCCAGCGCGCGACCGAGATCGGCCATCGTCGGAAGCGCGCGCGGCGCGGGCGATGCCGTGAGCGGCTTGGAAAGGGTCATGTCCGGCTGCGACAAAAGCCGATCCTTCAAGGGAACATGAGCGTGCCACTTGATATACGCCGAGGCTCTCAATGCCTGCAATGAATCCCCGATTCAGCGGCAGGTTTGGGTTGTCGTTCCACGCCCTCGCACGCCAAAGGCGGGAAAACCCTTACGGGAGGCCGGAAGCCGCAAGCCGGTGATTCATTTCACGTTTTCTTGTCGGCGTCCTTCAACGGGTCTGCATGCCCATGCAAATTCGCGGTCGCGACGACGGTACGCTTGCGCCTTCGTTGGCCCTTGATTATGGCGCTTACAGCAGGGAGACATAGATCATGGTCACATTGGTATTCGGCGGCACGGGCAAGGTCGGTGCTGTTGCGGTGAAACGCTTGGCCGACAGCGGCCAGAAAGTGCGGGTCTACACCCGCACCCCCGAAAAAGTCGCCGCCATTTCACCGAAGGCTGAAGCGTATACGGGCGATCTCGACAATCCGGGTGATCTCGCCGCGGCGCTTCGTGATGTGGATTCCGTCGTTCTGATCACGCAAGTCAACGCCAACGAGGAGGCGCGCGCTCTTCCGGTCGTGAAAGGGGCGAAGAAAGCTGGCGTGAAGTACATCACGTTCCTCTCCTTGGTGCAGGGGCCGTGGAGCGACAGCATTCCGTTCTATAAGAGCAAGCTCGCGATCGAAGCGGCGATCAGGGAGTCCGGTATGGCTTGGTCGGTCGTGCGCGCCGCCGGGTTCATGCAGACCGATGCGACCCTGAAGTCGGAGATCCTGGAGAAGGGGGTCTTCAGTCCTCCTATCGGCGACGTCGGCGTCGCTCGTGTCGATACCCGCGATGTTGGCTATGCCATGGCCGAGGCGGTCCTGACCAAGGCGGAAGGCGAGTTCCGCGTGTTCGGTCCCGAGGTCTTGTCCGGCGACAAGGTCGCAGCAATCTATACGCGCGTGTTGGGCAAGCCCGTGAAGTATCTCGGCAACGACCTCGAGCGCTGGGCCGCGTTCAAGAACGGTGCCTTCCCGCCCTGGTCTCTGAATGCCCTGCACAATATGTACGCCTACAGCCAGCGCGTCGGCATGGTGCCGGAGAAGGGCGAAGCGCAGTGCCGGCTGATGCCGGCTCAGTTGCGGACGTTCGAGTCATTCGTAACCGAGCTGAAGGCGGCCTGGGGCGTCTAACGCCCCGCGCCGCCTGGTAAGGGCGACGACATTACCGCGTATCATTCCGCCGCCGCGGACCCGCCGCGGCGCAGGACGATGTGGATATAGCCGCCGAGCATGAGCGGCACCCATGCCTCAAGGAACATCGCGAACCAGCTCCGCCAGCTGTCCGACCAAATCACGGCAGCAATATAAAGGGCGAGCCAGAAGAGCGCGTTCAATACGCGGTACGCGCGGCGCTGGGGTTCGGTCATGATCCGGGAGCCTTGATCGGGGGATGCGGGGACAGTCTAGTTGGTTTCGGCTCCAACACGCCCCCTAGAGCTTTGGGGTTTAACGGGGCGCACCCTTTATCACCCCTGAAGTGGCTCCGCCCGTCACTTTGGCTCAATGAGCGGCTGGATCAGGTCCTTATCCTTGTGACATGGCCCCTGGGGCCATACCTTTGCGAGATCGCTACTGGCGGATTGGACACGCGGCAGCTATCACGTTGCCACCTTTCAGTAATCTCAAGCCGTTCGCAAGGTTTCCACCCCAGAGATGAGTGCCGGCGATCCCCAACTAGCGTCCTTGTACTGCTTGGTCGTGGAAGATGATTCCTTCGCTCGCGACCTTTTGGTGACAACCCTCAAAACGCTCGGGGTGAAGGATGTCCTTACGGCGGCCAGTGGATCCGCGGCGTTCGAGGCGCTGAACACCTCGAAGCGCAAGATCGACGTCATTCTGGCCGATATCCGGATGCCCAGCGGCAACGGGTTGCAGCTGCTGAAAGCGCTCCGGTCCGGCGTCATCAAGACCATGCGCCTGGACGCGACCTTCCTGCTGGTGACCGCGTTCCCGAGCGCGGGCGCGGTGAAGATTGCTTCCTCGCTCGATGCCAACGGCTTCATCGTAAAGCCGTTTGTTCCTGAAAAACTCGAAACGTCCCTCTTAAAAGCACGACGGACGGTATTTCCCGCCATGCCCGCGCGGTATGCCGAAGTCACCGTTCCGGCTGAGCTGTGAGCGGGGGGATGATGTGTTGTCCGAACGGAGCTTGAGTTGATCTCGGACGGTCCACAATCGCCGCTTGGCAAGGGCGGATCCGCCGGCGCATTGGGCCTTCATGGCCTGAGCACGGAGGACTATCTCAAGGCCGAAGCCCTGCTGTCGCCCGAGCAGAAGATCGCGCTCGCCGCGCGCATTGCCTCGATCATCAATGCGGCGGACGGCGGCACGGAATCTTCTGAGGAAGGGGAGTCCATCCTCCGTCTGATCATTTGGAATGCGGAGCCGGCGGTGATCCTGGCGGCGGCGCAGGCAGTGGCGGCGAACCCGAATAGCCCCCGTGGCATCGCCTGGGCGATCGCCAACGACGATGACGACGCGGCCAAGGTGGTGCTGGAAGCATCGGGCGCGCTGGGCGATGAGGACCTGGTCGCGATCGTTGAATCGAGCGGCAACGCCACCAAGATGACCGCCATCGCACGCCGGTCGTCCGTGAGCCAGGATGTCTCCAAATCGCTTGCCAACCATGGCGACGAAGCCACGGTGAATGCGCTTCTGAAGAATACCGGCGCCGAAATTTCCGACGACGCCATGGACAGCATCCTTGACCGCCACGGCGATCTGGAGTCCGTCCAAGCCGGTATGATCGATCGCGCGCAGGTCTCGGAATCGATCTTGAAACGGCTGTCATCCGTGCTCGGACCCGAACTCGCGGAAAAGTTGGCGTCACGTCATCCGGGCATCACCGTCCCCGCGACAGGGCAATTCCCGACGCGAAGCGACAAGAAGGTCGTCGGATTGCCGGATGGGATGAGCGACGAAGAGCGCGATCGTCAGATCGCCGATATGGTAACCCGGCGATCGATTAACCCGCAGTTCCTGATTGGCAAGATTTTCCAGGGGCACTTCGCATTCGTCTGTCAGGCCTTGGCCGCGTTGAGTGAGTCCTCCGCCGAAGAGCTCTTTACCAAGTTGCAGGACGCGCCCGCCCAATCCTTGGCGGAGGTGTGGAAGGCCGCGTCATTACCGCCGGATTGGGCGCCCGCCACGGGCATCGCGCTCGCGTCCTTGATCCATATCGACCATCTCTACAGCAAGGCCGACACCGAGTTGTTCCGCAGGAACATCGTCGACCGGACCACTGCCAACATCAGGACGGAAAAGATCACCCTCGGTCCGGACCAGCGGAAGTTTTTCCGCATCATGTAGCGGCCGCTCCGCTGCTCACGTCGGGCGATGCGTCGCCCCGCTCATCATACTGACCTCTATATAAGCAGCGGAGCAGCGCTGCCCCGCGGTTGCCCGGTATCTGAATGCGCTTGCGTAAATGCCACACCCGCATGCGAACGCTGCAAAGTCGATCACTATATGAAGCCGGCGCATATACGGGTTGGTCGTTGCCCGACGCGAACAAATGATGCGCGTCACAAGGGGGCGCATGCCGCGCGTCTTCCGCCGGCGCGCCGGCTCTTTCGGGGGAATATCATGACGGGATTGAAGATGACGCGTAAGTCCGCCTTGTTGGCTTGCGTCAGCATTTCGGCGATCGCTTTGGCCGACGCCGCGATCGGTGTCGCACAGGCGCAGGGCCTGGAGGAAATCGTCGTCACCGCGCGTAAGCGCGAAGAAACGCTGATGACGATCCCGGTGTCGATCACCGCCGTCAGCGCCGACAGCATCGCGAGCAAGGGCATCAAGTCCATCGAGGAAATGGCCCGCTTCACGCCGGGCTTTTTCTCGATCTACATGAACGCTGGCGGCGGCGCCCGTAACGACCGTTCCGCCAAGCAGATCACGTTCCGCGGCTTTTCGATCGCGCCCGGCATCATGTTCGTGGACGGCGCGCCGGTCTCCGCCTCCAACACCAACGGCATCACGCCGGATTTCGCGGACATCGAGCGCGTCGAAGTGTTGAAGGGACCGCAGAACGCCTACTTCGGCCGGTCCACCTTCTCCGGCGCGATCAACTACATCACCAAGACCCCCGGCAACGAATTCAAGGGCGTCGTCAGCGCCGAATACGCGAGCTACGGTTCGAACGATCTGCTGATGAGCGTCGAAGGCCCGATCGCCGAAGATAAGCTGGCTATGCGCGTGACCGCGCACCACATGGCGCGCGGCGGCCACTACATCAATTCGCTGAACACCAGCGAACGTCTCGGCAATCGCCGAACCGACTCCATCTCCGGTTCCTTCTACTTTACGCCGACCGACAACATTAAGGTGAAGGGCTGGGCGTCGTACGCGGCCGACCGTGACGGCCCGCCGGCACAGGTCGGGATCAAGCGCCCGCAGCTCAATTGCAACCTTGGCGGATCCGGTGGCCCGTACTGGTGCGGCACGTTGCCGACAGCCGATCAACTGCCCGCGGCCACAATCGGCGGCCAATACGTGATGGATGCGTTCACGCGCAGCATCCTCAGCGAAAACGTTCGTGGTTTCTACGCTCCGTTCGATCCGCGCTGGCAGGACTCATACGGTCTGAAGCGTCATGCGTTCCAGGGCAATTTGAAATTCGAATACGAAACCGCCGGCGGTTACTCCTTCGCCTCGGTCTCGTCATACAATCGTACGAAGTCGCTGAACTTCCTCGACCTTACCTACTACGGCATCCTCAATGCCAACCCGCTCTACAATTCCACCCCGGGTGCGACCAATGCCGCGGGCATCTTCCCGACGATCCGTTGGGCGCACGCAAACGGCGGCATCGACTGGGTGTTCAATCAGGAATTCCGCGTCACCTCACCGGCGCAGAATCGTCTAAGATGGCTGGCGGGTGTGAACTACCTCCAAGCCTACGGCGTCGGCTTCCCAGTTTATGGCTACTCTAACGCTGGCGTCGCCGGCCTCGGCGGAGCTTCTCAGCAGAGGCCGCGCACGCAGTCGCTCTTTGGCGGCGCGTACTACGACATCACCCCTGAGCTGACCCTGACCGGTGAAGTCCGCTATCAGTGGGACAAGCCGCATAGCAAAACGCTGACCGACGGCAGCGGCACGAACATTCTCGCAAACCCGATTGCGCTCACACGCACGTTCAAGAGTTTCTCGCCGCGTGTTTCGCTCGATTGGAAATACGCGCCGAACTCCTTGGCCTACGCCCTGTGGTCGCGCGGCACGCGTCCGGGCGGCTATAACGCCGGCCTCATCACCCAGCCGCCGGCGATCATCGCGCAGCTTTCAGCGGTGGGCGGTCAGGTGACCTTCCGGGAAGACCGCATCGACAACTTCGAAGCTGGTTTGAAGTCTTCCTGGTTGAACGACACCCTGCAGACCCGCGTGGCCCTGTACTACGACCAGTGGCGGAACGGCCAGGTCCCGAACACGATTCAGTTCGTGACGACACCGGCGGCGACACCGGCAAACCCGAACCCGCTGCCGACCGTCAGTTCCTTCACGATCACGCAGAACGTCGGTTCGATCAATCTGTACGGTATCGAACTGGAGGCCGATTGGGCGGTGACGGACAAGTTGCTCGTCAATGCCACCCTAAACATCAGCGACAACAAGATCTCGGGCAACTACCTGTGCTCCGACTGCTTGCTGATTTACGGCCGGGCCACGCTGCCTGCGAACGCGAAGATCCGTTTCGCGCCGCGTCAGACCTGGTCGCTCTCGGCCGAGTACACCGATCATCTCGCCGGCGCCTACGACTGGTTCACGCGCGTGGACTACACGCACCGCGGTTCATTCTTCGGTGACGAAGGCAACGTCTCGGTCATCGGCGCGGCGGACCTCGTCAACCTGAGGGTCGGCGTCCGCAAGGAAGACGGCCTGTCGATCGAAGGCTACGTGAAGAACCTCACGAAGGACGCCACGTTGCTGCAAGGTACGCGTGGCCAGGACACGGTGTTCTCGTTCGCCGCGTTCAACGAAATCCGCGTCGGTCTGCCTGACAAGCGCGAATTCGGCGTCAAGGCGACCTACAAGTTCTAGCCACTCGCTCGGCTAGCTCTAGATGCGAAGCCCGGGGGCACCGTCATGCTCCCGGGCTTCATCTTTTTCCCCCAGCCTCAAAATGCGGTCATTTGGGCTGGCCCTGCCCGAAAGCCGACGCGATACTCTTTCGTGTAATTCATCGGGGAGGCACGCGATGTCGTTCACCAAGGTATCCGGCAGCATTCTGACGGTCGCAGCCGCGCTCTTGCTTTCGTCGTCCCTCCAGGCCGCCGCGCCTAAGGCCGGTTCCTCCAAACCTTCGAGCAAGCCCGGCGCGACGTTTAAGGAGTGCGCCGACTGCCCGACGATGGTCGTCATTCCGTCCGGCACCTTCATGATGGGCGCGTCTGATTCCGATCCGGCCAAGGTGAAGGGGGAGGAAAGCCCGCAACATCAGGTAACGATTTCGAAGCCTTATGCGATGGGGCAGACGCACGTCACGCGCGGGCAGTTCGCGAAGTTCGTGAAGGCGACCGGCTACAAGGTCATCCCCGGTTGCAATATCTTCCCGTCGTCGGGTCCGAAGCTATATGAGGACAACCCGGCCCACGGCTGGTCGGACCCCGCCTTCAAGCAGACCGAGAATGATCCGGTCGTCTGCGCCAGTTGGGATGACGCGCAGGCGTATATCGCATGGCTGAATAAGAAGGTTGGCAAGGACGTCTATCGCCTGCCGGCGGAAGCGGAATGGGAATTCGCCGCCCGCGGCGGCACCACCTCCAAATACTTCTGGGGCGAGGACCGCGCCGACGCCTGCAAGTACGCCAGCGCGTCCGATCTCTCCGGCAAGAAGGCCAATCCGAAATGGGATGTGCCGAATTGCGATGACGGCTACGCCGCCACCGCGCCGGTAGCATCGTTCAAGCCCAATCCGTACGGGCTCTATGACATTGTCGGTAACGCTTGGCAGTGGACGCAGGATTGCTGGCACGACAGCTATAACGGAGCGCCGAACGATGGCTCCGCGTGGATGGATGCCGGCGGCTGCAAGCAGCATGCGTCGCGCGGCGGTTCTTGGCGGCATGACCCGCTGCGCGGGCTTCGGTCCTCCAGCCGCGGCCTGGATCCGGCGGATTCCCACTGGGCGAGCGTGGGCTTCCGGGTCGCCCGGACCGTCAATTAAGCACTGAAAAACAGTTGAGGGCCCCTGTTGCGAAAATGACGCGATGGGAAGCCGAACACGTACGGCTCAGATATCGGGTTCGTGATGCGTTTCAAATTGTTACAAAGCCAAGGATGATCCTAGCCGACGAGGCTAGGGGCCTAAGTCTTTAAGTCCACGGGGGAAATATGGTGAGAACTAAGCGCGTTTGGTTGGGCGTTGCCGCGGCAACCGCCTTCATGCTCGATATCGGCGCCGCCAGCGTCACCCGAGCGCAAGGTCTCGAAGAGATCGTCGTAACCGCACGTAAGCGCGAAGAACTGCTGCAGTCGGTTCCGCTCGCGATCACCGCCTTCACGTCGGACGATCTGACGAAGCGCGTTGCGCGCGATATGCGCGACATCTCAGCGCTCACGCCAGGCTTCAACTTCGAGGACTTTGGTGGGTTCGGCGCCACCGCGCCCGTTATCCGCGGCGCGACTCAGATCGCCGGTTCTACCGAGCAGCCGGTCTCCTTCTTCCTCGACGGCGTCTATCTGCCGCGCTCTTACGTGACCGACATCGGCTTCGCCGGTATCGAGCGCATCGAAGTGGTGAAGGGCCCGCAAAGCGCGCGCTACGGCCGCAACGCCTTCATGGGCGCGGTCAACTACGTCACCAAGAAGCCCACCGACGAGTGGAAGATCGATGCGCAAGGCACCTGGGGCAACGGCCAACGCCTCGATGGCGAACTGACCGTCTCCGGTCCGATCGTGAAGGAAAGGCTGAGCGTGCTGGGCGGTGTCTACCGCTCCGTCTACGACGGCAGCTGGAAGAACCCCCATCCGTTTTGTAATTCCTACATCAGCCCAGGTACGGACTGCTCCCTCGGCGGCTACAAGAAGACGACCTACAACTTCGCCGTTCACATCACGCCGACCGACAAGCTCACGATCGACCTCACCTCGTTCAACTTTAAGAGCAAGCGTGAGCAAGGTGCGGCGACCTACTTCCAGGAATTGGACGCCAACAGCGGCGTCCTGAACTGCGGTCAGTACAATCCGAACGTCCGTCCGGCCGGCTCCGGTCTTGGCGGTGGCGGTCAGTGGTTCCGTCTGTATTGCGGCCAGCTACCGTTGACGGTGAACGCAGTCGACCCGCGCGGCTACGGCTCGCAGCTGAACGCCGACTTCCGCCGCGTCGCTATCGGCTACGACCTGACCGATGCGTTGCGCGTCGAGTACGTCTACGGCCGCGTACAGGCGTCCAACCTGTCCGCTACCTACGGCGACGTCATTCCGGGCTGCACCTACTTCATCGACCCCAACGGCTGCGTGATCTCCGGCGCGGGATACAGCATCAACCGGACGGAATCGCACGACGCGCGGCTGTCCTGGGACGACAAAGGCACGATCCGCGCCTCGGTCGGTATTCTCTATGCACCGACACGTGACCTGACCCAGAGCTTCTTCGGAAGCATCCCGGGTCCGCTCACGTCGGTACCGGTCAAGCCGATCGACCCGCGCAATCCTGGAGACTTCAATCCGGGGCTGTACTTCATCCTCGGTCAGAACCTCACGAAGAATGAAATCACCTCGCCGTTCGGCGAAGTGAGCGTGAGCCTGATGGACAACCGCCTGCGTGTGGGTGCCGAAGGACGGTTCACGCATGAAAAGCGCTATCAGCAGGCGTTCTCATCGCCGGGCGGCGGTCAGTTGGCGGGGATCACGGGTGCGGCCTACAACGCCACCTACAACTACTTCACCCCGCGCTTCACGGTCGATTACGACCTGACATCGACCAACCTGATCTACGCGTCGGCGGCGCGCGGCGTGAAATCCGGCGGCTTCAATACGTCGGCCTTCCGCGCGGAGAACCGCATCTACAAGGCGGACACGAACTGGACTTACGAAGTCGGCAGCAAGAATACATTTGGCAATTTCCGTTTGAATGTCGATGTGTTCCTAGCCAAGTGGTCCAACATGCAGGTTCCTGCGGCCGATCCGGGTAACCCGGCGGCGCTGCCGATCGTCATTACCCTCAACCTCGGCAACCTGACGTCCAAGGGCGTGGAAGCTGAAGCGGCCTATGCGTTCAGCGAGAACTTCACGGTGAACGGGACCGCCTACTACGGCAGTCCGACGTACGATACCGGCACGTACGATCTGAATTTCGCTCGTACGCCCGCCATCTGCGACAACCGCGTGTGCCCGACGAACGGCTACATCGGTGGAAAGACGACGCCGCGTTCATCCAAGTTCATGGGCACGTTCGGTGCGGAGTTCCAAGGCGATCTCTCGGTCGTGCAGAACATGCGGTACTATGTGCGTGGCGACCTCGCCTACCAGTCTAAGGCCTATTCCGACGTGATGAATCTAGCGTGGGCCCAGGCGCGCACCCTGGTGAACGCCTCCGCTGGCATCACCACGGATAACTACGAACTGCAGTTCTGGGTGCGCAATCTGTTCGACAAGAAGTACGTGGCGGTGGCCAACATCACCCAGCCGAACGTGGGCTACTATGGCGCCATTGGCGACCAGCGTACCCTCGGTCTGACCGTGCGGGTGAAGTACTAGTCCTATCCGACGAAGGAACAGGCGCGTGAGCGGTTCTCAGGAGCAGCTCACGCGCCTTTTTCTTTCTGAAGGGAGACGCCTATTCCTTGGGCGGCGGAACGACAATCATCTGTCCGCGGATCTCGCCCTTCGGATACTTCTTGGTGCTGATCTCGATATAGCTCCAGCGCGCCAGCATGTATTGAATCTGGCCTTCCGTGAGTTCGGCGGAGCCATCGAGCGGGCTCTTGAAGCTTTTCGACGCCAGATCAAGGAACGGCACGCCGTTCGCGCCCACCTGGGCCGGACCATGCAGGCGGATGGAGGTCACCTCCGACGTCAGGCCGCTGTAGGTCACATGCCACTTAAGCGTCAGCGTCGGCAGGTCGATCACAGCCGTCGCCGCGCCCTTCGCGGGGCTGTTGACCGTGCGGGTCTCGTTATCGGCCGACAGTTCGGCGGTGAAGCGCCGTTCCGTCGGATCTGCCGCGAGCGCGCCGCACGCGGCGACATGCACCGCAAGGAATACACCAGCCCATTTCATATCGGCCTCTTTGGCGCTTTACTGATACGGGCGAGTCTACCGCAAGAAGGCAGCGGCTCAACCGGCGAAGAGCCGCAGGTCGCTTTTCGATCATCGTGAGGAGATGAACGTGAATACAAGCTTGGCCATCAGCCTCCTCGCGGCCTTATTCCCCGCCCCCGTTCTGGGCGCGCCGGCCGACAACCCAGCCAATTGGCCGTCCTACGGGCGTACGGCATCGGAACAGCATTACAGCCCCTTGAATCAGATCACCCAGCAGAACATCGCTCAGCTCGGCCTCGCTTGGTCCTTCGACTTGGAAGAATTCCGGGCGGTCGAAGGCACGCCTCTGGTGATCGACGGCGTGCTCTATGCGGTGGAGGCCTGGAGCAAGGTCCACGCGCTCGACGTGCGCACGGGCAAGGAGATCTGGCGGTTCGATCCCGAAGTACCCCGCGCGTCCGAAGGCAAGGCCTGCTGTGGTCCGGTCGCGCGCGGGCTCGCGTCCCATAACGGCAAGATCTACGTCGCAACCTTCGACGGCCGCCTGATCGGCCTGGACGCAAAGTCGGGCAAGAAGCTGTGGGAACAGCAGACCATCGACGATCCATCCTGGCCGTACAGCATCACCGGCGCGCCGCGTGTCGCGAAAGGCAAGGTGATCATCGGCAACGCTGGCGCCGACCTCGGCGTGCGCGGCTACGTCTCCGCTTACGATGCGGAGACCGGCAAGCGCGCGTGGCGCTTCTACACGGTGCCCGGCGATCCCGCGAAGCCGTTCGAGGATCCGATCCTGAAGATGGCGGCAAAGACGTGGAGCGGCGAGTGGTGGAAGTACGGCGGCGGTGGCTCCGTATGGGATTCCATCTCCTACGATCCGGAACTCGACCTGCTCTACATCGGCGTCGGTAACGGCTCGCCGTGGAATCAAAAGGTCCGCTCGCCCGGCGGCGGCGACAACCTGTTCCTGACGTCCATCGTCGCGCTGAAGCCCGACACGGGGAAATACGTCTGGCATTACCAAACCACGCCCGGCGATACCTGGGACTACACCGCGACCCAGGCGATGATCCTGGCTGACCTGAAGATTGACGGGAAGCTGCGCAAGGTGCTGATGCAGGCACCCAAGAACGGCTTCTTCTATGTGCTCGACCGGAAAACCGGCAAGCTGATCTCGGCGCAGAAGCACATGCCCGCGAACTGGGCGGAGCGCATCGATCTCAAGACCGGACGTCCAGTCGTGCGCGCCGAGGCGCGCTACCCTGACGGCAAATCCGTGTTCGTGTCGCCGCCCGGCGACGGCGGCGTGGACGGCTGGCAGCCGCCGGCGTTCGACCCGACAAAAGGCACCGTGTACTTCCGCTCGATCAGCGCCGGCCAGTTCTGGCAAGACGACCCGACGTACAAGTTCACGCGCGGCTATCTCAACGGCGGCGTCGTGCGCGCGCCGGGAAAGATCGATCCGGCCACGGCGGAAGGCATGCCGACGGAAGGCTATTTCATGGTCGCCTGGGATCCCGTGATGCAGAAGCAGGTGTGGCGGAAGCCTCAGCGTGGTCGGCGCAACGGCGGTTTCCTCGCGACAGGCGGCGGACTGCTGTTCGCCTCCGACGCCAACGACGTCGTTGCCTATGACGCAGCGACCGGCAACGAAGTCTGGACCTTCAATGTCCACAATCACGCCCTCGGCGCGCCGATCTCCTTCCAGGTGGATGGGGATCAGTACGTTGCGATTGTCGTGGGGCAGGGGTTCGCGACGATCCAGCCCGGAACGGTCGTTAACGCGGCGGAGATGCCCAATACCAATCGCGTGTTGGTGTTCAAGCTCGGCGCCAAAGGCGCGCTTCCGGCGGACAAGTTCCCCGAACAGAAGCTGCGTCCCCCGCCACCGCGCGTCGGCACGCCGGAAATGATCAAGGCCGGATCAGCGATCTACGACCGGCACTGCTTCTTCTGCCATGGCGGCGCGGCCCGCGGCGATAAGACCCATCCCGACCTGCGCCACTCGGACATCCTCGGCGATGCCGACGCCTGGAAGGGCATCATGATCGACGGCGCGCGGGCGGAGCAGGGCATGAAGAGCTTCCGCGATGTGCTGACGCCGGAACTTGCGGAAGCGATCCGCGTGTTCGTGATCAATCAGGCGAACGAGGCCGCGACGGCAGCGGCGGCACCGCCACCCGCGCCGGTGTTCAATCACTAAGGCGCGGAGAGGATCAGCGTCGACAGCAGGATCGGGCTCCACGGGCTTTCCATTCCGGCGAATTTGTCGCCGAAGGCGTCGCCCGGCCGCTTGTCATGCAGGAAGGTGAACACCAGGCCGGCCTTATAGGCCCACTGGTACTGCCCCGGCGCGACTTCCATCGGCCGCCAATTGCCGACGGGTTTATCGTTCGCCGTGGCCGGCACCGGCTTCCAGTTCGCCGCGATGCACTCGTCGTTGCAGATGATCGCCTTCAACTTCGCCGGATCGGCGGTGAAGAAGCGGTAGAGGGTACGGCGTTCGCCGTCGGTGAAGAGCGGTCCGAGGTCGGCCTTCTGCAACAACACCCAGTTGGGCGCCGCGGGCGCGGCTTCCAGCACGATCGGCTGCCAGCCTTTCGGCGTCGTTTCGAGCAGACCCGCGCGCGCATCGGCGGCGGTGAACAGCGCCTTGCCGCGATAGGCCCACTGGGATATGCCGCCCGCGGTTTTGATTACGCTCCAGTCGCCACGCGCCTTCGCGGTCCACGGCGCCGCGACGGCAATCCATTCGCTTTCCACACACGCGCCTTTGCACGGCGCGGGTTTTGTCGTCGGCGCGTATACGACGGCGCCCGTTGGCGTCGTCAGAACGCGGCCGATCACGGTGGAACCCACCTCGATCCCCGGCGGCGTGTCGACCGGCTCGAACACCACATGCCAAGCCTTGTCGTGCATGTCGCCGTACATCGTATCGGCTTGATCGTGGCGGAATGTGTAGAGCGGCTGGCCTTTGTAGGTCCATTGCCGCTTTTTGTCTTTGCGCTCGATGATCGACCAGCCGGCGGGAAGCTTGTCGTCGTCCGCCAGGTACGGCGCCCAGTTCTGCTCGCACAGGGCGCGGCAGGCGGACTCTCCCGGATGATCCTTGTCCGACGCGAAGGTGTAGAGGGCGCGTTTCTCCGCGGTGGTCACGTACCAGCCGGCGTCCGTCGGACGCAGGGTTGTCCCGGCCGGATGCGCCGGTTCCGCCGCATAGCCCGTGGCGCTGAGAAGGAACGCGAGGCCAATCAGTCGTGCGGAAAGCATCTTCACGCGCGCTTACACCAACACGTCGGTGATCGGGCGCGATGTCTCCAGCGACAGCGTGCCCCACTTCGCGATCGGCACGCCCACGGCCTGCAGCGCCGTCAGCCCGGTGCGGGTGATGGGATCGCCCTTTCCGTCGATGTGCAGGCCCGTCTTCATCCGGCCGCCGGCGCGGCCCACGGTCATCACCGGGGTGCCGTCGAGGGCATGGATGCGCGCGTTGTTGGTGTCGGAGTTGGCGAAGATCAACATGTTGTCGAGCAGCGTGCCGTCACCCTCGCGTACCTTGGAGAATGCCTCCAAGAACTGCGCGAAGGCCTGCATGCTATAGAGGTTCATCACGGCCACGCGCGCCTGATAGCCCAGGCCCTTATCGAGCTGTTCTTCGTGCGTCAGCGTATGGTGCGTGAAGGATTCACCCGGCACCCGCAGCGACGACTGCGAGTTCGAGTACAGCATGTTGACAATGCGCGTCTGGTTGCACGCCAGCGCCATCACCGCCAGGTCCGTCATTTGCTTGTGGTTCGCGAACACCACAGGAATCTCGACGCCGGTGGGGCCGCCGTCGGACTTCTTCGGGATCGCGCAAGACTCCGCCGGCGGCGGCTTCTGCATCTGCAGGTCCAGTTGGCCTTCCAACTGGCGGAGGGAGGTGAAGTACTCCTCCAGGCGGTGCTTGTCGGCGGTGCCCAAGGTCTTGGTAAAGGCCGCGCGCTCGTCAGCGATCACGGACAGCGCGCTGCGGCGCACCATCACCTTGGGATCGACTTTGAACTCGGCGACATTGGGATCGACGAAGTCGGGTCCGTAGATCCGCGCGTATAGCGCCAACGGCGAGATTTCCGCCGTGTTGCGGCTGCCTGCGCCGCGGAAGGTGTAGCTGTCGCTCGGATCGCCCGTGGCGGACATGTCGATGGACTTGAAGCGCGCGCCCATGCCGATGGCGTCGGCGGCGATCACGTCGAGCGTCGGCTCCAAAATGTCTTTCGACGATGTACCGATGTCGCGGGAGTTCGGCACGGACCCCGTGCGGCAGCCGATCCATCCCGTGTAGTGCACGGCGCTGGGGCGGCCGTCCAAGGGTGTGTTGAAGTTGCTGTAGAAGTTGGTGAGCTTACGATAGGGCTCCAGCGGCGCGCACTCCGCCAGGAATTTCAGTTCGCGGTCCGCCGTCACCGCACGGCCGACCGTGTGGCCCAGGCCCCAAAACCAGGTGCCAAAGCGCATCGGGATTGGGGCGCCGTTCGCCAGTGCTGTGCCAGTGTTGTTCAGGAAGATATCGAGATACGGCAGCCCCACGGTCGCGGCGATGCCGCCGACGATGCCGCGCAAGGCACCGCGGCGCGAGATCTTTCGGGGCAGAAGAACTGTCATGGCGATTCCGTCCTCGTCACTGCGCCGATGCCGTGGCCGATTTTCCGGCCGGCGCGATGGCGTAGAACTCCTCCGCCGTCGCCATCCGTCGCATCAGCTTCACGAAGCTGTATTTGTCCGCAACAAAGCGTTGGTTGAAATAGTCCATCCAGCCGCGCTCGTCCTTGGTGGTGCGCCGGCCGGTGGCATAGCTGAACGTCTTGTTGATCAAGCAGGCCGACAAGGCCGGGTCGTCCCGGATCGCCTTGGCCAAGCCGGGCGAGTCCGCGAACGCGATGCCGTTCAGATCGCCGGTCACGTCGATGCGCTCGCCGTTCTCCATCTCGCGCAGTTGGCCCGCGCCGTCGAACTTCTCCAGCGTCAGGCCGATGGGGTCCATGAGCTTGTGACAGCCGGAACAGGACGCTTCGGTGGAATGCATCGTCAGGCGCTCGCGCGCGGTCTTGCCCGGGCTGTTGGGGTCGTTGAAGTTCGCAAAATTCACGTCGCCCGGCGGGTCGGGAATCTTCTGGCACAGCAGCAGCTCGCGGATCGCGCGTCCGCGCAAGGTCGGCGAGCTCTTGCCGGGATGGGAATGCATCGCCACGAAGCTCAACTGGCTGATGAGTCCCACGCGCGGATCGCCGTCTGGGAATTCGTATGGGACCCATCCGCCTTCTGGCTTGTCCATCGGCACGCGATGAACGGTGGCGAGGGAAGGACTCAAGAACGTCTTGCGGGTGGTGAACAGGTCGCGATAGTCGCCACCCTTCACCAGCAGCACATCGACGATGGTGCGTAAGGTCTGCTCGCGGGCGTCCACCGCCACGCTGCGCATGAACGCTGGATAGATCTGGGTGTCCTTCTCCAGTGTCTCCGCCTTGTCCAAGGCCAGGATGTCCGTAAAGACGGCACGCACGCCGTTCTCCACCCGGGGCGAGTCCAACATGCGGTCGGCTTGCGCCGTCAGTCCTTCTTCCGTGTGCAATTCGCCCGCGGCGGCGGCGCGCAGGAGTTCGTCGTCCGGCGTGGTGTTCCACAAGAAGAAGCTCAGACGCGTGGCCTTGGAATAGCCGTCGAGCCGCGAAGTGCCGGCATGATCAGGATCGGCTTCGGGCGATTCAGAGATGTAGAGAAACGGCGGTGCTTCCAGCATGACCGCGACGCTCGCGCCCACGCCGCCATAGAAGTTGCCCAGCGACGCGGCGGACTCATGTGCATAGGCCACGAGTGCCTCGAGTTCGCCCTGCGTCAGCGGGCGGCGGAACAGCAGGCGCCCGGTCTCCTGGATGATGGTCTTGGCGCAGGCATCGTCCGGTGCGTTCTCCGCCCCCGGCGTACAGGCCAGCACATAATCGCGATTCGCGGGCGCCACCACTTGTGCCGCGATGTTGCGCGCGAGCCCGTCGTAGCGCTCGAAGGCGGCGGGCGGGATGGAGGAGTACCCAGCGCCCACCGAGAGCAGGCCGTCGGCGCGGTCGATCGGATCGAAGCGTCCGGCGACGATGATGGTCTTGCCGAACACGTCGGCGATGATGTTGCGGTATTGGCTTTCCGTCAGCCGCCGTACCGTTGGCGCGCCGCCTTCCGCCTTGGGCGGAGCCTGCTCGCAACCCTGCAGAGCCACAGCGGCAAGGGCGATCATCCCAAGGGAGCGTGCGAACCACTTCATCGCGGCGTCACTTGCTGCTGACGCGCGCGTCTGGATGAATGATGTAGGCGGGCACCGCCTCGATCCGGTATGCGGACGACAATGCCGTGCACTTGCCTGTCTTGGGATCGCGATAGCCGTCCGCCAGGCGATGCGACGCCTCATACAGGGCGGGACAGCTGTACTGACCGCTGGCGGCGAACACGCCGATGCGCTGCATGTAGCCCCACCAGTTCTCGAGATCGTGGTAACCGGCGATCAATCCCTTCGACGGCGCCACGCCCTTGCTCACGTCGAGTTCCAGACGCATACCGCGGATGTACATCTCCATCTCGACCACATTGCCGTAGAACGGCAGATGCGCGTCGACCGCGTCGGTCTTCAGTACACCGTTCTCGATGCGGCCGTGGGTCACCGTGCCGTAGCGTTGCGGATCGTCGATGCGGTAGCTGGCGTTTGGCAGTACGTCGCCGGTGCCGCCTTTGGGCAGCGGCGTGACCGCGCGATAGAACCCGACCTTCACGTCCGGATCGTTCTGCGCATCATCCACGTCGGTCACCTCGATCAACGTGACGCCGAGGGATGTATCGCGCCGTTCGCGGTTCGCGTTGTTTTCCATGTAGCCGTCGCTGCGCCAGCCGTGGATGCAACCGAGGACGCGATAGACCTGGTTGTCGATACCCTTCTCGCTATTGAGGCCTTCGAACTCCTCATGCTGGCAGGTGTTGGTCGTGTCGCCCTTGTCGAGATCCATGCCATAGGAGACCTTGCCCTCGACCGTGATCAGAGGCGGGTCCTTCCCCAGGGTCGGATTCCAGCAGACGTTCTCGCCCTTCGGGCCGCGCAGGTGGGACAACATCAGGCGCGGACCGCCCATGGGGTCATCGTCGCCGTTGTTGGTCAGGCGGTCGCGGTCGGCGCGCGAGAGGCCCGTCCACCAGATTTCATCGCTGCTGAGCGCCAGTCCGCGGGGGCATTCGGTCATGTACTTGGTTTCGTGCACGGCGGTGAACAGGGAGGTCACCGCGAAGCCGAGCTTTTGCGGCCCGGCGGCAAAGGCCTCAGTCGAGCCCAGGCTCAGAACTGCGCAAAGAACAGTCGAGGATAGTATGAAACCGCAACGGCGCATCGCATCACCTGAGCCAGGCAAATTGGGTTAAGCCCTTGCCTGAACGCGTAAATCCACGTCCAGTGTGTCACCCCACGGGGGTCGATGCATCGCCCATCACCCTACACCTCACAATGCGGGCGCGATACACAGGTCAGGGGGTAAAAACCCTGCGATCTCGTCGCGGGGGTTGTAGTCCAGCCGCTGCTAGGCGCGGCGCGCTTCGGGCAGACCGCCGCGCGCGATCAGCTGCGCCGCGTCGTGCAGCGCTCCAAGATAGCGTGTGCAGGCGACCGTGACCGGCATGACCGAGCTGAAATAGCGCATGGATAATCCCCCGACCGCGCGGTCGCCCCGGAAGATCGGAACGGCGATGGTCACTTCCGCCGTGGGGTTCTCATGGACGGCGAAGCCGTCGGCCCGGATCCGGTCCAGCATTTTCACGGTGGCGGCCGCGTCTTCGGCTGCCAGGCGCTTACGCGGGTCGGGCAGCGCCTGCAGCATGCGCAGCGTGGCGCTTTTCTGCCGCTCTTCGCAGTGGGCGAGGTACACACGCCCACACGGGGCTTGGTGAATTGACAGATAGCCGGCACCCGGAGCCACCGGCGCCTTCACAAACGGGGAATGGTGGTCCGTTGAGGCCCGCACAATCATGTCGGTGCCTTCGGGCGCTGCAATCAAGGTCGACCAGCGCAAACGGGCGGAAAGGTCGTTCAGGACGGCCTGCGCATCCCCGGTCAGCCAGTTCAGGGCGCTGTAGCCGTCGCTGAGCGCCAGTGCGCGCTCGCCGGTCACATATCGGCCGCGCACGCCGCGGCGGACGTAGCCCTCGCGGCGCAGGGTTTCCAGGAGGCGGTAAACCGTGCCCCGCGACAAACCGAGCTCACTGCTAAGCGCATCGATGCCCGACCCCGGCTGGCGATTGATCGCACTGAGGGCGGCGAGACCTCGCTCAAGAGACTGGAGGGAAGGCGTCGCCATTGGGAGCCGCAAACCTCATGAAAGAGTATGCGGCTTGGATATCACAAGGGCGGCACCGGCCACAAATGGTTCATATTGTGGATCAAGCGGACATCCCGTATCGGCTTCGCCGAATATCGCTTTACCAGCGCTCTGCCATCGCGAAGTGGCGGACGAGGCGCCAAATCCGCGATTCGAGGTTCAAACTATGGACCAAATTCAGTGAGCGGTCGCGAGCAGCCGGCAATAGTCTTTCGGCATCGTATCCGCGACCGTGTGGGCATGGTCGGTGAGCGCCGCCGCCAGCTGTTCGGTGTTATCGGCACCGTCGTGCGCGCGATCGTCGTAACGCGTCATGAGGGCGCCCACCGCTGTGCCATCCACCACGACGGGGACGGCGACTTGGATGACCGAGGTGCGTGCTTCACGCACGCTCGCGTAGCCCTCCAGCCTCACGTCTTTCAGAATCGACGCTTCGGCGTCCGCGCTTCCAGGCGCCTCGTTCGAGAACGCAAGCGTGGCCAATCCCGCGGCATTGTCTTGCAGCCCCAGACGGCTGCCGACGGGAATTTCCCGCCGGAACGGGGTTGCGTGGAATTCCGATCGGGCCTTGACGCACATATCCGAACCGACGCGGATCGCCAGAAGCACCGGCCAGCCGAGGGACTCCGCGGCGCGGTCGAGCAGAGGGCCCACGGTTTGCGCGACCCACGTTTCCGATTCGAAGGCGCAGCTGAGTTCGATCACCTTCGGCGCGATCAAGTATTGTCCGCGCTCATGGCCCTTTTCGAGATATCCGCAGCGATGCAGGGTCTCCAGCAAGCGGTAAGCGGTCCCGCGCGGCAGACTAAAAGCGGACGTCACTTCGGACACCGTCGCGCGGTTCCAAATATTGAAATACTCGAGGACGGCGAGGCCGCGCTGAAGTGAGCGCACGGATTCTGTCGTCATGGATTGGCGTCCTTCACCGGCGTGCGCGTCTTGCACCGTAGTCTCAGGGTATCGCGCCGATGCCGTGCGAACGGGCGCAAAAAGACCGGATTCTGAGACAGCGGTTTTCTCGGCGCCTCGGTCTAGGGTGGGGGACTAAGCTTGCTGGATCGCTGGGTTATTCGTGCCGTATGCGCCGGGGAAGTAAGTAGATGCCCGCAGGTAATCGTTCGCGCCGTCGGCCGCTCGCGCTGGCGGTGGCCATGGTGTTGGCAGGGTCGTTCCCAGCCCCGCCCGCGGTCGCGCAGGATTGGACGGCCTTCGGGGGCGGTCCCGGCGGCGGCCAGTTCACGCCGCTGAAGGAGATCACGCCGGACAACGTGAAGCAGCTCGTGCCGGCGTGGACCTACCACTCCGGCGAGATGCCGCGCGGGGCCAAGGGCCTCCAGATCAACCTTTACGAAACCACGCCGCTGCACGCGAACGGCGCGCTGTACGCCTGCACGCGCCTGGGCCGGATCGTCGCGCTCGATCCGGCGACCGGTAAAGAGAAGTGGGCGTTCGATCCGCACAAGGGCGGCCTCAACACCGACGAGCCGCGCGCGAGCATTTGCCGTGGCGCGGCTTATTGGGAAGCGGCGACGCCGGAAGCGGGTGCGGGCTGCCAGAAGCGCGTGATCCGCGCCCACACCACTGAATCCGGCGGGCGTCTGTACGCGGTTGATGCGGACACCGGTGCGGTCTGCAAGGACTTCGCCGCCGGCACGTCGCATCCGGGCTATGTCGCGTTCTCGGACTTTCAATGGGGCGGCGAGACCAAGGACTACGTCTGGGTTTCCTCCGCGCCGATGATCTACCGCGATCTGGTGATCGTCGCGAACAGCGGGCTGGACAACATCCGCGCCAACTCCGCCGACGGCTACGTGCGCGCATTCGACGTGCGCACGGGCGAGCAGCGCTGGGCCTTCACCGCGATTCCGCCGGACATGAGCGAGGTTACCGGCGGCGCGGAAGTCTGGGCGCCGTTCTCCGTCGATGTGGAGCGCGGGCTCGTGATCGTGCCGACCACAAGCCCCAGCCCCGATCACTACGGCGGCCAACGTCTGAAGGATATTCCGTTGGCCAACGCGCTCGTCGCGTTGAAGGCCGACACCGGCGAAGTCGCGTGGTCGCAGCAGACCGTGCACCACGACGTGTTCGATTACGACATTCCCGCTCAGCCGATTGTTACCACAGTGGAGAAAGACGGCACGCCGCGTCCGGCTGTGATCGGCATCACCAAGACCGGCCTCGTCTGGACCTTCGACCGCGACACCGGTGCGCCGATCGGGGAGATCAAGGAAAGGCCGGTGCCCGCGTCCGATGTTCCGGGGGAGCAATTGTCGCCGACACAGCCCGTGCCATCGTGGCCAGAGCCGTTCTCGCGTCAGACCATCACCAAGGACGACATCTACGGCCTCACGCCCTTCGATAAGGCGTGGTGTCGCAACCGTTTCGAGGAATCCCGCTACGAAGGCATGTTCACCCCGCCGAGCCTGAAGGGTTCGATCGTGATGCCGGGTTATCTCGGTGGCGGAAATTGGGGCGCGGCCGCGTTCGACGCGGAACGCCAGGTGCTGGTGGTGAAGGCGATGAACATCGCCACCATGATGCGGATCGTGCCGCGCAAGGACGGCGAGATTCAGTCCTCTGGGTCCGTATTGCACGGAAACAAATTGCCGATGGCCGGCACGCCGTATTCGCTGGAGATGGGTCCGTTCCAGTCGCCCTTGCAGATCCCCTGCACAAAGCCGCCCTGGTCGACGCTTACGGCTATCGACATGCGCTCCGGCAAGATCCTGTGGCAGCATCCGCTCGGCCAAGTGCACAAGTACGGCGTCACCATCCCGGCGTTCTTCGGCTGGGGCGGACCATCCGCCGGTGGACCGCTGATGACGGCGTCCGGGTTGATCTTTATCGGCGCGAGCACCGACCGTAGATTTCGCGCTTTCGATGTGAAGACCGGCGAAGAAGTCTGGCGCGCGGACCTACCGCATCCGGGCATGGCTGTGCCCCTCAGCTACGGCGTGAACGGCCGCCAATTCGTTGCGATCGCAGCGGGCAGCTATGGCTTCAGTCCCTCGGAAGGCGATGATGTGATCGTCGCTTTCGCGCTGCCGAATGCCCGCAGTGGGACGGGAAAGTGATTGTGAATCCAAAAGCCCCTGAAAAGGGCTACGATTCTCGGATGTTTCTACGCTGGATAACCGGCGCGGCTCTTGCCGCCGCAATGGCCGTTCCGCCGGTCCTCGCGCAAGACAAGCTGGCGACGCGCGAGTTCCATGCGGAGTTGTCGACGGACGATCAGATGCGCGTCGTTGAAAGTCCTGGCAAGGGCGTCGCGGACCTGATCGTCGACCTCAAGACGCTGGAGGTCAGATGGAAGGTTACCTATCGCGATCTCACGTCGCGCCCGACGGCGATAACTTTGCACGGTCCTGCGCAACCCGGGGCCAATGGTGTTGTGATGGTTGATCTAGCGCCCAAGGCGAAGGCCAGCCCGCTGGAAGGCAAGGCGCAACTCAACGACGCCCAGGTGCAGTTCATGCTGAACCGCTGGTCCTATATCAGCATCGCGACCGAGAAATTCCCCAAGGGTGAACTCCGCGGTCAGATTCAGACCATGCGGCCCAAGCCGGAGCTCTAAGCCATGGTACGGATCCATCTCACATTAGCGGCCTCTGTTGCGGTCTTCGCGCTGTCCGCCGGCGCGCACGCGGAAGCCCCGCGCGATCACAAGCTCGGCTTTGTAATGACCTCGATGTACACGGGAATCTACGAGACCCCCTACATGGAGGAGTGCCCCGGCGGCCTCACCATGAGCAACGACGAGCTGTGGTGGCGCAACCTGCCGCCGAAAGAGCGCGAGAGGATCACCAAGGGCGGAGACGAAGAACCGATCTCCGAAGTCCGCCGCTCCGTTGCCGCGGTGCGCGGGCCCGACGGCAAGGATGTGTGCTGGAACCCGACCTCGGTCAAAGACCCGCCGATGACCGTGGTGGAGGGCAAGACCTCCTACGGCATGAATCTGGATGGCGACGTGGACGGCAAGGCCACCGCCAACACCTGCGCTCATGGTAACTTCACCGGCAACACCGGCGAGGCGGGCGTGGACAATCAAGTCTATCGCATCCTCGGCTGCACCTTCGGCTGGCGCTCCAGCGGATACATGGAGAACAACGCCGCGTCAGAAAGGCGCGATTCCTCCCACGGCATCCTCTTGATCGAGGTCACCAATGTCGACGATGCGATGAGCGACGCCGACGTCACCGTCGGCTTCTACCGCAACCTGGATTCTCTGCCGAAAGACAGCAAGGGCCAGATCCTGCCCAACGGCAGCTATCGCGCGGACAGTTCAGGGCGCTACACCGCCACCGCCAAAGGCCGCATCGTCAACGGCGTGCTGACTACCGATCCTGCGGATGCGCATCTGCCGTTCTTCGGCACCGGCGTCGAACGTCACATGTTCATCAAGGGCATGCGCCTGCAGCTCGCCGTCGGTGGCGAGACTGTGAAGAAAGGCATGATTGCCGGCTACCATGACCTGGAGAATTGGTGGGGCTACATGCAGCGCATCGGCTCCGGCTACGCGGTGACCATGCAAGCCAGCTGTCCAGCCCTGCGCGAAGCCACGGAAAAGTATGCCGACGGCTATCCCGACCCGAAGACCGGCAAATGCACCGCACTTTCGTCGGCCTATAATTTGACCATGGTGCCGGCGTTCGTGATCCATCCGCCGCGGCAAAGCGCGAGCCGATGAAATCCACACGGACCATTACCGTCGCATTGATCGCGGCGTTTGCGACCACGGCCTGCAGCCCGAAGGCGCCCGAGGTCACGGGTGGCGCGCCGATTGTGCGCCGTCTCACGGACGCCCAGTACCGCAACATCATTACTGACGTGTTCGGTCCGGAGATCGTGGTCTCCGGCGAAGTCGATCCCATCGACCGCATGAAGGGCCTGATTGCCGTCGGCGCAAGTTTCGCATCCATCATGCCGACGGGCTTCGAGCGTTACGACGGCCGCGCGCGATCCGTCGCCGCGCAGGTTGTGGCGGAACGCAATCGCGACGTCCTGATCCCTTGTCGCCCAGCGGACGCCGCCAAGGCCGACGAGGCCTGCGCGAAGCAGTTCCTGTCTCAAGCCGGACGTTTCCTGCTGCGCCGACCGCTCACCGACTCCCAACTCACGCGCTACGTGACCATCGCCAACGCCGGCGCAGCTCAGTTCGGCTTCTACGACGGCATGGGCTCGGCCCTGACGGCGATCCTGGTGTCTCCGTCATTCCTCTACGTAAAGGACCAGGTGGAGGCCGATCCCGCGCGCGCCGGTGCCGCGCGCCTCGATGCCTATTCAAAAGCCGCGCGTCTGAGCTTCCTGTTGTGGAATAGCACCCCCGATGCGGCGCTTCTCACGGCGGCGGAGACTGGCGCGCTCCACAAAGCCAACGGCCTGCGCGACGAAACCCGACGCCTCCTGGCCTCGCCGCGGGTGGAGCGTGGCACGCGCGCGTTCTTCGCCGACATGCTCAATCTCGACCGCCTCGAGACCATGCAGAAGGATTCGACGATCTATCCCTCGTTCTCCCTCGCCGCGGCAAAGGATGCCGGCGAACAGACCCTGCGCACGATCTCGGATTTCCTGGTCGGCAAGGATGGCGACTATCGCAACCTGTTCACCCTGCGCGAGACCTATGTCACCGCCGCGCTCGGTCTCGTCTATCAGATCCCCGTGCCGGACCCGACGGGCTGGGCGAAGTTCACCTTTGCGCCGGAAGATCGCCGCGCGGGCTTACAGAACCAGCTCAGCTTCGTGGCGCTCCACTCCCACCCCGGCAAAAGCTCGCCGACCCTGCGCGGCCGCGCGATCCGCGAGCTGCTGATGTGCCAGAACATTCCCGATCCGCCGGGCGACATCAGCTTCCAAGCCTTCAACGATCCCAACAACCCGAACGCCACCGCGCGCGAACGTCTCGCCGCCCATTCGACGGAGCCCAGCTGCGCTGGCTGTCACAAGCTGATGGATCCGATCGGCCTGACCATGGAGACCTTTGATGGTGCCGGCATGCTGCGGACGACGGAGAACGATCACACCATCGACGCCACCGGCGATTTGGACGGCGTCAAATTCGAGGGCGAGGGGCTGGGCAAGGTGCTGCACGACAACCCGGCGACCACGTCCTGCGTCGTCATGCGCGCGTTTGAATACGCTCTCGGCCGCCCCGCCTCGAAGGAGGAGCGCCCGTGGCTCGAGTATTTCGATAAGAGCTTCGTCGGCGACAAGTACCGTTTTCTGAAGCTGATGGAAAAGATCGCGACCAGCCCGCAACTTTACGCGGTGGTCCCACCACAGACCGACAAGGTCGCGATGGCGAAAGAGGATGCAGCGCCATGACTGTTTTGCTCCCACGCAAGATCGAACGCCGCCGGCTGCTGCGCGGCCTGCTCGGTGGCGCGGCCGTCACGGTGGGTCTGCCGTTGTTCGACGGCGTGCTGAACGGCAACGGGACCGCGCTTGCCTCCGGCGCGCCGCTGCCGGTGCGTTTCGGCACCTGGTTCTGGGGCCTCGGCCATACGCCGGGCCGTGGCATCGCGCCCTCCAAGGATGGCAGCATCACCTTCTTGGAAGAGTGCAAGCCGCTCGATCCCCACAAAAAGCACATCAACTACTTCAGCGATTTCAACACGCCGCTGGATGGCCGCCCGAGCGCGGTGCACTACACCGGCTGGATCGGCTGCCGCACAGCCTCGGTGCCGCTATCGCGAGAGGTCAGCGCGTCGGCACGGGACATCCTGGCGCCGACGCTGGACGTCCTGGTCGCGGATCATGTCGGCAAGGGCACGCGGTTCCGCTCCCTCGAGCTATCGAGCACCGGCGATCCGAAGGACAGCTATTCTTTCCGGGGCGCCGGCAGCCGCAACGTGGCGGAAATTTCGCCGCATGCGTTGTATGAGCGCGTCTTCGGTCCGGAGTTCGCCGATCCCAATAAGGCCGATTTCAAACCCGATCCGCGCACCATGCTGCGCCAGAGCGTGCTGTCCGCCGTGGCGGAAGAGCGCCAGGACTTCATTAAGACGCTCGGGGCCGCCGACAAGGCGCGTGCCGATCAGTACTTCACATCCTTGCGACAGCTCGAAGGCCAACTCGATCTCGAAATGCAGAAGCCCGCGCCGCTCGAAGCCTGCCGCGTGCCGCAGAAGCCCAAGGAAACTCAGGTCGGCATCGAGATTCCGATCGTGCTCGCCAACCACAAGCTGCTCACCGACCTTTTGGTAATGGCGGTCGCCTGCAATCAGACCAAGATCTTCAACATGCTCTATTCGCAGTCGCTGTCGATGCTGCGGCGGCCGGGTGAGTCCTTCACCCACCACACGCTCACCCACGAGGAGCCGCTAGACAAGGAGACGGGCTACCAGCGCAACGTGGCGGAGATGAACGTTATCAGCATGGAAGCCTTCGCCACCTTCATCGCCGCGTTCGCCGCGGTGAGGGAGGGCGCCGGCACGCTGCTCGACAACTGTCTGATCTACGCCAACAGCGATACCAACAACGCCCACATGCACGCCCTCGACGGTGTGCCGGTGATGCTGGTGGGCCGCGCCGGCGGCAAGTTCAAGACCGGGAACCACATTCAAGGCCATGGCGATCCCATCAGCCGCGTCGGCTTTACCGCGATGCAGGCGATGGGCGTGCCGATCGACAAGTGGGGTACCCTGTCGATGGAAACCTCCAAACCCATCCGCGAAATCCTGGCGTGATGACGTTCATGCGCGGAATAAGCACCTTCCTCGGCGCGTTGCTCGTCGCTTTCGGCGCGGCGGCCGCCGGTCCGCAGGTGCCGGAGGGATTTAAAGTCCATGCCACCGACGGCGGCTGGTACCTTCAGTCGTCCGAGGGCCTTGCGCTCTACACCTTCGCCAATGACCGCGACAATGCGGACCTCGCGGCGTGCTCCAAGACTTGCCTCGAGACTTGGCACCTCGTCGCGGCCCCCCCCGGTACGAAGGCCGTCGGAAAATGGTCCGTCTTGCCGCGCAAGGACGGGAGTTCCGTGTGGGGCTATGACGGCTTGCCGATTTACACGTTCAATTTCGACACGCCGAATGCCGGGCAGGGCATCGGCGACCGCTTGGCCCAGTTGTGGCATGTAGTGTTCGAGCCGATCCAGCCGCCGCCGGGCATCGGCGTGGAGGGCACGTCCATCGGGCGCGTGCTCGTTGACGCCAAAGGCACGCCCCTACGCTATCTGGAGAACGAAACTCCCAAGAAGCCTGCCTGCACCGACGCCTGCTTGCGCGCGTGGCGGCCCATGGCGGCGCCCTGGATGGCACAAGCCTCCGGCGACTGGACGATCGTCGACCGCGCCGACGACAAGTCGCGCCAATGGGCCTTCCGCGGCCGTCCGCTCTATGTGCCGACCGGTGAGGGCAAAGCCGACGACGCCAAGTGGCGCACGCTGGTGCTTGATCCCGCGCCGGCGCATCCAGCCTGGGTGAAGGAAGCCATGTCGGACTTCGGTCCGGTGCTGATCGATCAGAACGGCAAGGCGCTCTACCGGTTCGGCCACAACAACTTCGACCGCGTGAAGCGCGTCACCTGCGACCAGGCCTGCATCGATGCCAACTGGCAGCCTGTGCTCGCGCCCGCCGACGCTAAGCCCGTCGGCTACTGGACCATCCGCAAGGACGACGCGGGCCGCGCCCTGTGGGCCTACAAAGGCGGCATGGTCTACACTTTCGCCCACGACGGACGGCCCGGCGATACCGACGGCGAGAAGTTCGCCGGCATGGACAGCCCGTGGGCGCCCATCCTCGCGGGTTGGAATATGCCGTCGCCTTGATGGCGGTGCATGCCGCGCTCTGGCGCGTCCCTCAGGAACCGGTCAATATGCCCGACGAACTGTGGGGCAGAAGTCGATGTCGAAATCCTTTTCAAAACGCGATGTCCTGAAGACCTTGGGCTGGGCGACGGTCGGCGCGTCGATTTCGGCGCGGGCCACGGCTGCTGAACGCACACGTCCGTGGGACATCATTGTCGTCGGCGGCGGTAACGCTGGGCTTCCCCTCGCGATCTTGGCGTCGCGCCGGGGCGCGCGCGTGCTGGTCATCGAAGCTGCCGGCCAGGTGGGCGGCACGCTCTTTCTATCCACCGGACAGATGTCCGCTGCTGGCACGAAGTTCCAGAAGGAACTCGGCATCGAGGACACGCCGCAGCTTTTCTACGACGACGTGATGCGCATCAGTAAGGGCACCGCGGATCCGGACGTCCTGCGGCTTGCCGTGTTCAATTCCGCCGATACCGCCGACTGGCTGCTCGATCACGGATTGAAGCCCCGAGCCGGCCACCCCGTGCTGGGGTCCGGTCACGATCCCTATTCCCAGCGGCGCTATTTCTGGGGGGAGGAAGGCGGTATCTCGATCTTGAAGGTCCTTGAAGAACAGTTGAAGCCGGAAGTCGAAAAGGGCAACGTCACCGTTCTCACGCAGACCAGCGTGACGGAACTGATTCAGGATGCGCGGACCAAGGCGGTCAAGGGCGTGGTGGCGCAAACCGCGGACGGCACTTCGCATCGCTATCTGGCCGGTGCGGTGGCGCTGACGACGGGTGGCTACTGCTCGAACAAGGAAATGTTCGAGCAGATCGAGGGCGTGAAGAATTTCGGCGACACGACCTATCCCTATAGCCAAGGCGTCGGCATTAAACTGGCGCTCTCCGCCGGCGGTTATCTGCGCAACAAGCAATGCCACCAGCCGCTTTTCAACGCCATCTTGGCGGACGACGATGTGCCAAGCCCGCTGCTGACGCGGATCGCGTCCGATGCGTCTGTGCGCGTGCCGTGGGAAATTTTTGTCAACGCGGACGGTCAGCGATTTATCCGTGAAGACAACGCCACCTATGACCAACGTGAAAAGGCCCTGGCGCAGCAGCCGCTTGAGCGCTGCTGGGTCGTATTCGATTCAGCCATCCGCGACGCGAGCCCGCCGCTGATCCGGGCCTGGAGCAAGGAACAGTTCGTCGAGGCGTTCGACCGATATCCCTTGTTCCACAAGTCCGACACGCTGGAGGGCTTGGCGCGCGCCGCCGGGCTCGATGCATCGGGATTGGCCGCCACTGTCGGCCAATACAATGCCGGTCAGGCCGCAGGGCGCGACGTCCTTGGGCGTACCCACATGCCGTTGCCGATCGCGCGTCCGCCATATTACGCCGTACGCATTCAGGGTTACTTCCTCCTGGGCGCGGCCGGAATTGCCGTGAACAAGACGCTCCAGGTCATCGACCAAGACGGTCGCGCAATTCCCAATCTTTTCGCTGCGGGCGAGATGCTCGGCTTCGGCGCGTTCCAGGGCCAATCCTATTGCGGTGGAATGTCGGTCACGCCGGCACTTACCTTCGGACGGCTGCTGGGCGAACGGCTCATCCCGCTCAAGAAGGCCTAGACTCCGGCCGCAGCAGGGAAGTTGAAAAAGGGCAATTACAACAACTCTTTAGGCTGCCCCGCGAGGCCCTTAGAACAATATGGGCTTTGACGCTGCACCCGCGAGGCTCCATCGTAGCGCCTCAGGGACAGGGCAAGGAATTTCATGGTCAAGGCGCGGGGGAAGAAGAGCGGCCGGGTCACGTTTTCCGATAGCGAGGCATTGACCTTCCACAGCAGCGGACGGCCGGGGAAGATCGAGATCATCGCCTCGAAGCCCATGGCGACGCAGCGCGATCTGTCGTTGGCGTATTCGCCGGGCGTGGCCGTACCCGTGCTCGCCATCGCGAAGGACCCGGCGCTCGCATACGAGTACACCGCCAAGGGAAATCTGGTCGCCGTCATCTCCAACGGCACGGCGATCCTCGGCCTCGGCAATCTCGGTGCGCTGGCGTCCAAGCCGGTGATGGAAG
Organism: Rhodospirillaceae bacterium; assembly: GCA_965279655.1. Classification (GTDB taxonomy): domain Bacteria; phylum Pseudomonadota; class Alphaproteobacteria; order Rhodospirillales; family Rhodospirillaceae; genus SCTM01. The sequence continues at coordinate 47,096 of OZ257255.1, forward strand.
GCAAGGCGGTGCTGTTCAAGCGCTTCGCCGATATCGATTCCATCGACCTCGAACTCGCCACCGAAGACACGACCGCGCTGATCAACGCCATTGCATTGATGGAACCGTCATTCGGCGGGATCAACCTGGAAGACATCAAGGCGCCCGAATGCTTCATCGTCGAACAGGCCTTGCGGGAACGCATGAACATCCCGGTGTTCCATGACGATCAGCATGGCACGGCCATCATCGCGGCCGCCGGCCTCGTCAACGCCCTCCATCTCACGCAGCGAAAGATCACCGACATCAAACTCGTCGTGAACGGCGCCGGCGCCGCGGCGATCGCCTGCACGGAACTGGTAAAGGCGCTGGGCGTGCCGCCGTCTCAAGTGCTGATGTGCGATTCAAAAGGCGTGATCTACAAAGGCCGCACCGAGGGCATGAATCAGTGGAAATCCGCCCACGCCGCGGAAACGACGGACCGCACGCTCGAGGACGCTATGCGCGGCGCGGACGTTTTCTTCGGTCTCTCGGTCAAGGGCGCGCTCACCCCAGCCATGGTGAAATCCATGCGCGCCGCGCCGATCATTTTCGCCATGGCCAATCCGGATCCCGAAATCCTGCCGGAGGAAGTCAAACAGGTCCGCGACGACGCGATCGTCGCGACCGGCCGTTCCGACTATCCCAACCAGGTGAACAACGTTCTGGGGTTTCCCTACATCTTTCGTGGGGCGCTCGACGTGCGGGCGACGACCATCAACGAAGAGATGAAGCTCGCCGCGACGCGCGCTCTGGCGGAACTCGCCCGCGAGACCGTGCCGGAAGAGGTCGCCGCGGCCTATGGCGGGATCCGGCGCACCTTCGGGCCCGAATACATCATCCCGGCGCCGTTCGATCCGCGTCTGATCGAGAAGGTGCCGTTGGCGGTGGCAAAAGCGGCGATGGCCAGCGGCGTCGCGCGTAAACCGATCGCGGACGAAGACGTCTATCGACGCCAACTCCAGAGCCGCCTCAATCCGACGACTGCGGTGCTGGCATCGGCTGCCGCGATCTTGCGCGCCGCGCCCAAACGCGTCGTGTTCGCCGAGGGCGAGGAAGACACCGTCATCCGCGCCGCGATCAGCTTCCGGGATTCTCTCTATGGAACGCCGCTCCTGGTGGGAAATGAAGAGACGATCCGCAAGCGCATGAAGGCGTTGGGCGTCGCGGCGGACGGAATCGAGATCCACTCGGGTCGCCACTCGCCCTATCTGGCGCAAATGGCCGAGCGGCTGTACGGCCTACTCCAACGGAAAGGCCATCTACCGCGCGACTGTCAGCGTCTTGTGCGTCAGGAGCGCAATATTCACAGCGCTCTGTTGGTGGACCTCGGCTATGCCGACGCAATGCTCACGGGGCTGACCCGGGATTCTCAGCAGTCACTCGCCCAGGTCGCGCTTGTGATCAGTTCGCCTGAGGGTCAGATCCCCGTCGGCATCCATATGGTGGTGAGCCGGGCCCAAACCCTGTTCATTGCGGACACGATGGTTCATGAGCGGCCGACAGCCAAGGAACTCACCCTCATCGCCAAGCAAACGGCGGCGAGCGCGCGTCTGCTCGGGTACGACCCGCGTGTCGCGTTTGTGTCCTACTCAAATTTCGGCAATCCGTCGGGAGAATGGTTGGAGCATATCCGCGAGGCGGTGCGCCTGCTCGACAAGGAGAAGGTCGACTTCGAGTACGAAGGCGAGATGACCCCCGACGTGGCGCTGAACCCGGGGATGCGCCGCTTCTATCCGATCAACCGGCTCACCGGACCGGCGAATGTGCTCGTCATGCCCGGTCTGCAATCCGCGAGCATCACCACGCGGTTGATGCGCGAACTGGGCGGCAGCACGATCGTCGGGCCGTTCCTGGGCGGGATGGCCAAGCCCGTCCAGATCGCGGCGATGACGGCCTCGTCGGCCGATCTATTGAACCTCGCGATCCTGGCGGGCGCCGGGATCGTGCGGTGAATAGGAAGCTTCGGGCTTCCAAATTGGTGTGAGCAGGGGATGTAGCCCGCTGTTCACCGCAAATTGTCGGCGTACCACGTCGTGACGATTTTGCCGCCGTCCCGCTCCCTCACGCGGAATCCGTTCGCGCCAGACTTGGAGCCGCGCGATTTGAAGACCTTCTGCGCGGCCTTGATCGCCACTGTCGCGTTTTCGGCTTCGGGTTCGCTGGTTTCGATGACGCGCGGCGTCAATGGGTCACCTCCCCGACGAATCAATTCGATCAAGTATGCCTTCTGCATCAACGTCTCCAAAAGAACGGGCCAACAAGCTTTCAACCGCGCGGCAGGTGAACAAGACGAGCGGATCCAAGAGCAGCGCAGGCGACCGGCGCTCCCAATCAAGAAGCCGGACAGGGCTAACCTATCGTGTCACAAATCCGACGCCACGCCGAATTATGCGCGAGGTGCTTCCGCACCTGCCCTGTATCCCTCGATGATGGCGGGCTTGCACCGCTCATCGCCGAAAAGAACGCCAAGAATGTTACTTTTTGAGCCGTCGCGCCATCCGGGCGTCGCGGTGAAAGTTCTCGATCAACCGACGACAAATGAGCGCTACCTCGCGGTCGACGGAACCTCGGGTCTGAGCACGCGCTTTCGGGCCTCGCGAGAGACTTCGGAACCGTAGACCTTGATAAGGAAATTGGCGAGGACCTTGGTGAAGCGGTAAGAATCCATTATCTCGGCTTCAGCAGCACCATTGGCGCGCCTGGAAATCAGCTCAGTTCCCTTCGTCGCTCTTCGCAGGCACCGGTGAGCATTGTGTCGGCGTGCAAAAGGCTACTTTCCCCGTCAAGGTATCGAGGCGATAGACAACCGGCATTTCGCCCCGCGAACCTGGCGCCAAGGCATATCGATGCATGACCACCAGGGGCGTCACTATTGCCGCAACAAAGACGACCGTGCTGATGACAATCGCCCGTGAAAGACCGGTGGAGAGGATGCCGGGGGACTTGGGCTTGGCTGGGAGCTCGCCTGGTTCCTCGTCGATCGACGACGAAGGGCTCTTCGTTGTGGCGGGCTTTTGACTGGATCCCATCTGTGACTCCTTGGCTGTTTTCTCAGCCTAGAGCGCAGCGCCCTGTCTAGCCTTGACCGGTGTCAAGTAGGCATGCCGTGCCCAAGATCGACCCAATTCCACCGCGTAATGCGTTGAACAAGGATGCGGATTTCGCCGTAATCCACCGTGTCGTGGGGTTCCAGCAACCACGCCACGCAAGGCATGTCGTTTGATCGAAGTAGCGGCAAGCCCAAAGCAAAGAGCTTGAATTCTTTTCCGTTCAAGGTCGAGCATATCGATTCCTGATATGCCCCGCAGGGTCGTTCCGCGATCTCACGGTGCGAACGCACGATAATCGGTCGCGCCTGGGGAGATAGGATGTCGAGGAAGTTTGTGCGCGTGAGATCCTTTCCAAAATAGTCCGCGACGTGTGTGCCGGCGAAACGAATTGGCTGCATCGTGTCGGAATCGATATCGACGATATTCAGCCAGGGATGGATCTGTGAATTTGCTTTGTCCAGCAGTCGCGCCAGGGGCGGGATCGAGCCTGAGCGCTCCAAAGCATGCCAATATTGAAGGTAGTCAGAGAACCGTTGAGGTAACGTTACGTTAGGCGGCTCAAGAATTCGTCGGCTAATCCAATCGACGATCCCAAAGGGCATCCACGTCACTCAGCGGTTAAAGTTACCAAGAAGGGGTAGGGCAGCGCCTATTTCGTATCCAACAAGCTGCGCAACATCCACGCGGTCTTTTCGTGGACTTGCATGCGTTGCGTGAGCAAGTCGGCGGTCGGCTCATCGCTGGCTTCCGAAACAACGGACATGAGCTTACGTGCCGTGCGCGTCACGGCTTCTTGGCCTTTCACAAGATCAGCGATCATCTCCCGGGCCTTGGGGACATCTGAACTCTCCTTGATGGTGGAAAGCTTGGAGAAGGCCGCATAGCTACCCGGTGCGATGTGACCCAGCGCCCGAATGCGTTCTGCAATCAGGTCGACGGCAAGAGCGAGTTCGTTGTATTGCGCTTCGAACATCAGGTGCAGGGTGTTGAACATCGGGCCCGTGACGTTCCAATGGTAGTTGTGCGTCTTCAGGTAGAGCGTGTAAGTGTCGGCCAGAAGGACCGACAGACCCTCGGCGATCGCGTCGCGGTCCTTTCGTTTGATACCGATGTCGATGTCCTGGGTGGCATCGTTCGATTTTCGCGCCATGTCGTGTCTGCCTTCTCGTTGATGCCCTATCGAGCGTTCACCAAAGTGGTCGGACACATGATGCGTCACATTGATCGCGGTCAAAGGACTACAAGGGATTCTTTGGTAATCTAGCCGTATCGCCCTTATCACGACCAATGGTCATCGGGGTGCCTATAGCTAAGAGGCTTGTGATGCGATCACTCCCCAGACTCGCGATGCTCGGTGCTTTGGCCTTGTCTGTGTCGCCCGTCCATGCTGCGGAAAAATCATCGCAAAGCGCAGCGTTGATCGGGCAAGGTCGCGCGATCGCGCAGGAGCAGTGTCGGCGGTGCCACGCGATTGACTTGACCGGCGAGAGTCCTGTCGCGCAAGCGCCGCTGTTCCGACGCCTTGCGGAGCGTTACCCCCTCGATCACTTGGCCGAAGCCTTCGCCGAGGGAATTGTCGTCAGCCACACCGAAATGCCGCAGTTTCAACTCGAGCCGCTTGAGATCGAGGCGTTGATCGCGTATCTCGCCAGTCTCGAACGACGCGGCGGTCGTCGACGCTAGCCCTCACCCGACAGTCGGGAGAGCGGCGCCTCAGAACCCGCCCGATCGCGAGCGTGATGCCGCGCTATTTATCTCGCAGGCTGACGATATAACTCGCCAGATCGTCGGCTTCGCTCGGGGCCAGGTTCAGCTTGCCCATGCGTCCGTGCGGAAAAGCCAGAAATCGGCGAAGGCTCTGGCGCGTTTTTTCCGGTGACTGAGCAAGCGAAATGAACGGCGGCGCATTACCGGGAGGATTTTGCGTCTTCGCGCTTCCCGACGTGTCGTGACACTCTGCACACAGGAGGCTTGCCGTTTCCCTGCCGGCTTTCGCGTCGCCTCCGCGACCGTCGCCGTGCACGCAGGCGCCAACTCCCGCCGCGATAAGCAACGCCACTGACGCTACACGTACACATGCAACAATAGCTGGCAACACGCTCATGTCTTCCTTTCGGGGTCGATTGGTGAGGAGCGCTATCGTGCGGTATAGCCGCCATCAATGACGAGCTCGGTACCGGTCACGAACTTTGCTTCGTCAGAGGCGAGATATACGGCGCCCCAGGCGATGTCGTCGGGTTCACCCATATGTCCAAGAGGATGCAGCGCATCCGTCGCCTTTCGCGCGGCTTCAGCATCCTCCATGGATCCCAAGAAATTATCGACCATCGGCGTCCAAATGAAACCAGGATGTATCGAGTTTACGCGAATCTTGTCGGATGCGTAGATAAGCGCGTCGGTCTTCGTCATCAGTCGAACGGCTCCTTTCGACGCATGGTAGGGCGGGACGTCAGGCGCTCCGATCAAGCCGTAGATGGATGATAGATTTATGATGGCGCCGCCCCCCGCTCTGCGAAGATGAGGAATTGCATGCTTGGTGCAGAAGAACACACCCTTCACGTTCACAGCCTGAACGCGGTCCCACTCCGCTTCGGTCAGTTCGTGCGTGGGCTTGTTTGTCCCTGAAATGCCCGCGTTGTTTACCAAGACATCGAGTTTGCCGAATTCCGTCGCCGCTTCGTCGAGACAGCGTTTGACGTCCGGCTCTTTGGAAACATCGCAAGCCCAAGCACGCGCTCGACCGCCGCGGCCGACAATCTCGCGAGCAACGGCCTCTGCTTGCGGCAAGAGCACGTCGAGGACGGCCACGGATGCCCCTTCCTCGGCCATGCGGACCGCAGTGGCTTTGCCGAGCCCCAGACTTGCGCCTGTGATTGCTGCGACTTTTCCTTTGAGCCGATCCATGTCGGTATCCTTATGATGGACACCCATGATCGGCTAGCCGAGCTATCGAGCATTGACCCTCGTCAATAGGCACGATGGCGCGTAGAGCCCTGTGCACTGCGGCGGGGTATCAAAACCGCCCAGTCCGTTCCGGGTCACAACGCTTAGACTACGTTCTATCGGAACCAGATTGCTGAGGGATGTTGCAATGCCAAGCGCCGATCAAGTCCCAGGTAGTGCCCTGAGCGCGAGACGATAATAATCACGCACATCAGTCCCAGCGGCAGCAGCGATGCGTCGTAGTAGCCACCCACGCCGATCATAAAGATCAGCCAGAGAGCAAGACCGCCGGACCAGCGGGTTGCGAGGCCGAGGAGCAGCCCGACACCAGCGGCGAGTTCACCAAAGGTGACCACCCAGCCAATTGGCAGATAGAACGGGATTCCGATGTGTTCCAAGAATGTCGCCCCGAAAGCTTCGGGGTCGAGTTCCAGCAGGTGATCCTCAAATACCTCCCGCACGCGAGTGCTCCAGGGCCACCCCTGGAAAAGCTTGTTCACCCCGGCGGCAAAGAAGAACACGCCCATGAACAAACGGACAAACACTCCCAGGAAAGCTCGCACATAGCGACCAGGCCGCGTGCGCAGAGACGACCAGCCCCAGTTGAAGGGCTGCTGGATCGCGATATCGCTCACTTTTGCGCACTCTCTGTCCGGCGGGCGCGCGGCACGAAGACGCAATTGCCAAGCACTGTGTCGCCCTGCCGCCACGCTCCGCTTTTGCGATCGATCTCCGTGGCGGCGCCGTTGAATGTAGGAACCAGGATCCGTGGCATTTGGCGGTCAATCACGGCTGTCCCTTTGCTCGCGACGCCCCCTTCCGGCGCGATGGTCACCGGCCGTTCTTGCGTTGGCGGGCGCGTTCCCGGGAAGTAATCGAAAATGGTGGCCATTTGACCGGCGAAGGTCAGCTTGTGAAAGGTGTAGAGGGTCGTCGGCGTGTCGGCGGCTTCGGAGGTGCAGCGCAGCATTGCCGCGCAAATCGAACAAAGATCGCCGAACTTGCTCGATAACAATAGGGCCGGTTCCGCACCGCGTGCCGGCATTGCGAGAATTGCCGTCAGTGACGCAAGCAAGATCGCTCTTGTGAAGACCAAGGCTTCCTCCATCCCTCGCAGCGACTGTTCCAGAGAGAGCGCAACATCGTCAATGCGGGTCACGGTCAGGACCGAAGGTCGGTCAAGCGGACGCTGGCGTCATCCGCTTTTGTGGCGTCATTTCAGCGCCTTCCAGGCAATGCGTCAGGCCCTAGTTCTCGGCAGGAATCACTAACAGTGCCCCGACCGCCGCCGACGCGCCCGCGCCAACGTTGACCCGGATCAATGTTGATGGTTATCGCTGCGATTACTGTGTCTCCATCAGTCCAGGACCGGAGAGCTGAGATGCTTGATGCCACCTTGCGGGACAACGTATTCAAGGAATTGCAATTCGAGCCCAGTGTCCATGCCGGTCAAATCGGCGTTGCCGTGATGGATGGGATTGTCACCCTCTCAGGCCATGTCGCGTCCTATGCAGAAAAGACAACGGCCGTGTCGGCGGTCCGGCGAGTTACGGGCGTGCACGCGATCGCCGATGAAATCGAAGTGCGTTGCCTTCCCGTTAAGACAATTCCCGACGATGAGATTGCAAGGCGAGGCCTTGAAATTCTGAGGTGGGATATCACCCTTCCCCAAGATGCGATCCAGATTACCGTAAGTTCCGGCAAGGTCACGCTGACCGGCACGGTCGAGTGGCAGTATCAGCGCAAGGCGGCCGAAGACGATATCCGCAAGCTTGCCGGCGTTCGGAGCGTCAACAACGCGATCACCCTCGCGCCGCAGGCAACATCCGAGAACGTCAAAGCGAAAATCGAGGACGCATTAGTTCGAAACGCCGAGACGGACGCCCAAGCCATTCGCGTGTTTGTCGATGAAGGTCACCATGTTCGCCTTGAGGGCAAGGTGCGCAGCTGGAACGAGCGCGTAGCCGCCGAAACCGCGGCCTGGTCGGCCCCCGGCGTTAACTCAGTCGAGGACCGCTTGGCAATCGACCACATCTAACCCTTGCCGCGCACCAGCTGGCGTGCGGTGACCCATTCTTACGTCTCTCGCCTCGAAGGAGGGCCCAGGTATGCGCGCACGTTCATTAATGTCCAAACCCGTTCACACCATCCGGGACGATCAGCCCGCGAAGGACGCCATCCAGAAGATGCTGACACACCATGTCAGTGGTCTGCCGGTGCTCAATGCCGCCGGGGAAATAGTCGGAATGATCACCGAAGGCGATCTCTTGCGCAGAGTGGAGTTGGGCACGGAAAAGAAACGTGGATGGCAGAAGGTCTTCGTCGGTGCGGGGCAACTCGCCGCCGAATACATTCAGTCCCATGCGCGTAACGTGGGGGACTTGATGACATCTCCGGCTATCAGCATCGAGCCCAACACCGATCTGCCGGAGATTGTTAACCTGATGGAGAAGCACGGGATTAAGCGTTTGCCGGTCGTGACCGAGAAACGCGTCGTCGGCGTTGTTTCTCGTGCAAACTTGATCCGTGTCATGGCGCATCTTCCCTTCCAGTCGACCGCGATTTTGGAGCGGGACGACGATATTCGGAGCAAAGTACTGGACACTCTGAATCAAGAAGAATGGAGTTCCACGAACATCGACGTCATTGTGCGTTCCGGCGAGGTGTACATGTACGGGATCGTTTCGTCGGACAACGTGCGCAAGGCCGCTGAGGTCGCTGCCCGGAACATCGAGGGCGTTAAGACGGTCGTGAACAAGATCCTCGTCGGAATGCCAAACGGCGGCATGTAGCGGACGACAATCCCGTTCGACTGCATTAGCACAATCGCGTGCTCGTATGCTTCAACGGTCCCCTAGCGGCAGCCGACAATTCTCACGGAGCAGTCCCGCCTGTTAGCGCGAGAGCGTAACGCGGCGCCCCCCAGGCATTCGCGTCGTGAAGTCCGTGAATTCTTCCTGCTCGGCGGGTCTGGAGGCGTTGACGGCGTGATCGGTCGCCCAAGCCCGCATCTTCTGAATCTCTTCGCGGCGAATCCGCGCCAGTGGGGTCATTCGCTCAATCACCGCGCGAAAGTCGTCGATAAGAAGTTTAGGCTCGATGGCTGCCGACTTGGCGCGATAAAACGACTCGATAAGGGACTCGTTCACCCACGCTTCGATTTCGGCGCCTGAAAGTCGCACGTTGTCGCCGAGTGTTTGTTCGCCCGACATCTTGACGAGTTCGTCCATCGGCAGACTGGCGGCATCCCGCCCGATCTTGCGCAATTGAATCTCGATGATTTCACGCCGCTCGGAGTCAATCGGAAGATCGACGAAGAATATCTCGTCAAAGCGTCCCTTGCGGAGCGCTTCGGGGGGCAGCAGGTTGATCTGGTTGGCCGTGGCGAAGACGAATACTGGCGCCGTCTTTTCCTGCATCCACGTCAGGAAGCTGGCAAAGACCCGCATGGACACGCCGCTATCGCCGCCATTGCCATCCGAGCGGGGCATGCTCTTTTCGATTTCATCGATCCACAGGACGCACGGCGCCACGGATTCGACCGTCGCAATCGCGGAACGGATGTTTTGTTCGGACGATCCGACCCAACGCGAATAAATCTTGCCGACATCCAGGCGGATCAAGGGAAGGTGCCAGGACGATGCGACGCACTTCGCGGCGAGGGACTTTCCACAGCCAGGGATCCCAGTCAACAGCACGCCTTTCGGTGTAGCGATGCCGTAGCGCCGCCCCTCCTCCGAAAAGGCCAGCTCACGCGTCTTCAGCCAGTCTTTGAGCGAGAGAAGGCCGCCCATATTCGCCAGGCTCAGTTCGCTGGTATCGTAGAATTCCAGCAGGCCATTCTTACGGACGATGAGCTGTTTTTGCCGAGTGATGTTGGCAACATCCGAAATGTCCAACATCTGATCGTCCACGATGGATCGCGCCAGGCAACTCTCGATCTCGCCTAGAGTCAGGCCTAATGCGGCATCCACAAGCGCCTCGGTGAGGCCGCCGTTCCGGCCGATCTTGATGACCTTGGTTTCACCTAGTTTCTGGATGACGCGCTGTACGAGGTCTCGAATCTCGCTGCGGTCGGGCAGCGGAAAGTCCAGGATGGTGATGTCCTTTTCCAGGTCCACCGGAATGTTGACCGTCGGAGACAGGATGAGGCAGCTCGCCATGTAACCACGCGAGCGAATGCCGATCGCGATATCGCGCAGCTTGCGGCGATAGATGGGGTTTGAATTCTTGTCGGAAAGATAGGGATCCGGGTCCAACAGGACGAGCAGCAATGGCCCTTTTTGCTTCTCGGCCGCGACCTCGATGAACTCCAACGCGACCGCGAGATCGGCTTGCGCAAGCTTTCCGTTTTTTTCAGGAAGGGCATCGCCGCCGGCGGGCTTGTAGATTCCACGGCTCGAGCTCCAGATGATGAGCTTGTGGTCCAGCGCCTTTGCGATAGCCTCGATCTCGATCAGCGCGCGCTCTTCCTCGTAAGTCACAATCTGAACGATTGGAAAACGGGCTTTGATGAGGCTTCTCAGTTCGCGTGCGAACTTCTGGTGCCGCGATTCTCGGGCGGCCTCCTCGCCTTGCGGCGCGAGATGGGGGGCCGCTGAAGGCGGTAAACGAGAGGAGGTCGTCATTGAGATCACAAGCTTGAGAGGTCAGGTACAATTAATCGAGAAGCTTGGAGATCTCATCCCTGGTGACGGGAAGCGGGACTGGATCTTGCAGGGCTGCATTGTGAACCTCGATAAAGTCCTGACGTAATGCGGCCTGAAGAGAATCGGCCTCAGCGCTTCCAACCCGTAGACCGACTTCTAAGGACAATGCGGTCAGGTATTCTTCGGCTTTCATTTGCAGGTCGTGCAGTATCTTCCGCCGATGGGCCGCGCGTTCCGCGGCGCTCAGATGGAGGATTACTTTGGCGTCCTCATCCAAGGACGTGATCGTCGGTTTTTGCATGGAAATCTCCGGCTCTATCTTTCGTTAGAATTGAGCCTATTGGGTCTGCTGTCCCGCTGGGTTGACCCCGGTCAATCGCTGAGATGATAAGTGCCAAGGGAAGGGCAGGCTTTAGTGCGTGGCGGTGAGTGTGGCGACCCAATAGCAGCCTGCCTCTTCGTCAATGGCGCCTGCGCTGAGTTCCCCCTCAACGATTCGGCCCTCGAATGCCAACGTCTTCGAATCCTGACGATGCAAGCGTCCGGTGACGAATCCTTCGTCCGTCACAAAGCCATTGACGCTTGGAACGAGGAGGGCGCCGCGCGCGAAAAAGCCGTTCCGCACCTCCACGCGCAGTGCAATTTCCGCGCACGTGCGCTGGCTCATCCAAGCTAGGGGCGCAAGTGTGCCGGAATAGACGCCATCGAAGCGGGGTGAGACGTCACTGGCGGCGTACGACGTCGCGGCCCACGCTGAGGCCAACATCAATGTCGCGGCGATCTTGCTCATCTCGCTCTCCGTCGGTTGGATGATGGGCACATCAATCCTTCCTCGTGAAAAGTGCTTTGACGCACATCAAGCAAGCGCCCGGGTCAAACATTGGCGGCAGTCAAGGTGCGGTTTGGCAGGCGCGAATTAGTCGAGCCATCGTATACGGGGTGCGATTCGCGGTATCGCAGAAGGCTTAGCGCTCGGATGCCCAATGATGATAGACGCGACTGGAAGGTGCGCGCGCGAAAGACCGAGCATGTTCCGGCCGTCGGAAGATTGAAGCCAGTCCTGCGCGAAGCCGATCTAGCAACTTCCCAATCCAAGTGATTCTGCCGCCAGCATGAGATTTTGCGCGGCAAGAGCGCAGTCGACGGTTCCCCATGGACCTGCTTCGACCGCGGCAATCACAATGAGGACAGGCGCGTGATAGAAAATGTGAAAATTGGGGTCCGAGAGCTGATCGCGGAATATTCCGGCCTGCAGCCCGGGCGCGGCGTTCTTGAGGAGGTGGCTCTTGGCCTGAGCCGAAATGCGATTGAGCAGCGAAGCATTGCGGACCACGGTAAATGACCAAGGCTGCGCGTTCATTGCGCTTGGCGCCTGGGTCGCAGAGCCAATCAAGGAGATGAGCGTTTCCTGGTCGACCGGTTCCTTTGTAAAGGCTCGCACGGAGCGGCGGCCATACAGTACGTCGTGGAATTGCATGGGAGCCTCCTTTGGCTTCAGCAATTCTGACGCTTGCGCGGCCCGGAATGTTGATAGGGATCAACCCCGCACCAATCGGGAAATACGTAAATCTACGTAGGGGCGCCCCCCACTGTTCGTAGTGCTGCTGGATATGTTTCCGGCGGCGGTAGGCTAGGCGAGGGCGCGACGCACGCGCCCCAGGACGTCTTGGGGCGCCCCACGCGCATCGACTTTGTGCCAGCCTACGAAACCCACGTCGTAGGCCTCCTGCGCTTCCACAACCTTCCTATCCGCATCTGAAGCGTCGTCAACGCGCCCGCCGACCCGCGCCACGCGATCCACGAGCGGCGCCTCCAGCCAGATCCCATGCAATGGTGCATCCTGGGCGCAGCGCCTGAGGGCCTCGCGCTGCTCAGCCTGAGCACAAACCGCGTCAACAATCACGCTGCGCCCCGCCGCCAGGACCCGCGCAGCCTGATCCAACAGCACCTTGTAGACCCGATCCGTTGATGCGGTCGTATAGGCCTCTGCCGATAAGCGGGTTGAGGTCGGAACGTCGAACAATATCTTGCGCAGAACGTCGCTTCTCAGCACGACGGCCCCAGGGGACGGGCCCACGTCCGGCGCCAGTGCCTCCGCGACTGTCGACTTGCCGGTGCCCGATAATCCGCCAATGGCGATCAAGCACGGCCGATAGGGGCGCAGGTATTCCGTCACGGCCTCCACCAAAGGCGCCGCGGATTGCGGATTTCCTTGGTAAGTGAGCACCTTGGCGCGCACCAGCGCACGGGTGGCCAGGAAGAGGGGGAGGCCCGCCAGCCCCGCCAAGTCATCGCTATACGCGGCGTACCGGCTCAGGACGAGATTTGCGGACGAGCGCAAATGATTCTGATCGAGATCCATCAGCAGGTAGGCGAGGTCGTAGTAGACGTCTCCGGTCGCTAGGTCGGCGTTGAATTCCAGAGCATCGAACGGCGTGGGCCGCCCGTTCAGCATGACCAAGTTGCCCAAATGCAGGTCGCCGTGAGACCGCCGCACGAAGCCGTCCCTGGCGCGCGCCGTGAGCCAGGGGCGCGCGGCGGCGAGCGCGGGTTCCAGGGCTAGGCGTGCCGCCGGCAGGGCCTCGAAGGTAAAGCCGCTCTCCGCCAGGGGCTCGAAATTGTCCAAGGCCACGGACGTGAAGAAGTCCGCCTCGGCGCGATGAACGATCGGCGCGGTCTTGTGCATCAGCGCGACGGTGTGCGCGAGAGTCTCGAGATCGCTCCGCGTCAGGTGTCCGGCCCGTGCACGCTCGCTCAATAGGTCGGATTGCTCGAAGCGCGACATGACCAGAACCCAGTCGATGATCTCGCCTTCCTCCCAGCCGATCCGGCCGTCCGGGGATCTGTGGATTGCCTGAAGGCCCAGATACAGTTGGGGGGCGTGTTCCCGATTGAGTGCGAGTTCGGTCTCCAGCGTGGCGCGACGCTTCTCGAGCGTAGAGAAGTCCATGAAGGAATATCGGACCGCTCGCTTCAGCTTGTACGCCCGCGCCCCGGCCAGAAAGACATGGGCGCCGTGGGTACTGATCCGTGCCACCCGTGCTCCGGCATGCGCGGCCTGCGACGCGAGGAAGGCGACGGATTCTTCCTGTTCACGCTCGTTGTCCGTAGGGGACACTGGTCGGATCGAAGGCATCATTGCCGCCTTTGCCACATGGATAGGTATGGCTCCGCGCGCGGCAACGGGCGTTGATTGGCGTCAAAGAGGCGCGCGATGAAGCGGGCGCCGTTGAAATAAGCGCTAACGTGCCTTGACCGTCAGGATCAGGTGATCCGTGAAGCGCTTGCCGGTTCCATTGAGGGAATCCGGCGTCTCGATTTGCAGGTCCTTGTCGTCACTCTCGGAGGTGTGCGGCGTAATCGCGGCGAGTTCCGTTTCTCCCTGAGAAAGATCGACGGTCTTTCCGCCATATCGAACCTGGTAGGCAACTGAACTTCCGTCTTCCGCCAGCAACGTGGCGCCACCGCCTGCGGTTGATGTGCCAAGACTGACCGTAAAGCCACCGGGGCTGTTCGCCAACGCACTCAGGCGGACCGTCGCGACGTTGCCACCGCCAAGTGTGCTGCCGAAACTGAGGGCCATCGCGGTGGAGGGTGCCGCCAGCCGCACGAGCGCTTGCGCCGTCACCACGCCTCTGAGGGCGAGCGTTCCGGTCATCGCGGCGTGGGCGGGCATACTCTTGATGAGCAGCACGCTACCGATCCCAAGAGCGAAAGTGCGAACCAAGTCAGGCTCTCCTGTTCCGGCAGTATGTCGGGACTCCGCGGTCACTTCAAGCTGATCACAGTGATCGTAACCACATCTTGATAGTCGCCCGGCGAGGCTCCGCCGATCGGTCCAATACGGAAATCAATGCGGTGCAGGCGTCCGAGAGGGTCGGTGAGCGTCGAACTGGATAGGCCCTCGTGATCGGTATCGCCCAGGAGCACCAAGCGTCCGTCCAGGAAGCAGTCGTAGGGCACCTCGCTTTGGTCGGACGGGTTGATATTGCGTAGAGCGCCCTTGTTGTCCGAACGCACTAGGATCCGATATCCGCTGTTGCTGCGGGTGTGAATCGTCGCGCCTTTGATGTCCCCTTCGTTGAGCTTTCCGAAGTTGATAGTCTTTTCCTTCTTGTTGATGTCGAACGTACCCTCGGACAGCGAAATTTGCGCCAGGTCGGCGACATGAACCGTAAGCGGTACCTGATGCTGGGCGCGGGGCACGCCCGCGCCGACGCGCCCCTCATAGACACTGATGAGAATCTGTCCCGTGTAATCTCCGGGGGGCACGACCTGCTGCGCCGGCACCGAATACGATACCTGAAAGGAAGTTGTCTGGCCGGAAGCCGACGCGGTGCCGCTCAGCACTTCCGAATCGGCAGCGATGAGTGAAGGCTGCAAGATCTGTTTGCCGCTGGCGTCGCGATAGATCGTGTACCGCAGGCTGCCGCCGGCACCGGAAAGGGTGCCCTCGTTGCCTGAGAACACGATTGGACTCACCGTGACATAGAACGGACAGGCGCTATCGACGGCGCGGACGTTGATCGTGAGAGACTGATACAGGGTCGTGTCGTCAAATACGTTGTACCCGCGCCCGTCGCTCCCGATCCACTGTTGTCCGCCTGCGGAGTCCACGGCAAGGGAGCAGGCAGCCGCGCTGCGCATCAGCAGCAGGAGGAACAGGAGAGGGGCAATACGTCGCATCATTTCACTCTCCGGCTCGGCCGACCATCGGTGCGATATCGAGCGTCAACGCGCCAACATCGAATCTGCCGGCTTCTTTCGCCGGAATTTCAATGGTCACCGCGGCTTCGGGATAATTGATGAGTTCGATCGTGACGCGTCCCGGCGCAACGCCGGCGACGCGCAGGCGACCGTCGGCGTTCGTGAAATAGTCGACCGGCGGAAGATCGGGGCGCTTCTCCATGTTGATCCTGCCCAGCTCCAGGCCGAGCGGCTTTCCGCCCTTATCGAGCAAGGTCGCCTCCAGCAGGACGGTCGCGGCGCTGCCGACCGGGAGCGCGATCCCGCTGCGGTAACGCGGCTGCACGACATAGAAGTCGCGGCCAAGGTCGAGGCCTTCCGGCAAGTCGGCATAGAGCAGGATTTGATGCTTATAGTATGAGGCAAGGTCGGGAAGCACCGCGGCTCCCAGGAGTCCCGTTTGCGCGTCCGCCCGTCCGCTGTAGGGATTGACGTCGACCGGGTGGCCTTTCAGGGCGCGGTGCGGCGATATGATCGCGAAGCTGTCGGTGATCGGCCGCGATACCCCGAAATGACCATCGGCGAAAGCCAAGGCCGAGCCGAGCCTTAAGGTCGTACTGTGCTGGTCGCCTGATGTGCCAGTGCGATCCAGGATCGAGGACTGAAAGACGCTGGTGGTGAAACGGTAGCCCTTGTATTCCGCTTCCGCACGGAATTGATCCTGCAAGTGCGTTCGCTCCGCAACCGCGTCCGCCTCGAAGCTATGCACGCTGTGGCGTGGGGTGTAGTGCCATTGCAGTTGATTATCGTGGGAGCGGGTGTCGCGCGAGGCCGTCACGCTGTGATTGCTTCCCACCGGGAACCAGGAAACAGCGAGGAACACGCGCGTCTCCGAGCGCCCCGAAGCATGGCGCGCACGACCGGCCAGCAGATAGACGTTTAAACTCTCGCTGAAGGATGTGCTCAGACCCGCATCGATGGATTGGCTGTCGCGCAGGCCTTGGCGTCCGCGCTGGTAAGAGAATCCCAGACTGCCGTAAAGCTTGCCGAACAGGCGCTGGCCATAACGAACGCCAAAATCGAGGGCTACGGGGTTCACCGGCTGTGCCAGGCCGAAGGTCGCAAAGGTCGGGCTTCGATAGACGGATGTGAACTCCACGCTGCGGCCGGTGGATTGCGCATTCGAAACTCCGACATAGCGATAGCTCAGCCGCAATGCGTATCCGTTCTTGATCCCGCTCACGATCGAGCCTGCCGCATCCAGACGCAGTGTCCCGAAGGGAGCTGCCCACCGCGCTTCGAGTCCGCCGATCCTTTCGTCGGAGTCCGCCTGGAAGTTTGCTCCGACGGTCACTTGGTCGGTGATGCCCACCGCGTGGAAGAATGACCCGAGGACTTGGTCCTTGGCGTACTTGCGCCCGTGGGCGGTCGGTGTCGCGGCAAAACCGGCGGCATAGTGGAAGTCGTGTTCGCCCCGGCCGAGCACAGTCGCATCATAGACGAACGGGAAGTTCACGGTCTGGATCCGTCCGACCTCATCGGTAATGCGGAGCGATACGTCGTTGGGACCGCTCGCGAAAGGAAAGTCGCGTACGTTGTACTGACCCGGCGCGAGCGTGAGGGATTCCACCCGCTGACCGTTGACAATGACATCCACGCGGGATCGGCGATCCAGCATGAGGCTCGTCAGGCCCGAAGGTGCGCTGGACCGGTAAGGCTGAAGGCCGAAATCCCGTCCGACGGAAATGCCACCGATGCGCCGAAATCCCTGAAAGCCGTCCAGGCCATAGGAAACGTCGCCTGCGGCAACCCGCAAACGGGTGCTCGGAAAATCCCGCACGAGCCGGAAATCACCTCGCGACCACCCGGAATCCATAGCCAAAGCGGAAGGGCCGCGATAAGTCGCGATACCCTCGAAGGTCGTCCCCAGGATCGTCGCTGCCCCATCGAAATCAAGGATGAGTGGCTGCCAGCCATTTCTGGCGCCCGCGAGGTATTCGCGTGCGCCTCTAAAGTTGAGATAGGCACTGACGTCCGAAGCGTCGAGCACGCCCGGCTCGGGCCGTTCCGATCGTCCGCCGCCAAGATGCAGGTCGACCCGCTTGCGTGCCTCCACCGGCACAATCAGGCGGAGTTCGAGCTGCGTCGTGTCGTACTCCAAACCGAGGCCGGTCGATGAGATATCTTGAACGGTAAGCTCATGCTTGCCGTTCATCCTTTCCTGAAGTCGGTCGATGTAGGCCGGCAGGACAACCGGCTTCAACCACTCGAGGATCGGTTCGCCGCTGATGGAGACGAGGTGGTTGGCGGCATCAATTACGCTGTCGACCTCACCCAGTTCCGACCCATCAAGAGTACAGGGGAGTGTGATGTACCGCAGGCCCGGTGCCTTGGGCTCCGCCGCTGCTTGTGTCGCGGTCGAGTATCCGATCAGCACGACGATCACGCAAAGGATGACCCGCGTCGCTTTTCTGGCAAGCGCGTAGAACACGACGCGGGTACACCGAACTCATCAAGTAAGATTAGCGCTGCACGTTGTAGGCGAGCGCTGCTTGCAGGGCGCCGTCGGTCGGCAGACCTTCCGGCCAAGCCACCACGAAGCGGCGCTTCCCCTGCGACAGCACGTTTTCCTGCGGCAGGTTACCGTCCAGTGCGACGGCATCGAGCTTCTTCGTCACGGTGCCGGAAGTCACGGTCAGCGACGGATTGTCGAGGATCGTGTGCGAGGTGCCCTGGTTGTGCACCAGAAGTTCCAGCTTCGGCTTGCCGTCTGCGCCGGCAATGCGCTGCGCGGAAATAACCTTCACGTCCGGCTTCGCGCCTTTCGGCACGACGTAGAGCGAGCCGACATACCGCACCGTCATGAAGATCGAGGCGCCCGGTGTGTCACGGCGGGTCTTCATGGGCACTTCTTCTGCGACCAGACGATAGGCGAGTTCGCTCTTCGGCGCTGCGTCTCCGACCCATTTCGCACGGACGATCTGCGTCCCGTGCGGCGGCACCACGACTTCCGTCGGGAATACCGAGAACTCGCCCGTCGGCTTCATCTGCTCTTGGCCGTCGATGTCGACTTCGCGCGTGGCGATGGAGACCGTGACCGTGACCTGTTCATCCCGGTCGTTGACGACCTGGAAGCTCTGGCTGGCGCCACGACCCGTCGGAGTGAAGTCCTGGGTGATCGGCGAGATCTGGAAGGCGGACGCTGCGGTTGCCTGAACGAGACAGCCCGCGAGAGCGAGCGCACTCAGCGCCGTGGACGTGCGCATGGAGCGCTGGAGGATTCGGATCGACATTTCAAATATTCCTTACTTCGTCGTCATGGTGAAGGTGAGGGTGTCGTTGTAGGTTCCCGGGAACAGGGTCGCGTTACCCGTGAAAGACACCGCGATGGTGCTGGTTTCGCTGGTGACGGATGCGCCGGTCACGTCACGCGCGACCTGATTGGTGCAGGCGCTCGCCAGCAGTCCGGTGACGTTGGCGGAACTGCCGCCCGTCGTCGGATTGGCTGCGTTCACGCTATACGGCAGGCGCGTGCTCGAGCCGGCCTCGACCAGCTTCGCACCGGTAGGCGCAGGGGTGCAGTTTCCGGTGAGATCGCTGACGGTCAGGGTGTAGCCGTTGACCTGGTTGCAAGTCTGCAGGACCGTGCCGACGGTTACGGTTTGCGGGCCGGGGGTCGTGATCGGCAGGGTCAGGGACTGAGCGTCGGGCGTGACGCTGATCGTGCACACGACACCGGCAGTGCCCTGGAGCGGAATCGTGACAGCCGCGCTGGCAGGCGCCGCCGCCAAAGTCGCGAGAGCGATCGCCAGCGCGACTGGACGGATGGAGATGCTCTGAGAGGGAATGCTGCGCTTCATAGCTAAGGTCCTTTCGGGGGGGATGGTGACGGGGTTCGGTTTAGTTCACGTTCATCGTGATGGTGAGCGTGTCCTGATAAGTATCGGCGGCAAGGTTGCTATCGCCGGTGTAGTTCACGAAGAAGGTGCTGTTTTCTCCGTTGATCTTTGCGTTCGTGACCGTCCGCGCGTTCTGATTGGTGCAACTTGTCGCCAGCAGGCCGGTCACTGTGGCGTTGCTGCCGCCGGTGGTGGGGTTGTTGGACTCGACCGAATACCGAAGGGTTTCCGAGTTGGCGCTACCCTGTAGTTTGGCACCGGCAGGCGTGGGCGACGTGCAGTGGGAAGAGGTGACGGCAATTGTGTAGCCGGCCTTCTTGTTGCAGCTTTGGCTGACGGTGCCGACCTGCACCCGCTGCGCCCCGCTCGCCGTGAGGTTCAGCGTGGTCGCACCAGGATCGGCCGTCACATTGACGGTGCAGTTCTGCGTAACGCTGCCGGTGAGGGTGAGCGTCGCCGCCGCGGCGGCCGACAGGAGTGCGTCGGTACCCACAGCGGTTGCGCCGATCACAAGCGCGACACCAACCAGGGTTGCCTGCGCGTGTTTTCCGAATGGCCGTGACATGGAACTTCTTCCTCTCGGTGTTTATGCCTTGTTGCAGGATGGAAATAGGGGCTAGCCCTTTCGCGCGGTAGTCAGGGAAAACACGTATCGGTAGCAGGGCTATGTGTAGGACTCGACACCGTTAACCGGCCAAAAACGTTGGGGATTGGGCGGTTTGATGATTGTCAACGGAAGGGACGTCCGATGACGCATGATGGAGACATCAACCCACGCCGCATGTCGCAGCGCCGCCATTTCTCGAAAGCCTGAAACGTAAATGTCCGCCCGTACTCACATGGGGCTGACCTCGGAAGAGGCGGCTATTCGACTTCGTGCGGAGGGTCCGAACGCGCTGCCGACTCAGGCCACCCGGACACCCCTGCGCATTGTCTTGGAGATCCTGCGCGAGCCGATGCAGCTGTTGCTTGTCGCCGGCGGCGTCGTCTACCTCGCTCTGGGTGATTTGCAGGAGGCGATCATCCTTCTGGTGTTCGCCAGCCTCTCCATCCTGATTACTGCCGTTCAGGAGACACGCACCGAACGCGTTCTGGAAAAGCTTCGCGACCTGACCAGCCCGAGAGCCCTTGTGATTCGAGATGGCGAGCGTCGGCGCATTTCCGGACAAGAGGTTGTTCGCGGCGACCTGTTCGTGGTCTCGGAAGGCGATCGCGTGCCGGCCGACGGCATCGTGCGCGAAGCGCACGACCTGAAGACGGACGAGTCATTGCTGACCGGCGAATCAGTTCCCGTGAACAAGCGCCCCGTCGCCGCGGACACCGACGCGGTTGTCCCGCCGCCCGGTGGCGACAACCTTCCATACATCTTCTCTGGATCGCTGGTCGTGCGCGGGCGCGGCCTTTGCGAAGTGACTGCCACCGGGGGGCGGACCGAACTCGGAAGGATCGGCCAGTCGCTCCGCAGTCTCGAAACCGAGGTTCCCCGTCTGCGCGCGGAACTCCGGAAGGTCGTCAAATTGTTCTTGGTGCTCGGCGGCGTGGTCAGCCTGTTTGTTGTCCTGCTCTACGGACTGACCAGAGGCGCTTGGTTGGACGCTCTGCTGGCCGGCATTGCGGTCGAGATGTCGATGCTGCCGGAAGAATTCCCGGTCGTTCTCGCGGTTTTTATGGCGATGGGCGCTTGGCGAATCTCACAGGCCGGTGTCTTGGCACGCCGTGCAATGGCGATTGAGAGCCTCGGCTCTGCAACGGTTCTCTGCACGGACAAGACCGGTACTCTGACCCTAAACAAGATGTCGGTCGGTGAACTCAGGCTTGCCGACGGTGAGCGGTATCGTCCGCCGCTGGGTACGGCCGAGGTGGTCCCCGACGCCTTCGTCGACCTCATGGACACGGCCATCCTCGGGAGTGAGGTCGAGCCGCACGACCCCATGGAGCGTGCCTTTCATGACCTAGGTCGGCAGCATCGTGAGCTGAGCACTAAGGAAGCGCCCCCGACGCCCCAGCTCAAGCGAGCCTACGGTTTGCGTCCCGAACTTCTCGCGATGTCGAATGCTTGGCGATTCGAAGGCGCAGACCACGCCTTGATTGCGGCCAAGGGATCTCCGGAAGCGATTGTCGAGCTATGCCATCTGGCGCCGGAGACCCACGCTCGCATCCTCCGGTGCGCGGACGAGATGGCTCAAGCCGGCATGCGCGTGCTCGGGGTTGCGAAAGCGGCCCACCCCCACGCGGATCTTCCCGACCACCAGCACGCGTTTGCCTTCACCTTTATAGGTCTCGTGGGTTTGTCGGACCCCCTGCGGCCGAGCGTGCCGGACGCCATCCAGCAATGTCGCGCGGCGGGCATTCGCGTTGTCATGATCACGGGAGATTATCCGGCGACTGCGCGCACCATCGCCGCGCAGGCGGGGATGGTCGCGGGAGATATCGTTACTGGCGTCGAGCTGGACTCGTTGGACGAGGCGCAACTCATTGCACGGCTTTCTAAAGTCGCCGTATTTGCCCGCATTCTTCCAGCGCAGAAGCTGCGGATTATTGAGGCGCTGAAAGCCCAAGGTGAGGTCGTCGCCATGACCGGCGACGGGGTCAACGACGCGCCTTCGTTGAAGGCTGCCCATATCGGTATTGCCATGGGCAACCGCGGCTCCGACGTGGCACGCGAGGCCTCGGCTCTCGTATTGCTGGACGACGACTTTGGTTCCATCGTCAAAGCCATCGCTCTCGGCCGCAGAATCTACGACAACCTGCGCAAAGCGATCGGATTTATCGTGGCCGTCCACGTCCCGATCGCTGGGCTGGCGCTCTTACCCCTTATTTTCGGGTTCCCGTTGATGCTCGGGCCGATCCACATTGCCGTGCTCGAAATGTTCATCGATCCGATCTGCTCGCTGGCGTTCGAGGCTGAGACGCCGGAAGGAGATGTGATGCGCAGGCCTCCGCGGCGGTCGGACGAGCGCATGATTTCGAGGAAGCTGATCGGATGGGGCCTGCTCCAGGGCGTGCTGTGCCTCTTGGTTGTCGCGGGCGTGCTTGTGATTGCCCGGCTCCAGGGGCGCGGCGAGGACGAAGTTCGCGCCCTGAGCTTCACAGCTCTTGTGCTCTGCGTTCTCGCGCTCATCCTCGTCAACCGATCCTTCGGGCCATCTCTTGCCAAAGCCTTGCTGCGCCCCAACCTGCCCTTGGTGCTCGTGACCGCCGCAGTCCTGACGGTCCTTGGCGGCGCCATGGCTGTGCCATGGATGCAGAACTTGTTCCGATTCGCTCCGATCTCCATGCTTGACCTTGGGGGAGCGGCGGCTGCGGCCGTGCTTGTCCTGGCGCTTTTGGAAATCATCAAGGCAGTGGCTTCGCGGCGTCGGCAACCGACTGGCTAAGAGCGAAATCATGCCTCGTTTCGATTGACCTGCGTCAATGCGGACAGTTCGGATTGTCCCGAGTCTTCCATCATATCCCACCAAGCTTGAGACCATGCGCGCAGCGATTCCCTTCCTGCTGTGTCTGACCCTGTCCCCGCAGGTCCTCGCGGGAGATGCCGCCGCAGGCAAGGTGGTGGCCATAGCCATCTGTTCAAGTTGCCATTCCATCGGGCTCAACGATCCCGGGCCGGCAGCGCCGGAACGCCGTGGGCCGGATTTCATCGCCATGGCCGCCCGTCCGGACCTTACCCGCGAGGGAATTGAACTCTTCCTCAAGACGACACACGCGCGCCGGGATGCGCCGATCGGCATGCCTAACCCCAACCTTACGCGCGATCAGGTCTCCGACGTCCTGACCTATTTAATCAGCCTCCAGAATGCCCCCGTCGACCACTGATCGCGTCCGTGGCGGTTTTTGACCTGCGCCAAAGTTCCCCTTTCTCCTTGCCATTATCCTGACCAGACATCGTACGGAGGTCCGCGCCGCGTACCTCACCGTCGGAGAATAAATCCCATGCATGCCAAGAAGACCTGGGTGGTCATCATGGACGGCGCGCGAGGTCAGATTTTCGATCTTGTCCTACCAGATGGAACGTTGAGTCCGCACGAGGACGGCACGTTTACGGGCTCTCGCCTGCTCACGCGGGATGTAGGTACGGATCGTCCTGGCCATGGTCACGCAAGCGTCGGCAGCGCTCGTCACGCATTCGAGCCGCGCACGGACATGCATGAGAACGCGGAGGCCGCGTTCGCGGCCTCGATCGCGGAGCGCTTGGCGCAGGCAAGCGAGCGGCGTCTTTACGACCAACTGATCATCATCGCCGCTCCGAAATCCCTGGGTGATTTGCGCAAGGCACTGCCAGCCGAGTTGCGTGAGAAGAAAGTGCGCCTCGAAATCACGGGCGATTGGACAAAACTCAGCCCAATCGAGGCGGCGTGGCATCTGGTCCCGCATCTCGTCGAGATTGGGATGATAGAGGAGGATCGGTCGTGAAGCGGATATTGATCCCGCTAACCTCGACGCACGAGACCCGTTCGCTACTGGACTACAGCTTCGCCCTGACGCGACGGCTCCAAGCACGCGCCGTGGTGGCCAACATCAACCCCGTATCCATGCCGCCGGAGGGCGAACTCCCGGCGTCCACATCCTCGTACTACAAGCTCATGGTCGAGCATCTGGTGGCGCAGGAGGAGCACGACCTGAAAGCGCAAAGGCAGACGTTCGAAGACGCAGCACGCGAAGCCGTGCTGCCGACGTTAACGCCGCCCTCGGGCGCATGTGCGATCTGGGCCGATCCCGCATCCTCGGAGCACGACGCGATCTGGCGGGACGGGCGTCTCGCCGACCTCATTGTCGCGCGGCGCCCGACGGGCCGCCTTTCGGAACATGCTGTGGTGGAAGAAGCCCTTTTCGGCGTTCGCCGTCCGACCTTGATGGTCCCGCTGAAGGCCTCCCCGGGAGATCGCCGGGTGCTTGTCGCGTGGAACGGAAGCCTCGAGTCAATCGCCGCGTTGCAGGCCGGGGTTCGAATTATCCCGGCCGATTATAAAATCGTTCTGCTGCAAGTTGGCGATGCAGCGCCCGAGGCGATCTCCTTGGATCAAGCGGCGGCATATCTCACTACCTACGGCTACGATGTTGAGTTGGAAACCGTCGCCGCCGCCCCGAAAAAGGATGCCACCCCGAGTCTCATTCTCGAAACGTTGGACAGGTTTCGCGCGGGGATGTTGGTATGCGGCGCCTTTACCCATGGCCGCTTCCACCAGTTGGTCTTAGGCGGCGTGACGACCGTCCTCATGAGCCGCTGCCCGGTGCCCCTGTTGATGGCGCGCTAGGGTTTGCGGCTGCAGACGACCGTTGCGTCCCCTGCGGGACCCAGCCGTGTCACAAACCCGAGTTCGTCACACATCTTTCGCATGCGGTGGTTGTCGGTCAGAACTTGTCCCCAGAGCTCGCCAATCCCACGCGCGCGGGCTAGGTCTAACACCTGTTGCATCAGGACATAGCCCAGACCCTGACCTTGCGCCGCCGAGGCAATCGTGACTGCGAATTCTGCGCGTTCCCCGTTCGCATCCGCATGCATGCGGACGATGCCCCAAGGCGAATCGCGTTGCTCAGCAGGAAACGCTATCAGCGCGATCTCGCGATCGTAGTCGAGTTGGCATAACCTGGCTGCCATGGGGTGGCCGAGCCCATGCAATGAGGCAAAGAACCGGAAGCGTGCATCGTCCGGATTCAGGTTCCGCACGAACGTCTCGACCTGCGGTTCGTCGTCCGGTCGCAACGGACGGAGGTATATCGCTTTTCCGTTCCGAAGGGTGAGCGTTCGTTCAAGATGCTGGGGATACGGACAGATGACGAGTCGATCCCGATCATCGTTCAAAGGCTTTACCCGGATGCGCGCATCGACGCCGACAATTCCATCCGCATCCGCAAGAAGAGGATTGATGTCGATATCCGCAATTGTGGGATGGTCGATAACGAGCTGCGATAAGCTGACAAGCGCGCGGGCGATGGCATCAAGATCGGCCGGCGGCTCTCCCCGGTATCCCCGGAGCAACTTTCCCACCTGCGTTTCGGAGATCATGGCGCGGGCGAGGTTCAAGTTGAGAGGCGGCAATCCCAAGGCTTGGTCGCGGATCACCTCGACAGCGATTCCGCCCCGGCCGAAGGCGACGACGGGCCCAAACGTGCGATCCACCGTCATGCCGAGCAAGAGCTCCGTGGCATGCGGCCGATGGATCATCGGCTCGATGGTGAAGCCGTCAATCACGGCCTTGGGCGCCTGCGCTTGAACGCGGGAGAGCAGGCCCTCGGCGGCGCGTCGCGTGGCTTCCGCGCCGGACAGATTCAAGATCACGCCACCGACGTCGCTCTTATGAAGAATGTCGCGTGAGCGAATCTTGAGAGCCACGGGACCTTGAATTCGCGCGGCGAGGGCGGCGGCTTCGGCTGGAGTGCTCGCGGTATGACTATCGTTCATGGGAATGCCGTAGTTCCGCAGGATCTCTCGGCAGTCCTGGGGTCCCAACCATCGTTCACCGACAACGCTGCCGATGAGAGACGCGACCGCGCTCACCGCGGCCGGCGCCGCAATCGTCGGCACGGGCGGCACCTCCATCAAGGCTTCGCGGCGTTTGACGAAAAGATGGAGGTTGTGGAATCCCTCGATCGCGTCTTCGGGGGTCGAGAACGTCGGAAGACCGGCGTCGGTCAAGATACCTCGCGCCTCTTGCACCGAAGCGTCGCCGAGCCAGGTGGTGAGGATCGGCTTTGAGGCGCGCGTACAATGCGCCGCAAGCGCTCGCGCGACCTCCGCCGGGTCCGATGCGGCGGTGGGACAGTACAGGACGGCAACCGCGTCCACCCCATCGTCTGCCAAAACGGCATCCAGTGCCGCCAGATAACGCTCCGCTCCGGCGTCGCCGATGATATCCACCGGATTGCCGTGGCTCCAGGTCGGCGGCAGAACCTTATCGAGTCGCGTGATCGTTTGGGGATCCAGACGCGCAGGCGCTCCGCCTCGGTCGAGCAAATCATCCAGCGCCAGCACCCCGGCGCCGCCGCCGTTGGTGACGATTGCCAAACGCTCGCCCTTCACGGTTGGGCCCGTGGCGAGCAGCGCGACGGTATCGAATAACTGCTGGATCGTGCGAACGCGCAAGAGCCCCGCCCGCGCGAAGGCCGCGTCGTAGACCACGTCGCTCCCCGCCAGGGCTCCGGTATGCGAGGTCGCGGCCTTTGCGCTGATCTCGTGCCTTCCGCTCTTCATGACGATCACCGGCTTCATGCGCGCGGCGGCGCGCGCGGCGGACATGAATTTCCGAGGATGGGTGATCGCTTCGACATAAAGGAGAATGGCGCTGGTGTTGGTGTCCAGGCACATCCAATCGAGAAGGTCGCCAAAGTCCACGTCGGCCATGTCGCCGACGCTCACCGCCGCGGAAAAGCCGATCCCGCGCGGCGCCGCCCAATCCATGACGGTGGCCATCATCGCGCCTGACTGGGTAATAAAGCCGATCTTGCCCGGTCGAATGGCGCCCAGTCCGAAGCTGGCGTTCAGATTCACATGCGGCGCGGCCACCCCGAAGCAATTGGGCCCCACGATCCGAAGCAGCGCAGGCCGGGCGGCGGCCAGTGCAGCATCCTGCAGGGCGCGCCCCTCCGCTTGGTCACCTTCGCCGAAGCCCGCAGTGATAACCACCGCGCCGCGGACGCCCTTGGCCGCCGCCTCTCCGATGAGTCCGGGGACCGTGGCCGGCGGCGTCGCGATAATCGCCAGATCCGGCACGGACGGCAGTTGGCCGAAGGTCGTAAATCCTGGGCGGCCGCTCACGGAAGCGCCGCTGATATTGATGGGGTAAACAGGCCCCTTGAAGCCGGCGGCGAGGATGTTGCGGAAGATCAGCCCGCCGACGGCACCGGCCCGGTCCGTCGCGCCGACGACCGCGACGGCGCGCGGCTTCAGGATGGCATCGAGATTCCGGATCGACACGCGTCTACGTTCATCCGCGGCTTCGTTATGACTGAGATGTCAGACAGCGGCACTCTATCAGGTTTTGAGTGCCGCTGTGATGACGGTGACGTGTCAATTCGCGAAGAATAGGGGGATATGCGACTTCTTCATCAGGGTCACGGTGACGCCGCCCAGGAAATCCTCGCGAATGCGGCTATGGCTATAGGCGCCGACAACGATGACGCCTGCCTTGAGGTCGGTCGCGGTCTTTAGGATCGTTTCGCCCGTGGCCTTCGGAGCATCTGGAAGTAATTTCGAGGTGGCCTTGAAGCCATGGCTGTCGAGATAGGCGAGCGCCTCGGTGATGTCCAATGCTCCCGGCTTGTTGTCGCCGACCTGGAGGACCGTGACGGGCTCGCTGCGATTGAGCATGTCGACAGCGCGCTCGAGTGCCGTCGCCGCCTCCAAGCTGCCGTTCCATGCGATGACCGCGCCCTGCTCCAAATGCGCGCCTTTGGGAGGCAATAGCAATACGGGGCGCCGCGCTGCGAACAGCCCCTGTTCGATCGTGTCCTGGTCCGCAATGTTCGAACCGGTGGGCCGGCGAGCAATGATCAGATCGGTCAAGCGTCCAAGACCCCAAACGACATTGCGGAAATCGCCGCTGCCGATCCAGGTCGCCGTCGCCCGATCGGACTGCGCAATCTCCGAGATCTGAATGCCATGCTGCTTCGCGGCCGCTTCAAACTGGCTCCTGGATGCCGTCCGCAGGTGCTCCTGCTGCGCGAGAACTTGCTTCACCAGGTTTTCATACATGTCCGGCGGAAGGACACCCGACGGATCAAGGTACGGATAATCCGGCGGTGCGGTATCGCATACGGTTACGCGGGCTTTCAGGCGGTCGGCGAGCGTGAATGCGTTATGCAGAAGGCGCTGGGCATCGGCGATGCCGACGATCGGTACCAAGATCCGACGAATAGCCATGGATGTTCTCCACAGTGAATGCTGGTGGGAAGTATGGCCGTCCGCCGCTAAGGCTCCTTGACTTAGGTCACAATTCTCCGCTTTCGCGGCCTTTCCGCCGCGGCGACGGCAGCCTTCACCTTGACGAAGCTGTCGGGCGTCACGGAAATTGAGTTGATGCCGGCCTTCACCAGAAACTGCGCGTATGCTGGATGGTCGCTGGGCGCCTGACCGCACAGGCCGATCTTTCGCTTCTTCTTTCGCGCGGTCTTGATCACATCCTGAATCAGCCGCATGACAGCCGGATCGCGCTCGGTAAACAGGTCCGCCAAACGATGTGAATCGCGGTCCACGCCGAGCGTCAGTTGGGTGAGGTCGTTGCTGCCGATGGAAAACCCATCGAAACGCTTGGCGAATTCGTCGGCCAGGATCACGTTCGAGGGAATTTCGCACATCACATAGACACGAAGCCCGTGTTTGCCGCGTCTGAGGCCATTGCGCGCCATCTCTGCCAGCACGCGGTCCGCTTCTGTCGTCGTCCGGCAGAACGGAATCATGACGATCACGTTGTCCAAGCCCATCTTTTCGCGTACCCGCGCGATGGCGCGACATTCCAATGCAAAGCCGTCGCGATAGTCCGGGCTGTAGTACCGGGAAGCGCCACGCCATCCCAGCATCGGGTTTTCTTCGGCCGGCTCGAACGGTCCGCCGCCGATGAGCTTGGCGTACTCATTCGTCTTGAAGTCGCTGAAGCGCACGATCACCGGCTTGGGATAATGGGGGGCGGCAATCTGGGCGATGCCCTGCGATAGGCGGTCCACAAAGTATTCCGATTTATCCGCGGCACCGCCGGTCGCCAAGTCGACCGCGCGCTTAAGGGACGCCGGGAGGCTTCGGTACCGGGTAACGGCCAGCGGGTGCACCTTGATCTGCTCGGCGATGATGAATTCCATTCGCGCCAGCCCGACGCCGTCAGATGGGAGTTTCCACCACCGCAATGCGGCGGAAGGGTTGGCGACATTGAGCATCACCTCCGTGCGCGTCTTCCGCACCTTGCTGAGGTCGACTTGATCGGTCTGGATGCGCGCTAGCCCGCTGTAGACGTATCCGACACTGCCCTCGCAGCAGGAAACCGTGGCGGGCTGCCCTTGGCGCAGGACCTTCGTCGCCTTCGGTGCGCCGATCACTGCGGGGATCCCGAACTCACGGCTAACAATGGCCGCGTGGGATGTGCGTCCGCCTCGTTCCGTCACGACCGCCGCGGCGCGGCGCATGATCGGTACCCAATCGGGATCGGTCTCGCGCGCCACCAGGATGCCGCCGTCCGGAAAGCCCTTGGCGTCCGCCGGGCTGGTCACATGATGGACCCGACCGGAGGCGGCGCCGTCGCCGACCGCGGTGCCTGTCAGCAGGCGGCGCCCCTTGCGGATCACGCGATAGGTGGTCAGGGCCGTATCGCGTTCGCGGCTATGCACCGTTTCCGGGCGCGCCTGGACGATGTAGAGCCCGCCCTTCGGTCCGTCCTTGGCCCATTCGATATCCATCGGGACGCCGTAGAGTTTCTCGATCTCCACGGCCCATCGCGCCAGTTGCAGGAGTTCCTTGTCCGACAGTACGAAACGTCGACGCATCGCGGCGGGGACCGGACTGTCCTTCACGCCGCCATCGCGACGATACACAATGCGCATCGCTTTTTCGCCGCGTTGGCGTCCGATGATCGGCACCACGCCCTTGCGGCCCACAAGCGGTTTGAAGATGGCGAACGAATCCGGCGTGATGCGGCCCTGCACGATGCCGTCGCCCAGACCCCAGACACCCTCGATGCGGATCAACCCCGGGAAGCCGCTTTCCGTATCGGTGGTGAAGATCACGCCCGCCGCCCCGCGGTCCGCCCGCACCATCTGCTGGACGCACACACATAGCGCCAAGTTCAGGTGATCGATTTTGTTTTCGGCGCGATAGGCGATCGCGCGGTCATTGAAGGCGGACGCGAAACACGCCCGCACCGCTTGAGCAACGTTTCGCGCTCCCACCACATGAAGGAAGCTGTCGTGTTGCCCCGCGAAGCTCGCATGCGGCAGGTCTTCCGCGGTCGCGCTGGAACGGACGGCGACGGCAAGGTTCGTTTGGCCCAGGGCATTGCACAGGCTGAAGTAGGCTGCCTCGAGCGGAAGAAACACCTCTTCGGGAATCTTGGCCTTCAGGAAGGCGCGGCGGATATTTCGTCCCGCCTGGGCCAGCGGCTTGCTGCCGGTCCGATAGGCTTTGATCTCGCGGGAAATAACGTCTTCGAGTTCGTTTTCTGAAACAAACTTCCAATAGGCGCTCGAACTCAAACAAAATCCCGTGGGCACCGAAATTCCGCGCGACCCCAGCGCCTGGGTCAGTCGCGCCAGCGATGCACCCTTTCCCCCCGTGGCGCCCAGTTCTTTCGCGGCGGATGCGCTGAACTGCAGCACATACGGATACGAATGGCGGGAACGACCGTTATTCATCGGATACGGGAATGGAAAGAATGTAAGCGGCTAGGTCGTCGATCTCCCGGTTGCTCAGGTTGAGCGGCGGCATCGGCGCATGCGGGCGAACCAAATACATCTTGAGGTAGTCCGTTTGACCTGCGCGCCGTCGAGCGATCGATCGAAAGCTTGGCGTCAGATCTGACACGTTGGTCTGATTCTCCACGGCGTGGCACCCGATGCACCACTGACGCGCGAGGGCGGCCCCTTGCTGAACATCCGCCGCGTCTGCGCCTTGGGCCGCGACCATGAGGAGGAGGGGCGAGAGGACTTGGATGAGGCGCATGGGCACATTCCTGTTCATCAGTACACAGCCGGGTCCGGCATGCTTCTTGTCGGCCGTATCCTGGATGCCATGCGCTCTCTGGGCCTTGATGCGGGTCAAACCATCGACAACTGACCCAGGTCAAGGAGGTCCGGTTCGGGATGGGGCACTTACGGGCGGACCAATCGCAGGGAGTGCACCATGGCGATCAAACATATTCTCGTTCCGCTGGCCGGCACTGATGACGAGAGTCATGTCGTGGCCGGCGCGCTCAACCTCGCGCAGCGCCTTGGCGCTCACGTCGCGGTGACGACGACCATGCCGTACCGCGCCACGAACTATGTTGTGGGCGGCTTTCCCCTCTGGCAGGCCTACGGCGATGAAATCGCGGCGGCCATTACCACGCAGCGCGCCCAGGCGCGTGTTGCGGCGAGGAAATCGCTCGATACCGCTCTGAAAGAAGTGCCTCTCGCGGTCGTCAATCACCCTCCCTGCGCCGTTCCGTCCGTGTGGTTTGAGCCAACCGCCGTCGAGGATGGAATCGCAGCCCTCACCGATCGCGTTACCGATTTGGTGGTGGTTGGCCGTCCTCGCGGCGGGGCTTTCATGCGCCAACAGCAGATCGTGGCCGAGGCACTGTTCGACTTGCGTCGGCCCGTCCTGATGCTGCCGTTCAAGTCAGATTGCCTCGGCGGCGCTGTCGCCGTGGCGTGGAACGGCACCGTTGAAGCTGCCAATGCCTTGGCCGCAGGGATAGAGCTATTTCGAACAGGCGCTCAGGTAACCGTGATCGCCGTCGGCGACCCGAAGAAGTTTGCGATTCCGATCGAGCGCGCGATCGAGTACCTCGGTTGGCACGGCTTTTCCGCCACGATAAAGACGGTCGCGGATCAGCCCAAAGCAACCGCGAACATCCTCCAGCAAGAGGCACACGCTGCGAATGCTTGCCTGCTGGTGATGGGTGGCTACGGCCACAGTCGCGCGCGGGAAACCATCTTCGGCGGGGTGACCGCGACAATCCTGGAGCGCGCGGATCTTCCTGTCCTCATGACCCATTGAGGCTTGCGATGGCGCGCGTTGTGATCATCCAGGGCCATCCCGACGGCACGACGCCGCATCTGTGTCATGCACTGGCCGAGGCCTATGCGGGAGGTGCGGCGAGCGCCGGCCACGACGTTAGACGGATCGATATCGCTGACCTCGACTTCCCATTGCTGCGATCTCCAAAGGAATACCTGGAGGGTGATCTGCCACCCGGTCTAGTATCGGCATGGGATGACTTCGTCTGGGCGCAGCACTTGGTCATAGTCTTCCCGCTGTGGTTGGGGACGATGCCTGCACTTCTAAAGGCGTTTCTGGAGCAGGTAGCTCGGCCCGGAAAGGCGTATGTAGCAGCGAAGAAGGGATTTCCTCGGAAGCTTCTCACTGGCAGGTCGGCGCGACTTGTTGTCACCATGGGCATGCCGGCTTTCTTCTATCGCTATTGGTTCCTAGCCCATGGAGTGCGAGGCCTTGAACGTAGCATCCTGAAGTTTGTTGGGATCGCGCCATGCCGAGAGAGCCTTCTGGGAATGGTGGAAGCGGCGTCGCCCAAGCGGCGGGAACGTTGGTTCGCCGAAATGCGCAAGTTGGGCTCCCAGGCTCTGTAGAGAACAATGACCATCAGGCCTCATCATAACCTCATCGCGACGATCGCCTTCTCGACAGTCCTGCTCGGGCTCATCGCCTGGGCTTTAGGTGGAACAAACCCCGCCATCGCGGGGTGGACGTTACTGTCGGTCGCGTTTCTGGCATTTGTCTTTCACCGATGGCTCCACGGCGGCGGATTCTTCGCTGCCGTATTCGCCAATGCCATCGGCATATATGCTTGCGTCTATGTTTTCTTCTTGAGTGAAAATTTCCGCGGTGCGACTCCGCTGGCGCAGCAAGTGGGATTCGTGCTGCCTTTGGGCGGCTTTCTGTTAGGCGTGGCGCGGGACCGCCGGGCCATTAGGGCGGCGGCACATCAGACCGCTGAACCAACCGTCAAGAGTCTACTCAATTCGATGTTCTGGTTGATGCCTCTCGGTTTGATTGGCGCGGCCTCGTTTCTCGTTCCGCGTTATCCATTCATCCCTGACATGCCCAGCAGTCTGCTGTTGGCCGCAATGACCATGATCTCACTTGTGGCGGCATTCTCCGCGCGCGGCATCGCGGTGTTCTTGATCGACACGGGTTTGCTGTTCGAGGAGTTTCTTCAAAGTGTCGCCGATCTCCTAAAGCCGGCCGTCGCCCTGATGACGTGCTATTCGCTGCTCAGCATCATTTTCGGCTGCCTCTACGCGATTCTCGACCGGTATTCGCCCGAGCCTGCGTTTCAGATCGGCGCAGCCATGCGCCACATAACCTTTGCGGAGTCCCTCTATTTCTCCATCGCCACCATCAGCACCGTTGGTTACGGAGATCTCAGCGCGGTTTCTCCCATCGCGCGCATATTGGTTTCCGTCGAAATCTTCTGCGGACTTCTTCTGATCCTGTTCGGTGTGGAGGCGATTCTGAGTGCCCGCCGCACCGACCGAAGCGCCGGGCCGCCGAAGACCTGACGGAGGTCAAGATATCCGTTCAACCCTGCAAACTCGGTCGCGCTCAGGAATGCTTCATCTCGCAACGACCGCGTACAGAACGTGGCGCCCGGGGCGTCCTCTCCAACTCTGCAAACCCCACTAAGTTAGCGATTTGGCGGGGTTCTTGCGTCTTCGAGCCAGGGTAGAAACGGCCTGTCTGCTTCCACATGATCTTCGGCGGCAGCGTCCGCCGCGAAACTCACCGATGCGGAGATCGCGGATCTCTCGAAATACTATGACGGGTGGCGTTAGGTATTGAATACCGTTCGCAGGCTAAGGCAGGCGTCGACGACATCCTTATCCATCGCGTGATCTGCAACACCGGAGCGCAGGGCGGAGATCGCGGCTTCGGCTCCTACGTCCCGCCTGTACGGCCGAGGCTTGGTCATCGAATCAACCGTGTCGGCGACAGCGATGATGCGTGCTTCAAGGAGAATGTCGTCGCCAGATAATCCGCGCGGATAGCCGCTGCCGTCTATGCGCTCGTGGTGTTGATAAACAATCTCAGCCAAAGGCCACGGCGTATCAACCTCTCGCAAGATATTGTAGCCCGTTTCGGCATGGTTCTGGATGAACGACCATTCCAAGGGCGTGAGTCTTGTGGGCTTTGAGAGGAACTCCGCGGGAACTGAAATCTTGCCAATGTCATGGACAATGCCCGCCAAATACAGGCCCTGAATCCGGCTCGCGTCCAATGTCAATCGCTCTCCGATTTGAACGCATAACGCGGAAACATTTTCCTGGTGCCCCGCGGTGTAGGGATCGCGCGCCTCGACCGCACGGGACAGCACCTGCACCGTCTTGCCGTAAATATGCTCCTGCTTGGCAGCGAGCATGGAAAGTGTGTTCTGCGCGCGATGCACTTCGGCCAGGCTGACAACAAAGGTTACGTACCACTGTGGTCGGCCGCTCGCGTCCCGCTTGCCCGCCTGAACACTGGTCAATACGGGAACTGCCTTGCCAGCTTTTGAAATGTATCGCTTCTCGAACTGGCAAACGCTGATCTCCCCGCTATTCAAGCGCTCCAGATACGAAAGGCTGAGCGCTTGGTCTTGTGGATCGGTGATGGAATTGAAAGTTTGGCCAAGAAGCTCCTCCTCGCTATAGCCGAGGAGATTAACGAACCCGCGATTGATGCGGGCGATACGGCCATCGGGACCAGCTTCAATTATGCCGACGACTTCAGTCTGAAAGTAAGACTGGAGTTTCTGGACGTCGTCGATCGACTCGTCTCTTTGCGCCAAGATGTAGCACCAACGCTGCCTCGGCCATGTCAATGCTAGCGTAATACTTAGTGGAGCGACAGGGCGTTCCACAGTGTCGCCGGCACCGGTGCCTCTTTAGCTTCAGCGGTCGTCTGTGCCGCTGTAAGGATGCGCGCCCGCCGTTCATCCAGTTCGGTGTCACCCGAAATGTCACGCGCTATCGCCAGCAGACGTATGAAGAATTTGAACAGAGATCTTGGTAAACCCGCGGCATCGTACAAGTGATTCCAACCCAAGGAGACGCGCGGCTCCTCGAGCAAGACCGTGACGCCATCCGCGCTGATGTCCGCCACTTCGGACAAAGCGGCAGCAAAGCTGCCCCATCTACCCTCAGCGGCTGTTACCGCGAGAAAGACGAAGAGATCCGTCTGACCGCGGGCCCGCAACAGCCGAGCCGTGCTTCGCGCGGTACCTTCGTCGTCCTGCATTTCTGCGTGAGTTGGCTCGAACGGATCGTGCACGGATCTCTCTCGCACGTGGAAATATGGACCGCCAAATTTGCACTACAAATACGCAACTTACCGATGGCGAGATCACCACACTTTCGGAAGACATATTGCAACGGCCTCAAGTGAGCCGTTCGAGTGCATTCACGAAGACGTTACGAAAATTCCTAAGGTACGCCGAGCATGCGGTCGGTGATCGCGGCTTGGAACTCAACGCGTCCGGCCCGCTCAAATCTTAGCGTGAACGGCATGCTGTCGCCTTTGCGCGCAGCGCGGGCCAATCGCACGGCAATCCAAATTCCGCCCGGTCGCAACTCAGTCCGGCTATAGGCCGGGATGGTGAGTTCGGGGATGTCCACCAGCGACATTTTTATCCCGCGCCATTGCGCCTTTTGCATGACGCACTTCTCCGCCCATGGGGAACCGATGTGCACCAACCGATCCGCCTCCGCCGTTTCATTGAGGATGACGAAGTAGGCCTTGGTCTCATGCTGGCGCGATGCGCGCACCCAGGGAAACGTGATGGTCATCTTAGGCAGTGCGGCGAGGGCCACCTGTGGCACCAGAGATGCTCCACCCATCGCCAGCATCGCCGCGCGGCGGGTCAAAAGCCCTAAGCCTTCCATCTTCTTCGGATGCACGATCAAGCTCCTTCTTTCGGAACGCGTCGGCCGAACGCCGCCAGAACCGCGGCAGCCCCGCAGCCGACGACGATCCCTGTGGTGAGGTCCTCCAGCAAGGTGAGGCCAAAGGTCAGCAATAGGACGGTAGCGCCGGGCCATTGCCGGAGCATGCGGCGGAACTCCTCGCGCTCAGCCATGTTCCAGCAGACCACGAGCAGTACGCCGGCGAGGGCGCACAAGGGCACGTATCCCGCCAGGGGCGCCGCGATGAGGAGGAACAGAAAGATAAAGGCTGCATGTAGGATGCCCGCCATGGGGCTGCGCGCGCCGGCGCGAACGTTGGTGGCCGTGCGGGCGATGGTTCCGGTGACGCTGATGCCGCCGAACACGGCGGACCCGACGTTGGCAATGCCTTGTGCGACGAGTTCCATATTCGAGCGGTGAAACCGTCCGGTCATGGAGTCCGCGACCTTCGCGGAGAGAAGGCTCTCCACGCCCCCGAGAAGCGTGAAGGAAAGCGCGGCGGGTAGGATCTGCAAGACCTTCTGAACCGTGATCTCCGGCAGGTGCGGCAGCGGCAGACCGCGCGGCAGGTCGCCAAAGCGGCTGCCGACGGTCTCGACTGGCAACTGGAGGAATGCTGCCAGAAGCGACGCAAGCACAACCGCGATCAGCATGCCCGGCCACGTCGGTCGCAGGCGTCTCATTCCAAGGATCACGGCGGCGGATCCGAGCCCGATTGCCACGGCCGCCGGCGTGAAGGTTGCCGCCGCTTGGCCCAGCGCCATCACCTTCGGCAGGAAAGGGCCGGGTTCCGGCGCCGCGAGGTGCAAGCCGGCGAGATCCTTGATCTGGCTGGCGAAGATCGTCACTGCGATGCCCGAGGTGAACCCGACCGTCACCGCGTGGGGAATGTGGCGGATCAGCGCGCCCACCCCCAGCAAGCCCAACACACTCAGCATCAAACCCGACAGCAGGACCGTCAGGAGCAGACCCTCAAGGCCGAACGTGCTGCCTGTCGCGGCGACCAGGACGATGAACGCGCCCGCCGGGCCGCCGATCTGGTAGCGACTGCCGCCGAGGGCGGAAACGATCGCGCCGCCGACAACGGCGGTATACAGCCCGCGCTCAGGCGATACGCCGGACGCGACCGCGATCGCCATGGAGAGGGGCAGGGCCACAATGGCGACCGTGAGCCCAGCCAGCGCGTCAGTCCGTAGCGCGGCGCCCCCGTAACCTTCGCGGAGGGAGGTCACCAGTTTGGGAAGGTAAAGGTGGCGTGAGGAGGCGCCCGTCGGCATCGTTAGGAATTGCTAGACGCCGGCGCGGCGATTGCCGGCCTGTCCACCACCGGCCTGCGGCGCGCCCGGGTGCCAATCTTCGACGGATGCGACCTTGAAAGTCCGTTCGACGCCGTCGTGTTCGGTGATCGTGACGTACTCGCCGGGCGCGAAGATATGCTTGGAAAGGCGGAAGATCGGCTCGTCGTCTTCCGTCCCCGGAAGGTAGCTGAACACCCACCGACCGCCGCCGCTCCGACGCAGGGTGCCGGTCTCGATTTCGCGGCCCCCCTCGAAACGGTGAACAGTGCACAGATCGCGCTGCGCTTGCCACGCGTCGGGATCGAGGTGGCCCGTAAGGTCCAGGGGCGCGCGGAAGACGTAGGCGTGTTGCGCATCGCCTTGAGGATGCTGCACGGATCGGGCGAGTTCCAGGCGGATGGATTTCAGGTGCATGTGCGGTGTCTCCAAGGTCTTGTTGAGAGCGCGGGATATGGCATCCAGCAAGGCATCCTCGCTGACGGGTTTGTCGAGAAGGGCCACTGCCTCGCAGCGCCGGGCACGCTCCTTCAGAGCGCTGTCGCTCCGGCCGGTGACCAGGATCATCGGCATACGCTGGTTGCGGGTGCGCAGGAGTTCCAGGAGTTCCAGGCCGTTCATGCCCGGCATGTGAAGGTCGCTGATCACGCAGCTGCTGTCGGAATGATCGCTCTTGAGGTCTGCCAGAAAGGCGAGCGCAGAATTGTAGCCGCGCACCTCGAATCCGTACGATCGCAGCAACTCCGCCAAGGAATCGCGAACCGCTTCATCGTCCTCAACGATCGTAATGGTGGGCACAGGGCGCATGTCAGGTCCGGCAATTGGGGTTGCCGAAAACCTACGCTTCGCAATGCCGGGGCAAAATACGTAGAAGTCCTAAGTACGTAGTACTACTTACCGACCACCCTTTCCGGTCCCGCGGCAATCGCGATTCGCACCAGATCGGAAAGATTGCGGGCGTGCAGTTTCTCCATGACCCTTGACCGGTGCACCTCCACTGTCCGTGGCGAGATGTCGAGTTCGTGGGCGACCACCTTGTTGGCCCGGCCGGCCACGAGCAGGTCCAGCACCTCCCGTTCCCGGGTCGTCAGGCTTTCCAGTTGTTTGAGGGCAGCTGCACGGTCGGCATCCGCCGAGGCTCGCTGGTGAGATGCGGCAATCGCGCGCTCGACGCTCTGAAGCAGCGTGTTTTCGTCGTAGGGCTTCTCGATGAAGTCGAAGGATCCGGCCTTCATGGCCCGGACTGCGAGCGCGACATCGCCGTGACCGGTCACGAAGATCACCGGAAGTGCGATCTCACGGCGCACCATTTCCTGTTGCAGTTCCATGCCATCCATTTCCGGCATGCGGATATCCGCGACCAGGCAGACGGCGTCATGGCCGCCAATGCCGGCCAGAAGGGCTTGCCCGGAGGCGAAAGTCGCCACGACGTATCCAGCCGACTCCAATAACGCCTGCAGGGAATCGCGCACGGGTTCGTCATCGTCAACAACAAGGACTGTCGGATTCGGCATCAGCCGCCCCTCCTTTCGATCGGTATTCAAGAAACGACAATTGCCCCGCGGAGTTTGAAGCTGTCCGAGATCCAATCTGGTCGAAGCCATCCCGGTCTACGTAGTACTGCGTACGGGATACTGCGAATTTCCCCAATCACGGTCGCGACGTAAACCTCTTCCCACAACGCGACCTCAGTGGGGACAGACTACCATGATGACCGTTCAATCCGGAACATCCAGCGGGACACGCTTTGGGGCGGCTTGGCAGATGGGCGGGACGCCCGCCAGGAAGGTCGCTGGGCCGACCGAATCATTCGATTTGCTTGCCCAGTCGGCGACCCGGGTCCGCGTTCCCCGCGGCAGTGAATTGATCGCCGAAGGCGAGGAGGTTGACTTCTGCTACAAGATCATTAGCGGCGATGCGATGGCCTTCAAGATCATGTCCGATGGGCATCGGCAGGTGTACGAATTCCTGCTGCCCGGCGACTACGTCGGGTTTGACAGCCAAGGCAGCCACTATTTTTCCGTCGAAGCAGTCACCGATCTGGTTGCCCTAAAATACCCGCGACGGACGGTGGAACGGCTGCTTGCGGAGAGTCCGCCCTTCGCCTCTGCCATTCAACGCATCACGGCGCGTGGGCTTCACTCTGCGTATCAGCGCATGGTCCTGTTGACGCATAAGTCCGCGGACGAGCGCATCGCCTGGTTCCTCCTCGACATGGCCGACAGATCCCAATCCCGCGAGAACATTCATCTCGCCATGAGCCGGACCGACATCGCGGACTACCTCGGCATGGTGATTGAAACCGTCAGCCGCGCCCTAACGCGCCTGAAACGGGCCGGGACGATTGCGATGGCAGGCGTCAACGACGTCCGGCTGGTCGATCGTGAGCGGCTCAAGTTCGTGCGTGGCGACGTCTAACAGCTTCGCGGAGCACCCCTCCCCCCTCATAAGCTCCGCGTAAACGGCGCCGCGGCCCAGCCTTCCCCTGGGTCGCGGCGTCGACGTTTTCAGTCGACATCCTCCGCCCGGCTTGACGACCGTCAACTGGGCGCTTCCCGATCTC
The DNA here is from genome assembly GCA_965279655.1 of Rhodospirillaceae bacterium. GTDB lineage: Bacteria > Pseudomonadota > Alphaproteobacteria > Rhodospirillales > Rhodospirillaceae > SCTM01. The sequence continues at coordinate 86,783 of OZ257255.1, forward strand.
CCGTAGAGTCATTTGATGATGAAGCAGGGGGACGGTCGGTGAGCGGGTTTGGCGTCTTCCTCGCCGCTGGCGCGGCGCTAGTAGCCATTGCTGGCCTTTTTTCCGCTCGTCGCTCGTTCCAGCGCCGGCGTTCGGAACTCGTGCAGATCCTGCACCATGCCAGCCCCGCCGCCGCGCCGCGCACCGACTTGCCTCCCGAAGTCGAGAGGCTGGCTGACCGGGCCGGCTCTCCCCGTCGTCATCCGCCGCGCCTTGTGCATTTCTCACAATCCGGCGTGATGAACGTGACGTTGGGCGGAAATCCAATCGGCTTCACCGCGGATCAATTTGCCGTGGTTGCGCAACCCGCTTTCTTGTGGGACGCCCGTGTACGGTTCGGGCCGATGTCCGTGACCGTCCTCGACGCGCTGATAGACGGTTCGGCGCAGCTCGAAGCTCGGCTGTTCGGTACGATACGCGTGGCCAATCTCTCGCCGTCGGACGCCGTCTACCGTGGCGAAGCGATGCGCTACCTAGCAGAATTGATGTGGAACCCTGACGCGATCCTATTCAATCGCGATATCGTCTGGCGCGTGATGGGGAGCGGCACACTGGCCGCCGGGATTGGCGTCGGCTCACGTTACTGTGAGGTGTGCTTCCACGTGGATGCGGACGGCGACGTCTGTCGGATCACTGCCGATAGCCGCCCTCGCGCAGTTGGCGGAAGCCTTGTCGAAACGCCGTGGTGCGCCGAGTACAGTCGCTACCGTACGATCGGCGGACGCCGAATCCCGAGCTACGGACGCGTAGCGTGGGTGATCGACGGGCAGGAGCAAGTATACTGGCGCGGACACATCGACACGTGGACGGCGGTATACTGATGCGTTCTACCCTTCATCTGCGCCGGATCGGCATACAGACCTATGGCGAACACATCGCCTTTCTGAGCGCAAGCTGCGCCCTCTACAAACCCGAGACGTTTAAGACAATCTACCGCGTCGTCATTAAGGCGGCTGGCGACGGCCTCGGGCGGGCGATTGTTGCTACAGTGAACGTCGTTGAAAACGATGAGTTGGTCGGCAGCAACGAGGTCGGCTTGAGTGCCGCCGCATTCGAGGCCCTGGGATTGCCCGTGGGCGCGGAGGTGACGCTTTCCCTGGCAAGCCCGCCGGCGAGCCTGGACTCCGTACGGCGTAAGATTTCGGGCGAAACGCTCAGCGATACCGAGATCGCCGCCGTCATCACCGATATCTCGGCGCAACGCTATTCCAAGATCGAGATCGCTGCATTCCTCGTGTCTTGTGCGGCCTTCATGACGACGGCAGAAGTGCTTGCGTTGACGCGCGCAATGGCGGCCGCCGGCACGCGGTTGCGGTGGGACCAGGCCCCGGCCAAGTTCGACGCGGTGATGGACAAACACTGCATCGGCGGCATTCCCGGCAACCGCACGTCGATGATCATCGTGCCGATTGTCGCGGCACACGGACTGCCCATTCCCAAGACCTCCTCCCGGGCGATCACCTCGCCTTCGGGAACGGCAGACACGATGGAAGTGTTGGCGAACGTCGATATCGGCATGGAGCGCATGAAGGAAATCGTGGGCCGCGAGCGCGGATGCCTCGTCTGGGGCGGACACGTGAACCTCTCACCGGCCGACGACATCCTGATTTCGGTTGAGCGCCCCCTGGGTATCGACACGCCCGAACAGATGGTCGCGTCGATCCTTTCCAAGAAGGCAGCCGCCGGCTCCACCCACATCGTAATCGACATGCCCGTCGGACCGACCGCCAAGGTCCGTGATGCGGCCTCGGCTGCACGCCTGAAGAAACTATTCGAGCATGTCGGCGACGCCATTGGCCTTCAGATTGCGGTCGTTATTGCCGACGGATCCCAGCCAGTCGGACGTGGGATCGGTCCGGCGTTGGAAGCGCGCGACGTGATGGCGGTTCTGCGCAATGCGCCGGACGCGCCCGCGGACCTCCGGGAACGGGCGTTGATGCTTGCAGGCCGAATTCTTGAATTCGATCCGGCGTTGCGGGGCGGCGAGGGGGTGCGCACCGCGCGCCGGCTCCTCGAAAGCGGAGCCGCGCTTGCAGCGATGGAGCGTATTTGCGCGGCCCAAGGTCCGCCGCCCCAAATCGTACAGACCGCTGCTCGGGTGACCGAGATCGTCGCGCCCCGTGCCGGAATCGTCACGCAACTGGATTGTTTGCGGCTGGCGCGGATCGCCCGTCTTGCCGGCGCGCCGGTTTCCAAGGCCGCAGGTTTAGATCTCTTGAAGAAGATGGGGGATGCGGTTCGCGCGGGCGAGCCCCTGTACCGTATCCATGCCGACGTATCGACTGACTTCGACTTCGCCGTCGAAGGGGCCGCCCTGAACAACGGATATACGGTCGCATGAATCCAACCACGGCCGTGGTCGTAGATGCGATCGTTTGCCTACCTGATGTCGCCCAAAAGGCGGAACGGGTCGCCGCCCGCTTGGGGGTGCCGTGCCGCACAATTGCGGTACGCGCGTTTCCCGATGGCGAAAGCCTCGTAACGATCCCGCTCGCCTGCACACACCCGGCGATCTACGTCGACCTCCACCGGCCCAACGCTAAGATCATGGATCTTCTGTTGACCGCGGATGCCTTGCGGGATCAGGGCGCAAGGGCGATCACGTTGATCGCGCCGTATCTTCCCTATATGCGGCAGGACCGCGCTTTTCATCCGGGCGAAGCGGTAAGTCAGCGCACCTTCGGCAAGCTCATCGCCGCGCACTTCGATCGGGTGATTACGGTCGACCCGCACTTACATCGGACCTCCCGCCTCGAGCAAGCGCTGGAGGGCAAGCCCGGTATCGTTCTCTCTGCGGCTGCCGCAATGGCGGCCCTCGCGCAGTATCACGGCTGCGGCCGGGATGCGCTGGTGATGGGTCCGGATGAGGAATCGCTGCCTATGTCCAAGGCGGTGGCCACCGCGCTCGGGGCCGAAGCCGGCGTGGCGACCAAACAACGTCTCGGAGACAGAGCCGTCCGCATGGCGCTGCCGGAGGGCCTCCGGCTCCGCGGCCGCCGCATCGTCATCGTCGACGACATTATTTCCAGCGGCACGACGCTTGCGACCCTCGCGTCCGATCTAAAGGAAGGCGGAGCGCAAACGATTGATGTCTACGTCACCCATGCGCTATGCGATGCCGGAGCCGTGCTCGGCCTCCACGCGGCGGGTGTAAGGTATGTCACATCCGCCGATACGATCGACCATCCGACGAATGGAATGTCGATGGAGAGCGCGATCGCTGACGCTCTCGCACAGCCTCTGGAGATGCGCACGTGAGTCTCAAGATCACTTTTCACGGGGCCTGCGGCACCGTTACCGGTTCCTGCTTCGAGGTGCGAACCGGCCGCGCCGGAATCCTTATCGACTGCGGGATGTTTCAGGGCAGCAAGACGGCCAAAAGCCTCAACTATGAAGCGTTTCCGTTCACGCCATCGACGATCGCGGCGGTGCTGCTGACGCATGCGCATATCGACCATTGCGGATTGATTCCGCGGCTTGTGAGTCACGGTTTCGCCGGACCCGTCCACACCACCGCCGCCACGGCGGGCCTCTTGGACTACGTCCTGCCGGACTCCGGGTTCATTCAGGAACTCGAGGTGGAGCGCCTCAACCGCCGCAACGCCCAACGCGGGCGTCCTGAAGTCACGCCGATCTATACCCACGCGGAGGCGCAGGCCTCGCTGTCGCGCCTGCGTCCGCACGGCTTGGGTGCGTGGATCGCGGTGGCGCCGGGTTTTCGCGCGCGCTTTTGGGATGCGGCCCATATCCTCGGCTCCGTCTCCATCGAACTGGAAATCAGTGAAGCCGGTGAGGCGGGCTCGAGCGACACACGACGCCTGCTGTTCTCCGGCGATATTGGACCCGGCAACAAGGATTTCCACGGATCCCCGGAGGCGCCGGCCGGCGTCGACTATGTGATCATGGAATCTACCTATGGCGACCGCAAACGTCTCCCGGCCACGTCAGACCAGCGCCGCGATATGCTTGCGGCGGAACTGCGCCCGGCGCTGCAGGGTCACGGACTTGTCTTGATCCCCGCCTTCGCGGTCGAACGGACCCAGGAACTCCTGGCCGATCTCGCTCAGCTGTTCGCTGAAAAGAAGCTGCCCCATGTGCCGGTGTTCCTTGATTCGCCTCTGGCCATAAAGGCGACCAAGGTGTTTGCCGCTCATCTGAACGGGGACAACGGGGAGGGTGTACTCGACCTCGAAGCGGCCGATATCCATTTTGTCGAAGACGCGAACGAAAGCCGCAAGCTGAATCGGTTAAGCGGCGGCGCCATCATCATGGCCGGGAGTGGGATGTGCGACGCAGGCCGCATCCGCCATCACCTCAAGGCGCACCTTGCCCGGCCGGATACGACGGTCCTGCTTGTTGGCTATCAGGCGCCGGGCACGCTCGGCCACCTGTTGTCCCACGGTGCGAAGATGGTCCGGATCCAAGGCGAGGAAGTCGCCGTGGTGGCAAACATCAGAAAGATCGACGAATACTCAGGCCACGCGGATCAGGCTCAGTTGGTCGCCTGGGCGCGGGCGCGGTTGCCGGTGAAGGGAGACTTCATCCTGGTGCACGGCGAGGACGCGGCACGGGAGAAATTGCGCGAGGTCCTGACACAGAGCGGACTCCCCGCGGCGCGCATCAAGCTGCCGCTTCTCGGTGAAACCATCCGACTGACGGAACATGGCGCTGAGACGGTCTCGGTACGGGCGCGGGCGCCGTCGTCGAGTTCTCTTGCCGCGGACTGGCACAACCAGTACGCCGCCAGCATCCTGGCGCTCAAAGGGAAGCTCGATGCGGCACCCGACGACGAAACGCGGCAGAAACTCTTGGAGCGCGTCAGGGCCGCGATCGGCAAATAGGAAGCGTGCTTACCGCTGCCGCGACCAAGTGCACACGAAGGCCATCGTACAAGCGAAGGTCGTGAAGGAAACGCCGACCAGACACAGAAAGGCGATCTCAGAGGGTGACATAGCGATCTCCTGGGTTGCTGACGAAGCCATCATTCGCCGAAGCGCCGGCGTGCGCCTTGACCCCGATCAACCGTTGCGACACATCACTTTCAGATGCAAATCAGAGGCAATTCGCAAGGCGCGGCCGCGATAGCCTCCGCACGTTCCTGTGCTCGCAAACCTGCACTACTCGTCAGTGCGAAACGTCCACAACGCAATCAATGCGATGAACATGAGAATGAGTGCCGCTGCCCAAGGCCGCGAGCGAACGGCTTCCGCGATGGGGGGCATGAACCATTCTGGATCCAGCGAAGGGCCCAATTCGGAATCCCGCTTCAGGCCAGGAATCGGGCCTGCGCTCCCGGCCAACAAGCGTAGGACGTAGAGGAATGCGTCAGCGATGTAGTTCATCAGGGCCTCCGCTCGCTCCCTTCGCGGGTCGGCGTATCGTGCGTCTATTTCAACACGGCCCCGGGCGGGGTCCTTGATCGGGATCAAACTGCCGGGAAGGTCACCCGGGAACGGCGCTCGCCAACGGTGCGGTCGGCGCGCAAGAGACGTCCTTCCCCGCTGGAGTGGGTGCAGGTTTGACGAGGTCGAGTCCCAAGGCGCCGGCGATGACGGGGTCGCGCTGGTAGACGTCGGGACGGAATTGCAGTTGGCCGCGTTCGTCGACAAAGGCCGTGCGATACAGAACGAAGATCGGCAACGGGCGATCGAGGGGAGCGGTGTAGGTCTCCGCCGAGGTGATGTCATGGTCCGCCGCCGCGGCGCCCAGCGCGGCCAGTACCTCAGCGGCAAGTTCCGCGGCCCGTTCAACGCGGATGCAGCCGTGGCTAAAAGTCCGCTGTGGCCGCAGAAACAGCGTCTTGTCCGGGGTGTCGTGCAGATAGACGGCGTCGGTATTCGCCATCTCGAACTTGACGGCGCCCAGCGGATTCTTCGCCCCCGGCTTTTGCCGCAATTGGAAAGGAAAGCGTTCCGCTCTCACGCGATGCCAATCGACATTCAGCCCATAAGGGTCGTCGTCGCGCCGTAGAATCTCAATCTCGTGAGCGGCGAGGTATCCCGCGTTCCGGCGGAGTTTCGGCAGGATCTCCTTGCTGGCGATGGAATTCGGTATCGTCCAAGACGGATTGAATGTCACCGCCGTGATCGATGCCGCCAGCACAGGCGTGGGATGTTTGAGGGCGCCGACAATGGCGCGGAGTTCGAGCACCACCCGTCCCTCCCAGTAGAAGCGGACGGACTCGTCGGCGACGTTGACCTCGATCCGCTCGCTGGGAAATTCATGCGGTCCCTGCCGCCACCGCTCCAACGCCACCGCAATGCGCGCGGCACGGCGGCGCGGCCCTTCGTTCAAGGACGCGATCGTCTGCTTCCCGATCCGGCCATCCGGAACGAGGCCGTTGCGGGCCTGAAAGCGGCGAACGGCTGCGGCAATCTCGCCCGCATCTGTGGCCGGATCGGCCAAATCGCCTTCGATGCGCAACCGCCGCCCGACTTCCTCGAAGAGTGCGACATGCTCGACGGGAAGGATCTCCTCCGTGTCGGGCAGGGGTGCCCAATCCTGCTCCGAAATCCCCCGGTAATGTTGCAACGCCGCCATCAAGTCGCGGTACGCGGAGGTCGGCGGCGCGAGGCTGTCGAGGTATTCAGACAGGCGTTCCCCGCGCAAGGAATCAATCAACGCTTCCATCTTTGGCGGCGGGGGCGGGGGCAAGCGTCCGTCGGTCTCCGCGATCACGGTCGATGCCGATCCGAAGCGAAGCGCATGGACATGGCGGATCAAGCAAAGCGTCGCCTGAATTGGGTCGCGAAGATCGGACGCGCAGCTGGGTTCGGGCGGAAGACCGTGGTCCGGCCGTTGCGCGATGGCCCGGGATAGCACCTCGCGATTTGCGCTAGTCCAGAAGTCCTGGATTTCTTGTGCCTGATGAACTTGACCAAGGTGGACCTCTTGGAGTTCCTCCAGCGTCATCGAGCGTGCAGGCGCTATCGCGGCGACAAGACTGCAAAACAGCGCAAGACCCGCGCAGATCGGGGTAAGGAAGCCACCAACACTAGACATGATTTACCTTAACGCGGACGCCGCCGCCGCCCTTGACGCTGGTCAAGCTGGCGGGTGCGCTCGCGGAAAATCGCCCGGCGATTCGTGGCGACCGGTCTTCACCGCGACGTCAATCGCCAGGGCCGCGACTGCTCCCATAATAGCCAAGGCCATGTCCTTCTGGGCGTCGAAGAAATCGCCCTGCGCGCCAATGTATCCCATGGCGTCGGAAGGATCGACGAACTCGGCTGCAACCCACTCCATGATTTCGTAGGCGGCACTGATTGAACTGATGATCAGGACCGCGACCACGCCTGCCTGCGACCGGCGGAGGCCCAAGGCGCGTTCGCAGGTTTCCCGCCAGGGCAGAAAAAGAAGAAATCCGAAGAGAAGATGCAGGAGGCGGTCGTACGCATTGCGTTCCTGGCCGAAAATCAGCTGCAACCAGTCGCCGTAGGGCACCAGCGAATAGGTGTAATGGCTGCCGATGACGTGCAGGACGAGAAAAACGAAAACGAGGGTATAGGAGATGTTGGACAGCGGCCACGCTGCGTAGGTCGAGATCAGCCAAGCGACGCCAACGAACAACAGTATGTTCTCGAGCGCCCAGGTGGAGCGGCTGACAGGCTCAATTGCCGCCAAACCCCAAACGACCGCGGCAATCGCAGCGAGGATGAGAAGGTACGTGCCGGGTCTGCGGGTGGTCATGGGCACGACGAGCCCTCGCGAAAGCCTTGGGTTCAAAGTTGCGATCCGCGACAGTCTGCCCTCGCCGCCGCATTTCGCATTTGATGCCGGTCAAGACGTCAGCCGATTGGCCGGTTCTCCGGGATGATTGCGGTCAAAGCGGCAACCGGTTGGGGTGCGATGATATCTGCATCGTACGGGATCGGGCTCCCCCTCACGACGACGCTGATCGCGTCACGGCAACCTTGTTAGCTAGGCTGCGGCTTGGTTGGGCGCGGCGAGGATAAGCGTCAGTCTGAAAACCGCGCCGCCGCGGGGATTGGGATGGTAGGTCAACCGGCCACCGTGAGATTCAGCGATCTTGCGGCAGATCGACAGGCCGATGCCCATTCCCTCCTGCTTGGTCGTGGCGAACGGCTGGAATAGCCGCTCCAGCATTTCCGGCGCGACGCCGGGCCCGGTATCCCGGACCTCAATGGCAATATGTTTCTCACCTTCAGGCTCGCTCGCGACCGTAATCTCGCGCACATCCCGCCCGTCGAGGGCTTCGATCGCATTGCGCAGCAGATTCACGATGACCTGTTGGATCTGGACCTTGTCCATGATCACCAGGTCCAGCTTCGGGTCCAATCGAACGTCGATGCTGACACCCTTATCCTTCACTGTCAGCAACACGAGGGTGAGGGACTCTTGCACCAAGGCCTTGAGGCTGCCGCTGGTTTGGTCGGTCTCGCCCTTGGCGATGAATTCACGCAAGCGCCGGATGACCGCTCCCGCGCGCAGCCCTTGCTCCACGGCCTTATCCATCAACTCGGTTACGCGTGTCACCGCTTCGGCGCCATTGTTCTGCAATGTGCGCTTCGCGGCATTCAAGTAATTCGTCAAGGCTCCCAGGGGCTGATTGAGCTCGTGCGCCAGTGCGGATGCCATTTCCCCCAGTGTGCTCAGGCGTGACACCTGAAACAGTTGATCCTGGGATTCCTGAAACTGCCGCTCACGCTCCTTACGCTCGGTCAAATCGCGAACGAAACCCACGAATTCGGACTCTCCGTGCACCTTGGCCTCGCCGACGGACAGTTCCATAGGGAAGGTCGTGTCATCTTTCCGCAGGCCGGTCACCTCGCGTCCGATACCGATGATGCGCGCCTGTCCGCTTGAAAGGTAGCGTGCGAGATAGCCGTCGTGTTGGCTGCGAAACGGTTCGGGCATCAGCATACTTACATTCTTCCCGACGACATCTTCCGGCTGATAGCCGAAAAGCTTCTGCGCCGCCGCGCTGAACGATATGATCGCGGCCTTCCGGTCGATGATGACCATTGCGTCGGGCACGGTCGCGAGGATCGCTGCCAACTCTCCCTGGCGGCCCTCGAGGACGCCGCGCTCGTGCCCCAGTTGCGCGTTCACCTCCTGAAGATCGGCCACGGCTTTGCGCCGCTGGAACGCGAGGGCGCCGAAACCCGCGCTGAACAACGCGAAAATGCTGATGACGGCGCTGCCGATGGTCAGCAGGAAGGTCACTTCCTCGACGCGGTCCCGCCGTTCGGCTAGCAGTTGGAGTTCGGCACGCCTCAGTATCCCCGCCAGATCCTGCACTTTTGCCGTCAGTTGCGTCGCGTCGGCTTGGCGCACGAGCGCTTCGGCCACCTGACGATCCGCTGCGCCGGCGGCGACAATGGCGTCGATTTCCGTCATTCTCGCGGCGACCAGCGGCCGCAGCGCATGCGCGCGCTGCGCCTGCTCCGGGTTGTCTGCAACCATCCGCTCGAGCTGGTCGAGCAGGGTCAGCAGTTCCTTTCGTGCAAAGGCGACCCGTTCCACTTGGGCGGCGTCTGCCGTCACCAAATATCCGCGCTCAGCGGATTCAGCACGCAGCACCATCTGCTCGACCAAGGCAAGATTCTGCAGAACATCGATCGAGTGGTCGACCCATGCCGCCTCATCTCTCATCTGCTTGACGTTGTAACCGAGAGAGTAAAGCAGGACGACGCCAAGGAAGACCGCCAGCACAATCCCGCTCGCGACTGTTCCCCGCTTTCCGCCCGACGCCTCGGTCGCTTGATTCGCGCCCATCCTTGGCTGTCCCGTCTCGCGCTCGTTCCCACCCAGAGTGGTCCGCTATTGATCGTATCAATTTGCGCAAGCGCAACAAGGAAATGCGTTCGCGCCACGACTTGACCGCGGTCAAGGTGGATGTACCTGGGCGTCCGATACTTGCGGTGATGCCCGCCCAGCGAAAAGGAAGTGACCGTCATGCTCACGTTGGAAGACTGCATGTGCTTGAGCGAATTGACAGAAGACGAGATATCGGCGATCGCGGCGCACGAACATCTGCCGCAAATCGTGGCTGCTGAAATGGGTGGCGATCTCGCCCATACCATCGAAGGCCGCATGCGCATCTGGACGATGTTTCGGGATGACATCCGCTATGCGCGGGCGTGCGGCGATCACGCCCGGTCTGCCCAACTGAAGGAGGCCTTGCGGGCGTTCATTCTGCGATACACCGGGGAGCCGGCCGATTCCCTAGAGGGTCAATTCGGCGCTTCCGCGCGAACGCATTGATGTAGAGGCAGCGGGCCCTCTAACTCGACGCGACACCGAGCCCGCTTCTTTCGCTGCTCAGCAATGCGGTCAGCTCCCGCACGGCCTTGGTCAGGTATACGACCTCAGTCTCCCGAAGATCATCGATCTTCTGATGCAGCAGTTCGATTTCAAGCTCGGCCTTGATATTGACCTGGTAGTCGTTCTCCGCGGCCTTTCGATCGATGTCCTGCTGCCGGTTCTGACTCATCATGATGAAGGGCGCCGCGTAGGCGGCCTGAAACGAAAGCACCAGGTTCAAGAGAATGAATGGATAGGGGTCCCACTGCTGCATATAGACTGTGACGTTGATGCCGATCCAGAGCATCAAAACGACGGATTGGATGAGGATGAATCGCCAGGAGCCCATCGTCGCCGCGACGGTGTCCGCAAACCGCTGTCCAACAGTAAGCGCGTGCCGGACACCCGGCGCGTCTTGTTGGATTGAGCGAATCCCTCTGCGCATTGTCCGGAGCTCTGCAAGAAGCCGCTCCTCCGTTGCGTGAAGCTCTACCTTCAAGTCCACAGGTGTATCCATGTTGCCCCGGTTCTTGGCTGGGAGGTATCGCTCAGGTCTGCAACCAGGCCCACGCCTTGGGCCGCCGGCCTATGCAAACTGTCAGCTCGGCGGCGCCCGGCGAATTTGACCGCGAAGTTCCCCGCCGGTGAATTTCTGCGTGCCGATGTCCACGTAAAGAAAGCCCGAAAGAAGTTCCGCGGCTTGGTCGGAATTTAGCGTGGTCGATCCGATCAGCGGGCTATCCGGCTTGCCCTTTGCCATGTCGATCTGAATCTCGGGTATGCCTGTTCCTGGCCGGTAGATCGCCGCGCTGGTCGGCCGCGAGGTCAGGCCTTGAAATGTCACGAACCAGTTGAGCGTGAGATTGGTTCGATCCACCGTGAACTGGGCATAGCCGGTCGCGGCGCTTTCGGCGGAGATGTTCAGGGACCTCGGCGAGAGGGGAGCATAAAGGGAAATCGGGCCAGTTTCCGCTTGCCCCAATGCGGTCGTCGCGATGTTTAACGCAACGCTCAATCCGCAAACCAGAAGAATGAATCTCGCGTTCCCCGTCATCCCGGTGCCTTGTCCTTCGCGCGCATGTTGCAAGTCAACTAGATAGCGCGCGTGGCGGCGCGGCATTGACGCCGATCAAGCTTTGGCCGCGTCACCATCAGTCCGGCAACGCTGCGAAACCCTCAGCGTTTGCGGGGCCGCAAACTGAGAATAAAGCTGGACACGTCCTGCGTCTGGGTATTGGTCAGTCCAACATTTGGCATGTTGCGTGAGTTGGGCCACGCGGCGTGATCGCCTTTCAGCACGGCGACAATCTGTGACTCGGTGAGATCCTTTGTGCCTGCGATTTCCTCGAATGTCGGGAGATCGAGCCGATAGATGGGCCATATCTTTTGATCGAGCGAAACGATGTGGCAGGTGGTGCACACGGCCTGGGCGACGATCCGTCCGGCCTCGGGATCTCCCGCGACGGCCGTCCCAACGATCACCAGGTTTGCGACCATGACGGCGACGCTTATTCCGGCGCGGAGCGGGAGACGGAAATTCATAAGCTTCCAATGGCAGGGGGGCTGGCAATACGGCTTTGAGATAACTATCCCTGCGATCAGAACCGAGCATTGATCGGAATCAATGGAGTGATCGCTCCCCGCAGGGTCCCCAAGGGATACTTTTCGATTGGGCGCCAGATTGATGCCCGTCAATGTGGCTTGGCCTCAGAAGATATCAAGTATCGCAACGCGCCTAGCGCCATCCTCATCCTCTGTCGATCGAGGTGGGCGCAGATAGGGCCGGACTGTTGTCGACAGACTTGCAATCCGTGATCGTCCGGGAGTGCCCCGTCTCGTCAGTCCGGATTGTGCGAATGGGTTTTCTCATGGGCGTCCAAAGCAAAATTTACCGGATCGGCTTCTGGTCGGCGCTAACCGCATTTGGCGCAGCATTCGGATATTCCGTGGCCCAAATCCTGCAACTCATGGGCATCGTTGGCCCGCCATGGGATGGGATTCTGATTTATGGTTTTTCTCTCCTGATCGCAGCGCCATTCCTGCTCGCGATGATCGCCCTTCACCACGTCACGGAGGGCGAAAAGAAGTTTTGGAGTCATGCGGCTGTTCTTTTTTCCGCGATATATGTCACCTACGTCACCTTGAACTACACCGTTCAATTAGCTGCGGTGATTCCGTTCGAGGCTCCGAATCCGGCGATCGTGCAGACACCTCACTCGCTTTTCTGGGTTGTTGATGCGCTGGGCTACATCGCGTTGGGCCTTGCGACCTTGTTCGCGATCCCAGTGTTTGCGAGGCAGGGATTGGAGAACTGGCTTCGGTGGTTTTTTCTGGCCAACGGCTTGATCACCCCGATCATCGCCTTTGTGTATTTCTACCCCAAATTCTCCCCGACCCTCTTGCTGCTTGGATCGCCGTGGATCGTGACCGCGCCCGGATCGATGCTCTTGCTAACGCTCTTCTTCTTACGGGAAAGCCGCCGATAGCTTATATGAAGTGCGGTCTTCATCTCGCCTTCGCACTCTAATAGTTGGCACTCTATCGTCGGCTCTTCCTTCTGACGCCCTTGCGGGTTCCAGAAGTCCGCACAGTCGCGGCCCTGCGTCGCTTGACGTGCATCAAGACGGGTCGCGAGCTCCGAGCTAAAGCTTCATGCAGTGATCTCCCGTAGGTGAAGATGAAAGCTCAGCAGAGAGCGAAGCGGGCTGCGGCCAGGCGGGCCGCCGCGCGGGTGCTGCGGGATCCGTGGGGATTCGTGCTCCGCGTGTTCCACCAATTTCGCGCCAGCCAAGGCCTCCTTCTCGCGGGCGCGGTTGCGTATTACGCGATGCTGTCTCTTATACCTCTTCTGATTCTCGCGATGATGCTGCTCTCTCGGCTCTTCCCGGAAGAACGCGTCCTTCTGGTGTTAGGCGAGTACCTCGAATTCGTCATGCCGGGGCAATCGGGCGCGCTGGTGGACGGGCTGCGGACCTTCCTCGTGCACGGCACGGCCGTCGGGACGGTCCTCCTGCTGACGATGTTGTTCTTCAGCTCGCTCGCCTTCACCGCGCTCGAGAACGCTATGTCCGTTATCTTCTTTCATCGCGTTTCAATTCGGCGGCGGCACTTTGTCGTTTCGGCGGTCATGCCGTATCTCTTCATCATGTTCTTGACGACCGGCCTGGTCGTTGTGACCGTCGTATCGGGGCTATTGCAGGTCGTGGGAACCCGCAACATATCGGTGCTGGGCCAGCTCCATTCGCTGGGTCCGGTTTCGACGGCGCTCCTTTATCTGGTTGGCGTCTTGGGAGAAGTCGTCCTGCTTTCGGCGATCTACTTGGTGATGCCCGTAGGCCACCTTTCCATCCGACACGCCTTGGTGGGAGGTGCGGTGGCCACGGGGCTTTGGGAAATAACGCGCCATGTGCTGGGCTGGTATTACGCGACCGTATCCCAAATCCAGGCCGTATACGGCACGCTCGCGACCGCCGTCGGTGTTATGATTAGCGCTGAGCTCGGGGCCATCGTCTTGCTGGCGGGAGCCCAATTTATCGCCGAATATGAACGCACCGCGCGCGGTCCGGTTCGCAAGATGGAACTCGGGGACTTAAGCGAGAAATGGAGCTGAGGCGCAATGATCGGCGGGCGATCACGACAGCGAGAACGATGACGCGGTCATCGCTCGCCTGTGCCCCTCGGAGGGCCGAAAGATGGAAGACTCGAGAATGTCCAATCACGAGCGCGGCGCGCCAAACGCCGAGACACCTTTAAGACAAGCAGATCCGCCTTGGCAGTTCGACCGGAATCGGTTGTTCGCCATCTTCTTCTTCGTGATTTACGCCTTTCTGATTTACCAGCTGATCCGCATCCTCAGCCCATTCGTCGCACCCTTGCTAAGCGCTGTGATGCTGGCGCTTGTCGTCTTTCCGGTGCTTCCTCTCATCAAGCGCGTGATTCCGAACGCCACCGGCGCGTCGCTGCTGACGACGATTTTCGCGGTGGTGACGGTCGTCCTCCCGATCACCGTTCTGGTCTGGGTATTGCTGCGGGAAGCTGAAGCCGCGGTGCCCGCTTTGGGCTCATGGCTCACGACCCAGGATGGGCCGGGCCAAGCCCTTGCCCAGGGACGCCTGCCGGCTCCCATCGCACTCATCTGGGAAAAGGTGACGGGCTATGGCGCGTTGGTGGGGCTCAATCTTCGAAGCGTTGCGGTGGAAGCTGTTCGAGAAATTGGCAATCGCGTGACTCTGATCGGCGCCATGGTTGTGCGCGAGTTCTTCGTGTTCCTTTTCCAGGCCGTGATCTTTGTCTTCGCCTTGTTCTTCTTCTTGCGCGATGGCCCGCGGATGATCGTGAATCTCCTCGATTTTGTCCCCATGGAAACGCCGAACAAGCTCCTTGTTTTGGAAAGCCTGGATCGCACCCTCGTCGGGATCGTCCGGGGAACGGTGGTCACCGCGTCGGCCCAGGGCGCGATGACGGGCATCGGTCTCGCCCTCTTTGGAGCGCCATTTCCCGTGCTCCTGGGGTTCGCGGCGACGCTCTTCTCGATTGTGCCCGTCGTGGGCGCCGCTGTTGTCTGGGTTCCGGCGGCCACTTACCTGTTCCTGACCGATCACAGGGGCGCTGCCATCGGTCTGGTCGTCTGGGGCCTGCTCGTGGTTGGCCTAATCGATAATCTTCTTCGGCCTTTGGTCGTAGGCCAGCATTCGCGGCTTCCGATCACGCTCCTGTTTCTCGGCGTCCTGGGCGGTGTCCAGGTCTATGGCCTCATCGGCGGCATCTTGAGTCCGCTCCTTATTGCCTGCGTCTTTGCCTTTGCCCGCATCTACCGAGAAAGATACCTCGGAGCACCGACGCCTGTATGAAGCGGAGGTCTTGCGTGCGCTTCTCGCGCGAACGAACCCGTCGTCTTGCTTGGCCGGCCGGATAGAAGGCGTCCTTCAGCCGGCCCGCTTCCGGTACCTACGCGGTCCTTATCATCCACCTCGGGAAATATTCCTTGGCGGGTGCGAAACAAAGCCAGGCCTCGCCGCATCGCCGTGAATATTCCGGCGTAAGGCTGTCGTGCCGCCGGGCCATCTTTCATTAATCGAAACGTCACGCGACCGACGCAGTGCGGCAATGACGCTTCAGTAGTGTCTCGCCTGCTTCGCGCTTACCACGGCTTGAAGCCATCGCTGAGCCGGATCAACGGACAGCGCTGACGCCGGAATCACAACGCCGCATCGTTGGTTGCCGCTGCTGCGCGCCTGTTGCTGCGAAGAATTTTTTCAGAAGTAAAGGATACGCAGTGAGCGCCGACTCTCCGACGACTGACGAACGACCCGAGGGTTCCAACACGAGTGGGAACCCGGCATTACGCGACATGATCCCGGCCCGTCTTTCGCGCCGGTCGCTGCTGGATAGGAGCCTTGGGGCAAGCGCGATCGCGTTTCTTGGCGGCGCGCTCGATGCCGCGCCGGCCCTGGCGCAGACATCATCGTTGGGCTTCGCTGCTGTGCCGACAAGCCAGGCCGACGCCTTCGTCGTGCCCCCCGGATATACAGCCGACGTCCTTATTCCTTGGGGTCAGCCGTTGCTCTCGAACGGGCCGGTTTGGAAAAGCGACGCTTCGAACACCGCTGCGGAGCAGGAACAGCAGATCGGAATGCATCATGACGGTATGCATTTCTTTCCGCTCATGTCCGGCCCCCGTGGCGGCTATCGGGGTCTGCTCGTCCTGAATCACGAATACGTCGATCCGAGTCTGCTTTATCCCGACGGCGCCGACGTCATGACGCAGGAGAAGGTCAACAAGGCGCTCGCCGCCCACGGCGTGTCCGTGATCAAGATCGGGCTCGTGGGCGGCAAGTGGCAGGCAATGGACAGCCCGTACAACCGACGGATCACCGGCAATACACCCGTGGCATTCTCCGGCCCCGTGACCGCCAACCACCCGCTGCTCCAGTCGGAACTTTCCAACCCGCCGCGGGGAACGCTAAACAACTGCGCCCACGGCTTCACGCCGTGGGGGACCTACCTGACCTGCGAGGAAAACTGGAACGGCTATTTCGGGTCGACCGACGCCACGTGGCGCGCCACCGCTGCCGAGAGCCGCTACGGCGTAAGCGCGAGCTCAAGCTACCGTTGGCATCTTGTTGATCCCCGCTTCGACCTCAGTCGAAACCGGAGGGAGATCAACCGCTTCGGTTGGGTTGTCGAGATCGACCCATTCGATCCGGACTCGACGCCCGTGAAGCGTACGGCGCTCGGGCGGATCAAGCACGAGGGTGCGACGTTCGCTGAGGCCCACGGCTTCGCCGTGGTCTATACCGGCGACGACGAAAACGGCGACTATTTCTACAAGTTCGTCAGCGACACGCAGTGGCGTTCGATGCCTGCCGCTGGAAAGCACGGCGCGGGCAGTCCTCTCGACGAGGGTGTCCTCTATGTCGCGCGGTTCCTTCCGAACGGAACCGGGGAGTGGCTGCCGCTGGTGTGGGGTCAAGGTCCGCTTACGCCGGCAAATGGCTGGGTCGACCAGGCGGACGTTTTGATCCGTACGCGTCTCGCGGCCGACGCCGTGGGCGCGACGCGGCTTGACCGTCCGGAATGGTGCACCGTGAACCCGCACAACCAGGATGTTCTCCTGACACTCACGAATGGTTCCGTGGGAAGCGGGCCGGGTACGCCCAATCCCCGCAGCCCCAATCCGTACGGTCATATCCTGCAGATCAGCCACGAGGGCGGCGATCACACGGCAAGGACGATGCGCTGGAACATCTACCTCCTCGCCGGCGATCCGCAGTACGACGCAACCGTCAGACTGAATGCCTCGAACATGTTCGGGTCGCCTGACGGGATCTACTACGATCGTGACGGGCGGCTGTGGATTCAGACAGACATTTCGAATTCCACGCAGCACCGGGGCTCCTACGACCGCATCGGTAACAATATGATGCTCGCCGCCGATCCGTCCTCCGGTGACATTCGGCGTTTTCTGACCGGTCCGCGCGGTTGCGAGATCACCGGCATAACCATGACGCCCGATCAGGAAACGATGTTTGTCAACGTGCAGCATCCGGGTGAAACCACCACCTTCTTCGGCAACCCAACACCGGCGAACCCGCGCGCGGTGAGCAACTGGCCCGATTTCGATCCGGCTGGACGCCCGCGGGCCGCCACTGTCGTGATCCGCAAGGTTGGGGGCGGGAAGATCGGCAGCTAGCGCACAGCGCCGAACCGTGAAAGCGAAATCGGCAAAGGCAGCGCGACTTCACGTAGCGCGAGGGGGACTGCGGTCCGATTTCCGCGGCGTTCCCGGCCGGTGCCCAGTAGAGCCAAATGAACACAAGGAGACACGAATGCTGACGGGCGGAAGATTGATTTTTGCGGCGTTGTTGGCGGGAGCGGCAGTGACCCCTGCCGCAGCCCAAGACGAGGAGTGGCTGCCGGGAAACTTCGCGGCGAATGTGGCCATCGCCAGCGACTACGTATTCCGCGGCTTCACTCAGACTCAAGAAGCCGCCGCGATCCAGGGTGGTCTCGATTGGGATTCCGGGCACGGATTCTACCTCGGCACCTGGGCTTCGAATATTCAGTTCGGCATCCCGGGTGAAGGCAGCGTGGAGCTGGACGTCTACGGCGGTTACAAAGGCTCGACCGGCAAGTTCACATACGATATCGGCGCGATCAGATATTTCTATCCGGGCACGAACAAGGCGCTCGATTACCAGTGGTGGGAAGCAACGGCGAAGGTCGGCTATGACTTTGGCGTCGCCGCAGTGACCGGCGGCATTGCCTACACCCCGGACTTTTTCGGCGGGTTGGACGACTCCTGGTACTACTCGGGCAAGGTGACGGTGCCGGTCGGAATCGCAGGTCTGACCGTAGACGGCACGGTCGGTTTTCAGAATTTGAAGAGTCCGTTCACCGACGTCCTCGACTACAGCTTCGGCATTGCCTACGCGATGAAATGGTTCACCACCGAGGTCCGTTACATCAACACGGATTCACCGGCCGCCATTTGTAAGAACATCTGCGACGATCGCATCGTCGTGAAAATCTCTCGATCCTTCTGAGGCCTCGCCGTGGGAAAAGGGCGCTGTCGAAGCGCCCTTTTTTTTCTTTCATGGCCGCCGGCTGCGTCATGACGCGCGTGTGAAACGAAAAAGCCAGCCAACCCGTGGGGGCTGACTGGCTTATCGTTCGGAAGCTTTTGGCTTTTGATTGGTCGGAGTAAGAGGATTTGAACCTCCGGCCCCTGCCTCCCGAAGGCAGGGATCACGGTTATTAGTGTCCTCTAGCGCCGTCCAAGTTCCAAGTTTTCCGCCATTCAGTAATCCCATTGTTTCAGACGTTTCTTGCGTTTTCCAGGATATTTAGACGTTTCCTGTGGGGATGCTGTGGGGATTATCCTTGCGCCCGAAAGTGGGGATTCTTAGGATTCCCTCTCAATTCCCCACAGGTCCATTTCCCATGTCCAGTCGCGGACGCCCCCGCCGATTTGCAGAGTTCGAGGCTCTCTATGCGTCGTTACCGAAGGTAATGGCGAAGCGCCCGAAGTACCTCAAGGGCGTCGGGATCTTTCGGGGGGCGAAATCGGACACCGCTTGGGTGAAGCTCAACTTGCCCCACGGGGCGACCTATGGCGGTCGCACGTTGGCGCCAGGATCGTCCTTGGAGATCAAGCTGGGCCGGCTAACCTCCTGGCCGTGGGAACGCCTAATCGCGAAGCAGGCGGAACTGCAGGGCAGGGCGGATCGGGACGAGCCGTTAGAAGACTCTGCCCCTGTGACCTTTAGCAGTTGGGCCCAGGATTGGAGCGACCGGGCAAAGGGACGGACGAAAGCTTTTGAGACACTAGAAATCCACGTTCGCGTTCATTTGCTTCCGGTCTTCGGCGGCAAGGCACTGAGCGCAATCACGGTAGCCGATATAAATCGATGGATTGCAGACAAGTTAGCGGCTGCTGCTCCTGGCACTGTCAAACGCCAATTCGCCACGCTCAGGGCCATCCTGAATGATGCCTGCAAAGCCGGACACTTGAAGGTCAACCCGTGTGGGCAAGCGCAACGCGTTAAGGGCGCACACGGACGCCAAAGGTTTCTAGATGGCGCTGAGATAGTAGCTCTATTGGCTGCGGCCAAAGACACAGCCGACTGGCTTCCCGACTACATCCTTTGGGGAGTGCATTCTGGAATGCGTAAGTCTGAAATTCGGCGTCTGACTTGGCAGGACGTGCGGGTATTGGATGCCGAGCGGACCATCGTGATGATCCCAATCTCTAAAGCAGATCAGCCGCGTATTGTCATAGCCACTCGGACCATGAAGGAAGTTCTGAGACGGCAGCAACGCCGGCAAGTCGTGGGGGATACCCGCGTGTTTCCGGTTGCCCCAATGACCCTTAGAAGAAAATGGCAGAACGCGCGCACCACCGCCGGCCTTGCGGACGTAACCCTGCATGACCTTCGGCGAACCCACAGCACTCACGCGGCAGCGGCAGGCGTGGACCTGCGGACCCTGGCGGACCGGCTAGGCCATGCTGACTTGTCGATGCTCCAAAAACACTACGCGGCGGTCGTCGGCACTGCCACTAGCGAGGCAGCAGAGACCATTCAGAAAACGCTAGATCGACTTCTAGCGGGTTAGCCCCAAAGGGAAATTTGGCCCAACTTGACAGCGGGCACTCTGAAAACTATCTGCCGAAAGACGGCGGGATCAGGTCATGCCTTGTCCCGTTTAGAGCCGCCCGGAGCAGTACCTCCATGAGGGAATTAGCATCCGCCGGTCTTTTAAGTCGCTTGTGCCGGGCCATTGGGTTCGCCGCTCGCTCCTAACCAAAAAACTCAGACGCTTCGGCAAGGCCACCTCTCTCGAGGCGCATGGCCGTCGCGCACCCCAGGAGCTTGCCCAATGACTAACTTACCCAACCCACTAGTCCTCGTTTCGGACGGAATGCTTGCCCAGCGATTATCCGTTTCCAAGAGTTGTATCCGTGGCCAACGATTTAAGCGTGTTCATTCTAAGGCCCATTGGCTGACGATCGATCCAGTGTACGTGGGGAAGTGCGCCCGTTATCGCGCGTCCGACGTGGAGGCTTGGCTTACAAGCCTAGCGCCGGTCCGGACACCGAAGGAGGCCGCTTAATGACCTCTCTCAGTATCGTTGTAACCGAAAAGGACGGCATCGCTGCATGGGCCGCCGCCTTGTCGGATTCCGGGAATGTCACTCGCTACGGCCAAGCGCTTCCCGCGAAAACACAGCCATTCGCCATCTTGACCGGCGTAGTCGACATGCTGAAACGCTGCTCGAATTCGGCCCCACTCTCAATCCGATCAAACTTTGCCTACCTCACTGATGGAATGAACCACTACATCGCAAGTTGGCAGGAACAAGGATGGAAGAGGGCGGACGGAAAGATCGTCGCTCATGCCGACCTTTGGGAAGTCGTCCAACAGCATGTGACCGCCAGGAGCGCCAGCACGGAATGGGTAATCGTGAGGAGTACGACCGATACAGAGATTGACGCCTTACGGGTCGAAGCAAGAAATCTCTGTACAGCAGCTAGGTAGTCACCACGCCGCGCCTTAGCGCGGCGGAGCAGTGCCACTGCCTTAGTACCTTTTGACCTTATAGACCTTAACTACCTTATCGAACTTAAGAACATGGCCTCTGGCCTGTTCGGGAGATTTCTTATGGCTAAGGGAAATAACACCGCATACGGAGACGGTCCGGCTGGCGATCATCTCGCCCTATTCAATGCGATTGAGCCCGCTTCTTTTGGAAGTAAGCCCCGAATGATCGTGAGTTTTATGCTCTGCAAGCCCGATAGGTCTGGGCCGCAACTATCATCGAAGGGCGCGCCGTACTATGCCGTAATCACGTGCAACCCCACCCCCGGCAATAATCCCACGAGCCAACTTTTTGCCATTCGAAAAGCAATGCTGCGCGCCGAGGAATACGACGCTTTTAGAAGTGCAATCCACGTTCCCGATTGGGACGTGTTCACGAGGGAGGCGAATGATGGATCGCCCCGATTCCTCATGGTCCGCGTAGTCCACAAACCTACGTCCAAGGGAGGCTTCGTAGCAGCGGTTGTCGCCATCCGCCGGCCTCGGGATGGGCAGTGGGAATCTGTTGTTCGCGAATTCGATGGCCCGTTGTTCTCATGGCTTACGAAGGAGGGACAAAAGAAAGAACTGGCGGTCAAAAAGGTGGCGGCCCTGAGCAGCAAAGAGGGCCAACTCTATGCTTCGTGGGATAGCGTCCCGCGCAACCCACTCTGGCTATCCGTCGAAGGTAAGTTCGTTGAGTTAGACGAGGCGGCCGCGTGCAAACTAGATTCAATATCCAGTGCTGAATATGAGGTTGCCAAAATTCGGCACAAGAAAGCCTGGCCTCAACTTCAGCAATCGGGAAAAGTGGCAGTCGTTGAGTAACACCCGCTAACGGTCAAATAGACGGTTAGATGCAATCTGCGTTCCGGCGCAAGGAAAATGCTAGTGGCTATCTGGTTTAATTGGTCACCACTGGTCCCCCTGTTGGGGCAGTACGTTGATGACGGAACGCGCGATCTAACGACCGCACGGGTGAACATAGTGGACACTGGCGAGTTTGAAGTCAGCGTAGTTGGTACGCGGCAACGTATGGAGCTCATTCGAATTGCAACGCTTAACAGCGACGGCAACTTGACCGAAAAGCAACGTGATGCGGTGGAAATGCTCTTTGAACACATGCTCGCGGTGCTGCGGCTGACACACGATGATCGCGCGGACCTATTCCGCACGCACGGACGGGCTATGGGTATCGGGGCCCACGACGTGGACGGAAAACCATCACTCAACGTTGGCATCCAGGAAATTCTCGGTCCTACTACCGATGCGCAGCTGGACAATATTCGCAATGTTTTTGGAGGGTCGCTCCAACATAGAGCGCTTACGAAGTTGCTAGCCGACGCACTCACTCCATCCTTGCCGCTGCAATACAGATATCTTTCACTCTACAAAATTTTTGAGTACGAGTTTCGAAAGGAAGGGCGCTGGTCCGGGCTTGCTGAGCTTTTCCAATCTTATGACGTCGAGTACCAAGCTCTGGGTCTAAGCACTCGATCCTTGAATAACCTTTTCCACGAAATGCGCGATAAGTGCGCTCATATCAAAGTGGGCAAGTTGGACAATTTGGGTGTGATTGGAATGACTAGTCCGGATGCGAAGGTCGTCACGAAGCTGCTGGAGCTTTTATTAGGTATGCTGGCAAAGCACCTTTCGGCAAAAGATGTGGGCTTCAAGATGGAATATTCACCGACGCGGCCCACTCCTACGGTCAGAACGTGAGAGAGTGACAATTGCGTAGTCATTCGGTAGTTTCGATTAGATTTTTGTAAATTGCGGCCAGACTAGTTGGCGGGGATGCCGCACAAATACCACACCAAAGTAGATCGCGGCGGAAGAAAGACCGCAGTGATACTTACCGCCCTTAGCGTTGAGATGAGGGCTGTTCTCGCACACCTTGCGAACGTCGAGCGTGTCGTGGGGGAACGGCAAGACGTTTATAGCTGTGGGATTTTTCAGGACTCTTCTGGAGATTGGTTTGTCGCAGTAATGCTATCGGGGCAGGGTAACGTCGCGGCAGCAGTTTCGACCGACCATGCTCTTACGGACTTTCGTGACCCCGACATCGTCATTTTTCTTGGAGTGGCCGGCTCCCTAAAATCCGATGTGGATATTGGCCACGTCGTTGCCGCTACATATGCCTATGACATTGAGCACGGCAAAGTGGATGGTGACGGTGAATTTCGCTCACGTTCGCACGGAGTATTTTCTTCCGAATTTGCCTCGCAGGTGGCGAGCGCTGTTGAAGTAGATGAGCTTTGGCCGGCCAGAGTGCGCAACCCGAAAGGGTACAATTTAGATGACCCGGCGTTGAAGCCATACCGGACATCGCCGCGAGGCTTTGTCGCTCCGATTGCCTCTGGCAGCAAAGTTATCACCTCCAAAACGTCGCCCATATATCAATGGATTACGAAGTATCAGAATGACGCCCACGCTATCGAGATGGAAGGATTTGGCGCTCTGTACGCCGCCATTCATCGCGGTAAAGCGGACGCAATCATAATTCGGGGCATCTCAGACTTAGTTGCCGATAAGAAACCCGAGTTGGACCACCTTCGGCAGCCTTTGGCGGCTGCACATGCGATGGCGTTTACCGCTGAATTTCTGGCAACGCTTGCCCAACTAAGTAGTGGCCTCGCACAAAGTGTAGGGATCTCCATTCCAGCAAAAGCTGACGCCAGCGAACCCGTTGAGCAGATCAACGCCCCTTCGCCAGTAGATTTCCCGATTGATGCCACCGTGCCGCTTTTTATATCCGCACCGGCGGCGAAGACTGCCATATCCGTGGCGGTAGCCCCTTCCTCGCCGCTTTTAATGTCCGCACCGGCGGCGAAGACTGCTGCAACCGTGGCGAAAGCCCCTTTCTCAAAGTTTGTGCTGGTTTGCGAGGGGAGCGATCAAGAAGTCCCCGCAGAGACACTTGCCGCGATAGAGCGTCTGGTTCAGGAACGAGTTAGCAATTCCACGGTCAGGATTGAAAAAGTGGAAAAGGGCTCCGTCATTCTTCACTTCGCTGGGCAAGGTGACTTGGCGGAGAAGATTCAAAATGACATTGGGCTGCGTGAAGAAATAGGCCAGCGGTTAGCTGCCAAGGGGACACGCTTCCTTACTCCGACAGAGTACGATGCGGCAACGCATGCTGCCGCCGCCTTCCGAAATATCTCAAAAGAACTCTATGCCATAGCGCGAACCCTGCCGGGTGGAGCTTGGCTTGACCGTCCAGAACAAGAGACTCTTGAGGCGCGTGTCAATGAGAGTGAGCCGAGTACGACCGCATTGCTTGGGGCGCCAGGAACGGGAAAGTCCGCTCTGCTCGCTAGATTGGGAGAACGATTAGAAAGTAGCTCGCGCCTTGTTGTCGCGATTAAAGCGGACACGCTACCGCCCTCGATCGACAGTCCGAAGAAGCTGGGTGAGTACCTTAACCTCACTCAAGCGCTAGACGATGCTGTTGTGGCCGCGACGGCAATGAAGCCGGTTGTGCTGATAATCGACCAGTTGGACGCGTTGGCCGGCTACATCGACGTATCAACTGGACGATTGAACGTCCTGCTCAATCTCATACGACGTCTCTCAGGACGCAAAGACGTCCACATCTTTGTGTCATGCCGATCTTTCGAGTTTGAGCACGACACGCGTCTCAAGACCGTGAACGCAGAGACGCTGTTCTTGGATTTGCCTTCTTGGGCGCAGGTGGGGGACGTGCTTACCGGGGTTGGTATTCAGCCAGATTCCATTCCCGAGGGCGCGCGTGAGGTGCTTAGAAATCCGCAAACACTGCGTACGTTCCTAGAGATTAGGCAGAGAACTGGTTCGCTGCCCCTTGAAATTAGCTACCACGCGATGTTGGAGCGCCTTTGGAACGATAGATTTACTCCGCTCTCAAATTCCGCCGAGGTGTTTGCTCTTCTCTCCAATCTTGCTCTGACTATGGCCAATGAGGAAGCTCTATGGCTTCCGGCGTCGGGATACGATGGTCACGCGCTCGCCCTGCAGGAACTAGAAAAGGGTGACGTGATAGTACGTAACGTTGCCCATACAAGCATTGGCTTCAGACACCAAACGCTCTTCGAACATGCACTCGCGCGCGCGTTTTCGGGAAAGCTCGGTCAACTTTCGGCTTATGTGCTGGCGCGGCAGAATTCTCTTTTTGTACGACCGAAGCTATGGGTCAGCCTCAACTATCTGCGCTCCACTCATTCCCAAGTCTATGAGTCAGAATTGGGTACGATATGGAAGAATCCCAAGCTGAGAAAACACCTGAGACTTCTGTTGGTCGAGTTTCTCGGATCGCAGACGGACCCATCCAACTTTGAAGAGTCGCTCCTCCGAAATGCCGAAGCATTTAGCGTATCTTCCTCAAAGATATTTGCTGCCGTCGCCGGAAGCGTAGGGTGGTTTACAAGGCTCAAAGGAAATTTAGTTCAAAGTGGAATGGCCGCCGCGGATCGTGAACGCTCCGTGCTGCAAGTGCTGGCTCGAGCAGCCGAATTCGCCCGAGATGAGGTGATTTCCCTTGTCGTCAAGAACTGGCTGCCAGATGCAAAGTTCGATTCTCTTACATGGTGGGTTATCAGTGAAGTTCCCGCATGGACGGAGGAAATTCTCGCTGTCGCAAAGGTAGTCATCCGTCGCACGCAGATCGCTGGACACAGTGTGGAGCACGTGGCTAGCCAGCTTGCGGTTTCACAAGGTGAAATGGCTTTCAAGCTCGTCGGCGCATACCTAGACTCCGCATTGGAAGAAGCCAGTTCACTTTCGGACCGAGTAAAACGTACCGGAGGTGACAATGAATGGGATTCCATACTCGCGAGGTCACCGCGCGACAGCCGGCTACAAGAAATTATAGATCGGAATGGGTGGCATCATCTGCCCGAAATAGCTTTGCAAGCACCGGCTCTATATCTGCAGCAAATGTGGCCGACGTATCAGAGGCTATACAAACTAAGTTCGCGTCCATCTCGCGATGGAGAACTGAGAGACGTCCCATATTGGATCGGCAGAGCGATCAGAACGTCTGGCGTCGATATGGAGCGCCCTTTGTTTGCCGCAATTGAGGGTGCGATCAAAGAGACGGCTCTTACACGGCCTGAAGAATTCCGTTTGTGGGTACGCGAAAACGACGGAAGCGATCTGGAAGTGATTCAGATTCACATTGCTGAAGGTTATACGGCAAATGCCGCATTGTATGCGACCGATGCGCTTAATTTCTTGCTGGCTGACACGAGGCGATGGCATCTCGGCTATTACTCCAGCGAAGGTGAAGTAACGTTTGCTCTCCTTCGAGCGCTAGTACCGGAACTGAACAGTCGTCAAGCGGCACAACTCTCCCAAATCGCGAGCAAATATGAGCGCTATCACAAGAAGCGCGCTGAGAGCGACGCAAAATTGCGTCGGGATATTTCAAAATGGAACCGTAAGTACCAACAAAAGCTGTTGTCAGCCTTTGCACCTGAAAGGTTGACCGCAGAGCTACGCAAGCGACTTGCTGAGGACGAGCGAGCAGTCGGGGTTCCGACGGAAGGTGATGAGGCCCGGATTGAAGGTGGCTGGATCGGCAGTCCTATGTCTGCAGATCAAATGGAAAAGGCAAGTGACGCCGCTATTCTAAATATCCTGACGGAAATTGACGATGCGACGGGCTGGGATCACCCGAAGAAGCGGCTGCAGGGTGGCAGTATCCAGCTTTCACGCGAGTTTGGCACATTCGCAAAGCGCCACCCAGAGCGCGCCGTCGAGATCGTACGGCGTCTCGTTCCTGAGAAGCAGGAACGTCCCGCTGGTCATGCAATTGAAGCAATGGCTTCTGACTCAGCGGATAGTGTAGCCCTCGGTGATCTGATCCAAGAGCTCGACAGAAAAGGATTTCGAAAGCGGGAATTCCGCGAGCTCGCCGCGAATGGACTTCAGAAGCTTGCGAGCCGCAAACTTGCAATCTCGGATTCGCTAGTCAATCTGCTGGAGGGGTGGCTTCAACCTTACAAGAAATCGCGTAAACCGAAGAAATCACGCGATGAAGAAGATGATGATGACGTAGTCCAACAAGAATTGAAGGAAGAGGGCGACGAGCGCGAAGACAGCCTTTTATGGGGCTACGGTGGTGCGTATACGCTGCCCGGCGGGAACTTCACGATCCTGGACGCGATTACGAGCATCCTTCTCAACAAGACGCCCGCTGCGGCGGATCGCTGGCGAGAAATTCTTGAGGCTCACCTCAATCGAGGAGACTCGAGCGTTATTTGGATGCCAATGCTTCATCGACTGCAATACCTCCAATGGGGTGAGAAGAAGGCCGGTCTCAAATTTCTCACGGCGCTTTTCAAGAAGCATTCAGATCTGTTTGAGACGCGTGCCGCCTACTTGTTGCTTGCACATGTCCGTGGCTGGGTCGGCGCTCGGCTGCTAAGCCAATGGCTGGAGCAAGTCCGTCGAGGGTCCCCCCGCGCTCAACAAGCTTACGGAGAACTGTTGACGCTGACCGCTCTTACTCAACCGAGTGCGCGCTGGGCCAGGCGCTCCTTGGATAGTGCGTTGAACGGGAAGAAGCGCAATTTGCGAGTGTTATCTGGGATCGCTTTTGCCGCTGCTCGACTGTGGACAGAAAAGGAATTTCGAGCGAGCGCCTCGGGCGTGTTGAAACCCATGTTCGTGATTGAAGACAAGAGAATCGCGAAAGCCATTCTCGACGTGTTTCGCCTGACGGACGACTGGGAGGGAGACAGTCTTACGGTGGAATTGTTAGAGCAGATAGCGGCGCATCCGAAACTCATAGCGTTGGCCGGACAGTCGTTTCTGACTGATCGGCTCTCGCATTTACTGCCTGCTTGTGCAGATCAAGTTGCCAGAATTGCTAGAGCCATAATCGAAATTTGGAAGGACGATCTCTCAAACTTTAGCACCGGTATTGCAGCGGCATCGCCAGAGCTTGTCGATATTGCCATAACGCTTCACAGGCTTGACGGACCCAATGGCTTGCAAGGCTTAGAATTGTTTGAGAATTTGATTGAAATAGACGCTTACGGCGCGCGCGACACTTTGGCGCAGATAGACAGTCGATTCCAAATTTCGCGACCGCTGCGGCGGCGAATACGTCGCAAACCTCGCAAATAGGGTCAGCGGCTTCGCTTGCTCGTCGGGCGCTTGAGTAACTCCGAGGGTTCCACATCTAAAACCTCGGCCACTCTGCCAACGATCTTGAGGCTGGCGTAATAAACGCCCTTTTCAAGTTGGCTGAGATAGCTCCTGCTTACCCCAGCTTCGTATGCAAGTTCATCCTGCGAAAGCCTTTTGGCATTTCGCAGCCGTCGCAGATTTGTGGCGAAGACTTCCCGTAAGTCCATCCGGGAAGCAAAGCGGATTGCTCAAAATACGCACCTCGATATACTTAACAATCGACTCTATGCGGGGCACAAATGAAGATAGTTCCATTCATCATTGTGATGATCGTGTTGGCACTTAGCGCCAACGCTAGCGAGTTCAAAGTCTCATCCATTCAGACTCGAGGGGCGGCCGACCTGTTGGAATGCACTTCCTTTGTACTGGCTGCATCATGCAAGCCTTACGAGGGAGTTCGTATCCCCAGCTCCTTAAGGTTGGGCGACCAGATCAAGATCGACGTCCCTGGAAAGCAGGCGCTATTCGTCGTGAAGAGATTACTGGCTCGGGAGGATGGAACGTGTTGGGCTTTCGACACGAGTGCTGAAGAACTGGGAACGGATACGCTGACCGTCAAGCCGTGCGTCGTCGAAAGGCGGTAACTGCGAAGATGCGGACAAAGTGGTTAGCGATTTCGCTTGGAGTAGCAGTGTCGGAGCTAGACATGCTTTGGCCGCAACGACGCTAACCACTTAGTCCTGGCTAACGTGTTCTGTCGCCATGCCTTAGTTCCGGAGCCCCCTAATCGCGATTGGTGCTTTGCGAAGGCAGACCACTGGACCTTCAACCCAATTAGTAAACGAAGTGGTTAGCACTCCAAAAATTCAAAAATAGATCGGGGACGTGCATCTCTATTCCGGCAGGGGGGCATGGCCCACGCCTGCCCCCACAGGGCCGCTAGATTCCATCCCGGTGACTCTACATGCGCCCAACTATCATGCGGGCGCGCAGTGCCTACCACCCGGCTTGACGCTCTGGCGGCGTTCCTAGCGGCTCCACATCGAACTTAGGTTCGGGGGCCGGCGACGGATGATCTGCTCAATCTGACGCGACCTGAGCCTAGGCAAATTCCAAAGACATGCCCAAGCGCTCTTTAGCGATCATTCCGTGGGGATAGAGTGGGGAAGGCCCAGAATCGAAAACGGCCCCCCCATCTCTGAGAGAGCCGTTTCGCTCGGAAGCTATTGGGCTTTTGATTGGTCGGAGTAAGAGGATTTGAACCTCCGGCCCCTGCCTCCCGAAAGCAGTGCTCTACCAGGCTGAGCTATACTCCGGCACTGGGCGCTCCACAGGGTTGCCCCCGCGAAGGCGAGCCTTATAGCCGCTGGGGCAGGGAGCCGCAAGGCCGGGTCTAGGCCAAGCGCGCCAAGGGGTTAGCAGCCCCCTTTGTTAGGTGGCTAATAGGCCCGTTCGATGCAGAAATCGATGATTTCCAGCAGCGCGGTCTTCACCGGGCTCTCCGGGAACAGGCCCAGGGCGTCGCGGGCCACCGCGCCGTAGTGGCGGGCGCGATTCACGGTGTCCGCCAGGCTCGAGTGGGCCTTCATCAGTTCCATGGCGCGGGCGAGGTCGCCGTCCTGCTGGTCGAGGCTTTCGAGCGTGCGCTTCCAGAAGCCGCGCTCACCCTCGTCGCCCCGGCGGAACGCCAGGATGACGGGCAGGGTGATCTTGCCCTCGCGGAAGTCGTCGCCCACGGTTTTGCCCAGTTCGGCCTGCCGCGCGGAGTAGTCGAGCACGTCGTCGATCAGCTGGAACGCGATGCCCAGGTTGAGGCCATAAGCGCGCAGCGCTTCTTCTTCCACGTCCGGACGATCCGCCACCACCGCGCCGATGCGCGCGGCCGCCGCGAACAACTCCGCGGTCTTGGACTGGATCACCTCGAGATATTGCGCTTCGCTGGTCTGGGTGTCGTTGGAGGTGATGAGCTGATGCACCTCGCCTTCCGCGATCACGGACGACGCGCGCGACAGGATCTGCAGCACCTTCAGCGACCCGTCTTCCACCATCAGCTCGAAGGCGCGGCTGAACAGGAAATCGCCCACCAGCACGCTCGATTGGTTGCCCCAGATGGCATTGGCGCTCGATTGCCCCCGGCGCAGCGCGCTGTCGTCGACAACGTCGTCGTGCAGCAGCGTGGCGGTGTGGATGAACTCCACGCAGGTGGCGAGCTTGATGTGGCGCTCACCGGGATAGCCGCACAGCTTCGCGGCCGCGAGGGTGAGCAGGGGGCGCAGGCGCTTGCCGCCGGCGGCGACGATATGCCCCGCCAGCTGCGGGATCAGCGCCACGGGCGAGTGCATGCGCGCGACGATGGTCTGGTTGACCGCCTTCAGGTCGTTCTCAACCAGCGCGACCAGGGCGTCGAGCGCCTTGGGCTGCTTACGGCGTTGGGCATCTAAACTGACGACGGTCGCCACACGGCACCTAATTTCACGGCAAATAAATACACGCCGGCCCCCGGCCAAGCCGCGCAAAAATAGGCCGGGCGGGCCTCGCCTGCAACATGCGAGAAAAGCTTCATATTCCGAGCCTTGGCGGAGGTTCAGAAAGCTGGCATTGCAGCGTAAGCTTCACAAAAGCTCATTTCGGGGCGATCCCATGGTCGAACTGCTGCGTGCAAGCGATCCGGTCCTGCTGTCCGCCCTCAAGGCGGCGCTGGCGGAAGCGCGCATCCCCGTGTTCGAGTTCGACGCCCTGGTGAATGACCTCTACCCCGGCGGCGTTTTCATGCCCCGCCGCCTCATGGTCCACGAGGACGACCTCGCCGATGCCCGCGACGTCGCCGCTGAACTCTGCCCCGAGGAACTCCCCCCGTTGCGGGAGAACGATCATGTCTGAAGCCATCACCCACATCGTCACGGAAGACCGTCTCCTCGGCGGCCGCGTCATCCTGCGCCAGCCGGCCGAGGGCTACCGCGCCGCCATCGATCCCGTGCTTCTGTCCGCCGCCGCCGCGCCCGTGGCGGGCTCCGAAGTGCTCGATGCCGGCTGCGGGGCCGGGGCCGCATTGTTCAGTCTCGCCGCGCGCTGCAATCGCGTGAGTTTGACGGGTCTCGAGCGCGATCCATCCATGGCGGCGCTCGCGCGGGAGTCCATCGCGCTCAATCGGGCCGAAGGCCGCGTGCGCATCGTCGAGGGTGACATCGGCGCGCCGCCGTCCGCGTTGCTGGGCGTGTTCGATATGGTGATCACCAATCCGCCCTACGCCGCCGACGGCACGCTCGCCCCCAACGCCTTCCGCGCTGTCGCCAACCACGAGAGCGACGTCGATCTCGCCGCCTGGATCGCCGGCTGCCTGAAGTGTCTCAAGCCCAAAGGCCGCCTCGTCATGATCCATCGCGCCGATCGCTTGTCGGATGTCCTCACCGCGCTGAATGGCCCCACCGGCGACATCCACATCCTCCCCATCCAGCCGCGCAGCGCCGAACCCGCGCGCCGCGTCATCGTGGATGCGGGCAAACAGCGCCGCACACCCGATACGCTGCTGCCGGCGTTCATCCTGCACGGCCCCGACGGCGCCTACACGGCCGCCGCGCAAGCGATCTTGCGCGATGCCATGCCGCTTCCCATGTCGCCCTGACGCTAGGTAAGCTCACACCCATGGCCTTCGTCGACACCATCAACGACCTCTGGAACCGCTACGACCTGCCGGGCAGCAGCAATCCGTCGCCCGCCGTGGCGGTGCTGCGCCTGCGCGGCGCCATCGGCATGGGTGGCGGCCTCAGCCGTGGCGGCCTGTCGCTCGCCACACTCGAAGCCTCCATCAAGCGCGCCTTTGCAAAGCGTGTGCGCGCCGTGTGCCTGGTCATCAATTCCCCCGGCGGCTCGCCGGTGCAGTCCGCGCAGATCGCCGGCATGATCCGCCAGCTGTCGCAGGAAAAGAAAATCCCGGTGTTCGCCTTCGCCGAGGACATCGCCGCGTCCGGCGGGTATTGGCTCACGCTGGCCGCCGATGAGATCTACGCCGACGCCATGTCGGTGATCGGCTCCATCGGCGTCATCACCGCGTCCTTCGGCTTCCAGGAGCTGATCGCGAAAATCGGCATCGAGCGGCGCGTGTACACGCAAGGTCCCCGCAAGGGCATGCTCGATCCGTTTAAGCCGGAAGACCCGGAAGACGTGCAGCGCCTCTACGCCATCCAGGCCGATATCCACCGCCAGTTCGTCGCCTTCGTGAAGCAGCGCCGCGGCGAGCGCCTTTCGAA
Source organism: Rhodospirillaceae bacterium (assembly GCA_965279655.1). Lineage (GTDB taxonomy): Bacteria > Pseudomonadota > Alphaproteobacteria > Rhodospirillales > Rhodospirillaceae > SCTM01. Next base: position 119,025 of record OZ257255.1, read on the forward strand.
GGACGACGAGACTCTCTTCAGCGGCGACATCTGGACCGGCGAACGCGCGCTCGAACTCGGCCTGGTCGACGGGCTCGGCGACCTGCGCACCATCGTGCGCCGCAAGTACGGGCCGGACGTGCGCTTCTACAACATCGAGCGCCCCGCGAGTTGGCTCCAACGCCGTTTCGGCCGCTACTTCCCCTCCGACGTGGGCCGCGACGATGCCGTCGTGTCCGGCTGGGCCGGCGAGCTGATGGCCGCCGTGGAGGAGCGCGCGCTGTGGGCCCGCTTCGGCTTGTAGATGGGCAGTCCACTCGAGAAGTTTTTCTTCGCCCTGGGCCGCGGCGTCAAAGCCGCCAAGAACAGCGCCGCCGAGCGCAAGGCCGCCGAGCCGGCACCGCCGCCCCCGGAGCCTGAATACGACCCCCGCAAGCCGCCCCCGGCCACCCTCGATCTGGTGCGCTGCCCCAAGTGCGGCACCTACGCCCCCGCGGGCCGGGTATGTACCTGTAGCCCCTAGGCTTTCCGCCATTCCGGCGGCCCCGCGCCTTGATCTTTATATGTATGGCCGGTAGACAACCGGGCGACTTCCGGATGGAACCGACCATGGCGCCCGCCAGCACCAGCTTTCAGAACCTGCTCCTGACCCTCCAGAAATTCTGGGGCGACCAGGGCTGCGTCATCCTCCAGCCCTATGACATGGAGATGGGCGCGGGCACCTTCCACCCGGCGACGACTTTGCGCGCCCTCGGCCCGCAATCCTGGAACGCCGCTTACGTGCAGCCGTCCCGCCGTCCCACCGACGGCCGCTACGGCGAGAACCCGAACCGGCTCCAGCACTACTACCAGTTCCAGGTGATCATGAAGCCGTCGCCGCCGGACCCGCAGGCGCTCTATCTGGAGAGCCTGAAGGCTCTCGGCATCGACGTCATGGCGCACGACATCCGCTTCGTCGAGGACGACTGGGAAAGCCCGACCCTGGGCGCCTGGGGCCTCGGCTGGGAAGTCTGGTGCGACGGCATGGAGGTGACGCAGTTCACCTACTTCCAGCAGGTCGGCGGCATCGATTGCGATCCGGTCGCCGTGGAACTCACCTATGGCCTCGAACGCCTGGCGATGTACATCCAGGGCGTCAACAATGTGTACGACCTCGACTTCAACGGCCGCGGCGTGAAGTACGGCGACGTCTTCCACCGCGCCGAAGTCGAGTATTCGAAGCACAACTTCGAAGTCGCCGACACCGAGATCCTGTTCGACCGCTTCAAGGCCTGTGAGAAAGAGTGCAACGCGCTGCTGGGCCACAAGCTCGCACTTCCGGCCTACGATCAGTGCATCAAGGCGTCCCACACCTTCAACCTGCTAGACGCGCGCGGCGTCATCAGCGTCACCGAACGCGCCGCCTACATCGGCCGCGTCCGCGCGCTGGCCAAGGCCTGCTGCGAAGCCTGGCTCGCCGGCAGCGGGAGCAATGCCCGTGGCTGAACTCCTTCTTGAAATCTTCTCCGAGGAAATCCCCGCGCGCATGCAGGCGAAGGCGGCCGACGACCTCGCGCGTCTGGTCGGCGAGGGGCTGAAGGCCCAAGGCCTCGCGGCCTCCACCATTCACTCTTTCGGCGGCGCGCGCCGTCTCACCCTCGTCGCCGAAGGCGTGCCCAGCACCCAGGCCGACGTCAGCGAAGAACGCAAAGGCCCCACCGTCGGCGCGCCCGATCAAGCCATCCAAGGCTTCCTGCGCGGCAGCGGCCTCACCAGCATCGACCAGGCCGAAGTGCGCGACATGCCCAAGGGCAAGTTCTACTTCGCCGTCATTAAGAAGGCCGGCCGCCCCACCGCCGTCGTGCTGAAGGAAATCGTTGAAGCCGCCATGGCCGCGCTGCCGTGGCCCAAGTCCATGCGCTGGGCCGTCAACCCGACCCGTTGGGTGCGGCCGCTGCATCGCATCGTCTGTGTGTTCGACGGCCAGGTCGTGGCGGTGAACTACGCCGGCGTCACCGCGGGCGATGTCACCGTCGGCCACCGCTTCCTCGCGCCCGCCGAGATCAAGGTCGCGAACTTCGCCGAATACCGCGCCAAGCTGAAGCAGGGCGGCCACGTCCTCATCGATCCGCAGGAACGCAGCCTCGTCATTACCGACGGTCTGAACGCGCAAGCCAAGGCCGAGAATCTCACCGTGCGCGACGATCCGGGCCTGCTGTCGGAAGTCGTCGGCCTGGTGGAATGGCCCGTGCCCCTGCTCGGCACCATCGACGCCAAGTTCATGGACGTGCCGGCGGAAGTGCTCACCTCCGCCATGCGCAAGCACCAGAAGTATTTCGCCCTGTCCACGGCGGACGGCAAGCTCGCCAACCGCTTCGGCGTCATCGCCAACATGGTGAACGCGGACGGCGGCAAGGAAGTCATCGCCGGCAACGAGAAAGTGCTGCGCGCGCGCCTGTCCGACGCCAAGTTCTTCTGGGACCAGGACCGGACGAAGAAGCTCGAAAGCCGCTTGCCGAAACTCGATGAACGCGTGTTCCAGGCCAAGCTCGGCACCGTGCGCACCAAGGTCGAGCGCATCGCGCGCCTCGCCGCGGCCGTCGCGCCGTCCATCAATGGCGCGGACGCGACCCAAGTCACCCGCGCCGCCTACCTCTGCAAGGCGGACCTCTCGACCGATCTCGTCGGCGAATTCCCGGACCTCCAGGGCATCATGGGCCGCTACTACGCGCTCAATGACAAAGAGGCGCCTGCCGTTGCCGATGCCATCGCCGAACACTATTCGCCGCTGGGCCCGAACGACACCTGCCCGACGAAGCCGATCAGCGTCGCGGTTGCGCTCGCTGACAAGATCGACACGCTGGCGGGCTTCTTCGCCATCAACGAAAAGCCCACCGGCTCGAAGGACCCCTATGCGCTGCGTCGCGCCGCACTCGGCGTCATCCGTCTGATCCTCGAGAACAAACTGCGCCTGCCGCTGCGCAAAGTGTTCGCGAACGCCGCCGCCGGCTACGGCGCGGAGATCGCCGCCAACACCGATCAGATCGCGGCGGACCTGCTCGCCTTCTTCGCCGACCGCCTCAAGGTCCATCTCAAGGACCAGGGCGTGCGTCATGATCTCGTCAGCGCCGTGTTCGCGCTGGGCGACGAAGACGATCTCGTCCGCCTGATCGCGCGCGTCGATGCCCTCTCGGCCTTCCTGAAATCCGACGACGGCGCCAACCTGCTCACCGCCTACAAGCGCGCCGCCAACATCGTGCGCGCGGAAGAGAAGAAGGACGCTACGACGTACACCGGCGCGCCCACCGCCGCCGATCTCGGCGCCGACGAAGCCACCGCCGTGCTCTCAGCACTTGAGAAAGCCGAAACCGCCGCGACCCTCGCGCTGGGGAACGACGACTTCGCCGCCGCCATGGGCGCGCTCGCGGGCCTGCGTCAACCCGTGGATGCGATGCTGGACAAGGTGATGATCAACGCGCCTGACAAGGCCCAGCGCACCGCCCGCCTCAAGCTGCTCGCCCGCATCGGCGGCGCCATGGGCAAGGTGGCGGACTTCAGCGTGGTCGAAGGCTAGCGGTCATGAGCGAGAACGACACCAAGACCCTCGACCAGGCCTTCGCGCTGCTGCGCCAATTCGCCGGCGAACTCACGATCGCGCTTCAGCGCATCTCCGAGTTGAAGCAAGCCAATCTCGCCAGCGTCCATCTGTCGATGGCGTTGATCGGCACATTGTCCGCCGGCGGCCAATTGAAGTACGGCGAACTCGCCAAGAGCATCCGCAAGATGCAGGAAAGCGTGGCGGCCGACGCGGGCTCGGCGATCGCGCAAAAACATCTGAGCGACTTCGCCGTCGCACTCGAGGAACTCGCCCCCTGGACGGAAGGTCAAGCCGCCAGCGAACCGCCGAATCACGAGGAACGGCTCTTCAACTTCCTGAAGAGCTGGACGGGCGACACGGAGCACTGACGCGCCGCGGGCCCGCGGAACGGCCCTAGGCCGTTACCGTATGGAGCCTTTGGATGAAGAGGGCTTGCTCAGCCAGCACCTCATAGCTGATCGCGATCTCGCGGAACGTCGCGGCGTTGAATCGAAACGCCGGGTTCGCCGCCTTCCTGCGCAGGTCGGCCGCCCGATTCCGCAAATGCTGGGCGCGGTCGAGACCCTCGAAGGTGTCATTGCCACAGGTGATGCTTGCCATTCGCGGACGTCCCAACAATCTATCGGCCAACAGTCGATCGGATCGAACTAAAAGCCTAAACGCGCGCGCGGTGGATTTGGCCCGGGCTGATTCAGGGTTTGCGGGGTCAAATGTGTTTGGGCCTCGAGAATTTGCGACTGCGCCTCAAGTTCTTCGGCCAGCCGATCCCATTCCACCGCCAGGTCCAAGGCCTGTTGCCGCTGGGCCTGATCGGACATGTCCGCCGCGGCGGCGCGCAACACCGAAGCGCGCTGGCGAAGGACCTTCAGTCGCTGTTCCTGATCGGACACGCGTTTTCCTTAAAGAAGAGGAACGGCGACGTCGCGGTAAGGTTACGCGAGGCGGACTGATTTCATGGTATCGCCGCTTACGCGCCCGGCACCTTCTTGCGCGTGGCCGTGGTTGGCGTCTTGTCCGCGCGCACCACGCTGATGTGGCCGTCGGATTCCAGCTGCGCCAGCTTCACGTCGGCCACGGAATCCACGCCCGCCTCCCGCAGTTGCGACATCAGTTCGTCGGTCGTGATCATTTCCTTGCGCATGTTCCGCCGCTGGATGCGTCCGCTCCGGATCAGCGGCATGGCCTTTGGCTCCAGCACTTTGCCGAACGCGGGAAAGCGGAACGCCGCCCAGTCGATCGCATAGTCCCAGGCCAGGATCGTGGCGACGAGAATGAGCCCTTCGGGAATGGATTTGTAATCGTTCGCCATCCCGTTCTGCGCCGCGTCCGCCAGCAGAACGATCACCAGTACGTCCGCCGTACCCAGGGAGCCCGTCTGACGCCGTCCGATGAACCGCAGCATCACGAACAGCGCGAGATACATGATCGTCCCGCGCAGCACCATTTCGCCAACCGCGTGGGTGGGGATCCACATCGCCCGCCAATCGATCTCCATCACGCGTCTCGTTCCTCCCTCATACCGCCAGCCGCAGCTGTCGCTTGTCGGGGACGTGGGCCTCGCCGCGCGCGGCCAGCTCGGCGATCGCGCTGATGGGGTGCGGGGCCCGGTCCAATTCCGCGCGCAGGGCATTGGCCCGGGCGAGGGCCTCCGCCGCATCCCGCACCGCGCGGTCCCGCATCAAGGTGTAGTTCTTCATCTGCTGACGGATCAGCGCCGTCTGCGCCTCCGCCGCGTAATAGGCGTATTCGTCTTCGGCGTATTCCGCCGCGATCAGCGACGCGGCCAGCTGTCGTTCCGCCACCGCCAGGGCCCCGCGCTGGAGCCGCACGGCGCGAAGGTCCTGGTCCTCCGTGTATTGCGCCGGGATCGGTCCGTTGAAGCGCTGTTGCAACGCCCACATCTCATCCAGGGTGAGTTTGTCGTTGTCGTTGCTGGATCCAGCCATGTTTGCCTCCGGGTTCTGAAGACCCAAAAGCACGGCGATGGGGCATGGTTGCGGTTCCATGGTGCGGGTCAACGCACGGGCCGACCCGGCGCATATGCGCGCGCCCCGGCGGAACAAAGCTCGCTTCCCTTGGTTTATGTGGTCAACAACTGGAGGAATCAGCCCATGTCTGTCATCGTCGCACTGCTCATCGGCTTGGTCGTCGGCATCGTCGCCAAGTTTCTCATGCCCGGCCGCGACGGCGGTGGCATCATCCTCACCGCGCTTCTTGGCGTGATCGGCTCCGTCACGGCCACCTACCTCGGCCAAGCCATGGGCATCTATCGCGCCGGCGAGCCCGCCGGATTCATCGGCGCCGTGATCGGCGCGATCCTCATCCTCGCGGTCTACCGCATGTTCGCGCGCCGCACGGCCTGAACCATGAATCCCTCAGGCACTTTGAGAGACTGGGAAGTCCGCAATCAGGGCCAGCAGCCCCTCAGCGGACCGTCGCCGAAAACCGCCACCGAGGCCGACATCGCCGCGCCCACCGAAAGCAAGCACCCGAACGGCGACGTGACTGTGGAACCCGGCGCCACCGGCTCCTCCGACAACGGCGCCATGCGCGGCACCGGCAGCCGGGGCGGAACGGGGAGTCCCACGACGCCGGCGAAGACCCAGTAACACTCGCCTCCTAACCGCTCCCCCTTGCGGGGAGGGGAAGGGGTGGGGGTGCTTTTTTTTTGGCTTGGTGGGAGCTTCGATTCTCGCCAATCGCGTATAAAGCACATTGCTTGATATATATAACGCAATTTGCTATATAGGCTGATGTGGTCCGTCAGCTATACCGCCGATGCCATCAAAGCGCTTGGCGGGATGGATCCTGCAATCGCCAAGCGCGTTCGGTCGAAGATACTGGCTCTGGCGCAAGATCCGATTGCTCCAAACAACAACGTCAAGAAGCTCACGGGAGTTGACGGGTATCGATTGCGTGTCGGCGATTGGCGGGTGGTCTATTCGTTGAAGCGGCAGATTCTCACCGTCATCGTGATCCGCGTCGGACATCGCAGCGAGGTATACGAGTGAAGCGCCAAATCATCAGTCAGGACGGCAAGCCTGCGTTCGTCGTGATCCCCATAGATGAATGGCGGCAGATCGAGGCGACGCTGGAAGATCGCGGCGACGCTGCAGCCGTGCGTGCATTCCTGAAAGACCCTTCGGAGACATTTCCCGATAGCGTGGTTGCCGCCATCCTCGATGGTGCCCATCCCATCAAGGCGTTTCGCGATCACCGTGGGCTGACCCAAGTCCAACTTGCCGCCAAGTCTGGCACTAGCGCCGTCTATGTCTCCCAACTCGAGCGTGGCGACCGGCGGGCTGGCCGCAAACTGCTGACGAGGATCGGTGCTGCGTTGAAGGTCGATGCCGCCCTGCTTGAGCGGCACGGCAGCTGACCTGGGCTTACGTCCGTAAGCTCCCGCATTTGCCAGTATCGGACGCCATATCCGCCTGATATGTTCCCATTTTGTTCCAAAGTGGGTTTTAGGATGCCCCTCGGCCGGAAATTTCCCACGCCTATTTGCCGCGTAACTGTGCGCAAACCGACTCGGTCCCGCGCAAACGGGCACCCCCTTCTTTTCCACAGCTTTTACGCTTACCGCCTCACTTTTGCCTTTCCTGCAACTTACGACGTAAGTAAGAGTTGTTGGGGTACGTAAGCTGTAAGGGCTTACGTAAGTAGAAAGGGCGGCAGATGCGCGATGAGGCTTTAGAGCGGGCGATCACCGAGGCCGGCGGCGTGGCTGCCCTGGCGCGGGCCATCAACGTCACCTCACAGGCCATCAGCCAGTGGGAGCGGGTCCCCGCGGAGCGCGCCATCGCCGTGGAGCAGGCCACCGGCGGCAAGGTCACGCGCCACCAGCTGCGCCCTGACCTCTACCCTGCCAACGGCGAGCCTGCTCCAGGGGCAGGGGGCGTCACGTCCCTGCGCCCGGGCAAGTGGGTCTACACCTTCGGCGCCGGCACGGCCGAGGGCAACGCGGGCATGAAGAACCTGCTCGGCGGCAAGGGCGCCAACCTCGCGGAGATGAGCGCGATCGGCGTGCCGGTCCCGCCGGGCTTCACCATCACCACCGAGGTCTGCACGGCCTACTACGACAACGCCAAGACTTACCCTGCCGAGCTGAAGGATCAGGTCGCCAAGGCCGTCGCCGAGATCGAGCGCCATGTGGACGCCACCTTCGGCGACGTGAAGAACCCGCTGCTGGTCTCCGTGCGCTCCGGCGCGCGCGCCTCCATGCCGGGCATGATGGACACCATCCTCAACCTCGGCCTCAACGATGAGACCGTCGAGGGCCTCGCCGCCCAGTCCAAGGATGCGCGCTTCGCCTACGACAGCTACCGCCGCTTCATCGCCATGTACTCGGACGTCGTGCTCGGCGTCGATCACTACGAGTTCGAGCACATCCTGGAGATCGCCAAGGAAGACAAGGGCGTCACGCTCGACACCCACCTCGATGCCAACGACCTGAAGGCGCTGGTCGAACGCTACAAGGCCAAGATCGAGGAAGAAATCGGCAAGCCGTTCCCGCAGGACGTTCACGAACAGCTGTGGGGCGCCATCGGCGCGGTGTTCTCCAGCTGGATGAACCAGCGCGCGATCACCTACCGCAATCTCCACGACATCCCCGCCAGCTGGGGCACGGCCGTCACCGTGCAGTCCATGGTGTTCGGCAACATGGGCGACGATTGCGCCACCGGCGTGTGCTTCAGCCGCGATCCCTCCACCGGCGCGAACCTGTTCTACGGCGAGTATCTCGTGAATGCGCAAGGCGAGGACGTGGTTGCCGGCATCCGCACCCCGCAGCAGATCACCATCGCCGGCAAGAACGCCCAGAACTCCAAGCTGCCGGCGATGGAAGAGTCCATGCCCGCGCTCTACGTCGAGCTGGTCGATCTGCGCAACAAGCTCGAGGCGCACTACACCGACATGCAGGACATGGAATTCACCATCCAGAAGGGCAAGCTCTGGATGCTCCAAACCAGAAATGGAAAGCGCACCGGCGCGGCGGGCTTGAAGATCGCCGTCGACATGGCGAAGGAAGGGCTCATCTCAGAAGACGAAGCCGTGCGCCGCATCAATCCGGCGCAGCTCGATCAGCTGCTCCACCCGATGCTCGATCCGAAGGCGCCGCGTCAGCTACTCTCGCGCGGGCTTCCGGCATCGCCGGGTGCTGCCTCGGGCCGCATCGTGTTCACGGCGGAAGAAGCGGAAGACTGGGTGAAGCGCGGCGAGAAGGTGATTCTCGTGCGCCGCGAGACCAGCCCGGAAGACATCGGCGGCATGCACGTCAGCCAGGGCATCCTCACCTCGCGCGGCGGCATGACCAGCCACGCGGCGGTGGTCGCGCGCGGCATGGGCACCCCGTGCGTCTGCGGCGCGGGCGACATCCAGATCGATGCGGCCACGAAGACCATGCGCGTGCGTGACAAGGTGCTGGGCGAGGGCGACATGGTCACCCTCGACGGCTCCACCGGCGAAGTGTTCCTCGGCAAGGTCGCCACTATCCAGCCGGAACTCACCGGCGACTTCGGCGTGCTGATGGCCTGGGTCGACAAGATCCGCCGCCTCAAGGTGCGCGCGAACGCGGAGACGCCGCTCGACGCCACCACCGCCCGCAAGTTCGGCGCGGAAGGGATCGGCCTGTGCCGCACCGAACACATGTTCTTCGACTCCAGCCGCATCCTGGCGATCCGTCAGATGATCCTGGCGAAGGACGTCCACGGGCGTCGCAATGCCTTGGCAAAGCTGCTGCCCCACCAGCGCGGCGACTTCGTGAAGCTGTTCACCATCATGGAAGGCCTGCCGGTCAACATCCGGCTGCTCGATCCGCCGCTGCATGAATTCCTGCCGCAGTCGGAAGAGGAAATCGTGGAAGTGGCCGAAGCCGCCAACGTGGCGGTCGAGAGCGTGCGCGAGCTTCTGGTGAAGCTGCACGAGACCAATCCGATGCTCGGGCATCGTGGAGTCAGGCTCGGCATCTCCCATCCGGAGATCTACGAGATGCAGGCCCGCGCCATCTTCGAGGCGGCCGTGGAAGTCGCCAAGCAGGGCAAGGTCGTCCTGCCGGAAGTGATGATCCCGCTGGTCGGCACCAAGCGCGAACTTGAGTTGATGAAAGAGGTTGTCGAGAACGCCGCCAAGGCCGCGTTCGAGGCCGCCGGCGTCACGGTCGCCTACACCGTCGGCACCATGATCGAACTGCCGCGTGCCTGCCTCCAGGCCGCGCACATCGCGGAGAGCGCCGCGTTCTTCAGCTTCGGCACCAACGACCTCACGCAGACCACGCTCGGCCTGTCCCGCGACGACTGCGCGCCGCTGATCGAGACCTACAAGAACCGCGGCATCTACGAGCGCGACCCCTTCGCCAGCCTGGATCAAGAGGGTGTGGGTGAGTTGATCAAGATCGGCGTGGAGCGCGGCCGCAAGACCCGCCCCGAGCTGAAGGTCGGCATCTGCGGCGAACACGGCGGCGATCCTGACTCCATCGCCTTCTGCCACCGCGTCGGCATGGACTACGTCAGCTGCTCGCCCTACCGCGTGCCCGTCGCGCGCCTCGCCGCAGCCCAGGCCGCGTTGGCCGAGGCTGAAGCGAAGAAGCAGTCCGCGACGAAGGCCGCTTAGAGCGAGATCCGCAGGCTTAGGCCGACCGACGTTTCGTGCTGGCCGGACTGAAGGAGCACGGTCTCGACGCCGAGGCTGCCGCCGATGTTGCCGGAGCGCAGCGCGAGGCCGCCGCCGACGCTGAGCGCGTTGCGTTCGACCTGGTAGCTGCGCGCGGAGAGCAGGCGGCTGTAGGTGGCGGAGACATAAGGCCGCAGCGGGTTGGAGAGGTTGAACGCGAAGCTCGCGCCGCCCTTCGCCCAGGTGCTGTTCTCCTTGAACGCGCCGAAGGCGATGCCCCGGCTGTCGGTGTAGGCGTCGTCGTCGTTGATGCCGTGGCTGAGGCCCAGCATCGCGCCGAAACCGGCATCGGTACCGAGCTGCCAGAAGCCGTTGCCGGAGACCGAAGCCGAATACTCGTTGTGTCCGAAGTTCGAAGTCACTTGCGCGCCCTGGAACGTCCGACGCAGATCGATGTTGGAGTGAGCGTATGAGCCCGAGCCGGTGATGGAGAACACGTCGTTGAGCTTTTGCGTGACGTAAAGACCGACAAGCCAGCCGTCCGATGACAGATTGCCCTGAAGGCTCTTCAAGTCGATGTCGGTCTTGGTATAGCCGACCGTACCGCCGATGGTCGTGCTGCCGCTGATGTGATCGACGCCGACCGTGGCGGCATAGTTATGGCCGTCCTTCTCGAAGCCGACGCGGTTGTCGCCGATGAAGCTGCCCGCCGCTCCGGCCCAGCCGCCGGTCGCTGGGGTCCCGGTGCTCACATCGATGTTGATGACGGCGTTCGCCCCGACACGCTGATCGATCATCGAGTTGAACATGCGCAGGTTGGAGTCCGACTGAAGGCGCGTGGCGAGGTTGACCCGCGCCGCTGTGACTTGTTGCTCGATGTTCCGCAGCGCCGTGCCGGTGACACTCGTCGCGCACGCGGCCGCGCCGGACACTTGGCCCGTCACCGCATCGTAAGTGCAGTTGAGGGCGCCGGTTACGGCGCCGCTGGGGTCGATGTTCACCGTCGTGCCATTGGGCAGAATGACGGGTGCCGCCTGGGCGGTCAGGCTTGTGGTGATGGCCAACACAGTGGCCAAGGTGACGGTCGATAGGCGCATGGTTTCCCCTGGTCCTTTCACACGAAGCGGGCGGTTGCCCACTACCAACGATGGCCCGAAAAAAAAGTTGTGCACGCGTAACCCCAAACGACGCGCGCCGTTTAGGGGAGGTGGACCGTGCCGCTGGGAGTGGGCGTGCAAATGCCCTGTGCGGGCCGCAATTTGAAGGCAATTCGGGCGCAATTGACCCCGACACTACACATGCTTTCCGCGCGTCACTTGGCGCGGTGGGCAGAGATGAATGTGATCCCCCAACCCCCCTCGAGGAGAACACCATGTCTAACAAATTCCTGCTGACTGCCTCGGTCGCCGCGCTGCTCGCCGTGCCGGCCCTGGCCCAAGTTTCGCTCGGCGGCGCTGCTTCGGGCGCCGGTAATGCTGCTGGTTCCGTCACCTCTGGCGCCCTGAGCAGCGGCGCGTCGGGCGCGGCGTCCGGCGGCGCGATGGCGACCGGTGGCGCGAGCGGTGGTTCCGCCGCGGCGCAAGGCGCACTGTCGAGCGGCGCCAATGCCACGACGAACGGTGCTGCCGCTGCCGGCAAGGCCGCGGGCGGTGCTGGCGCTGCGGCGACGGCGGCTGGCGGCAAGGCCTCCGGCGCGGCGTCCGGCTCAGCCGACACGTCGACCAACGCGAACGTGGCGAATAAGAATGTGAACGCCAACACCTCCACCAACGCGGCCGCGTCTGGCAGCGCCAGCGCGAACCGTGGCGGCATCAATGCCGCAACCAGCGGCTCCGGCTCGACGAGCGGTTCGGTGGGCGTGAAGTAAGCGTCGCGGTACTTGAGACGAGAACGCCGCCACTTTTCGGTGGCGGCGTTCTTCTTTCTACATGCCCTTCCGGGGCCGCAATTCAACGGCATTTCCGGCGCAATTGAGTCCCAGATTGAAGAATGCGCGGTGTCCAGTTGGAACTGCGCCGAGGCTTCCACGAGCGCGCGATGCTCGAACCCCTTCTAGGAGAAACACCATGCTGAACAAATTATTGCTGACCGTTGCCGCTGCTGCGTTGCTCGCGACCCCGGCCATGGCGCAACTCGGCGCCATCGGCGGTGCCGCGGGCGGAGCGACCGGCGGCATCAGCGCGGGCCCGCTGAGCGGCGGCGCCAGCGGTGCCGGTTCTGCCGGCAGTTCGCTCTCCGGCACCACCGGGACCCTGAACGGTACCGCATCGAGCACGGCCAACACTGCCGCGAAGACCGAAGCCAAGGCCGCGGAAACTGCCGCGAAGGCCGAAGCTAAGGCGACTGATAAGGCCGCAAAGGCGGAGGCCAAGGCTGCTGACACTTCGGCTAAAGCCCAAGCGAAAGCGGCTGACACCGCCGCAAAAACCGAAGCCAAAGCATCTGACACCGCAGCGAAGGCTCAGGACAAGGCGGCCGACGCCACTGATAAGGCGAAGTCCACCGCGTCCACGGCGACGAATGCGTCCGGCACCGCCGCCGGCAGCGCGAGCGGCGGCGTGAGCACGAATAATGTGAATGCCTCCGGCAACACTGCTGCGTCCGGCAGCGCCGGCACCTCGGGCGCCAACGTGAACAGCTCGGGTTCTGCGTCCGGTTCCGTTCGCAAGTAAAGGCGACACGCGAAGACAAGAAAACGCCGTCACCTCATGGGGTGGCGGCGTTTTACTTTCTACGCCAGCGCGGCCTGCATGGCGGCGACCTGCGCCGCGGTCATGGCGTCGATCTGGCTCTGGCTGAAGCCGGCGATCTGGGTCGGCAGTAGGGCGGAGATTTGCGTCGGCGACAGGGCGCCGACCTCGGTGATCGTAAGGGCGCCGATCTGCGTCGTGCTCAGGCCTTCGGCCTGGGCGAAGCTCATGCCGCTCACCTGGTTGTTGGTCAAGCCTTGCACCTGCGTCACGGTCAGGGCGTTGATCTGCGTCGAGCTAAAGGCGCCGAACTGGGTCTGCGACAACGCGCCCAGTTGGGTCACGGCGAAGTTGGAAACCTGCACGGTGCTCATGGCGGCGATCTGGCTGGCGGCAATCGCGCCGACCTGCGTGGTGTTGAGCGTACGCAGCTGAATGCGCGACAGGGCGGCGATCTGATTGGTGCTCATGCCGGCGATTTCGGTGGTGTTCAGGCCGCTTACACCGTCGAGCGAAAGCGAGGCGATCTGCACCGGCGTCAACGCCGCGAACTGCGCCGCTTCCAAAGCCGCCACCTGCGCCGCCGTTAGGCCGCCCGCGCCGCCTTGGGACAGGGACGCGATCTGCGTGGTCTTCAGCGCGTCCATCTGTGCGGCGGTGAAGGCGGCGATGCCGGTGGCCGTAAGGCTGTTCATCGCCGTGGCGGAAAGCGCGGCGATCTGCGAGGTGCTCAAAGTGCCGATCTGTTCGGTCGAGAATGCTGCCGCGCTGCCGCTCAAACCCGCAATCTGCGTTGCCGTCATCGCCACGATGTCGGTGGTGCTCAAGCCCGTGACGCCGGTCGACGACAACGCGCCGATCTGCGCCGCGCTCAGTCCGGCGAGTTGTGTCGCCGTCAGAGCATCGATTTGCTCCGACGAGAGTCCGTTGATCGCCGAAGCGCCCAGCGCGCCGACTTGAGTCACGGTCAATGCGACCAGTTGCGTCGGCGTCAGCGATGCCGCCGCGGTGGCGTTGAGCTGCGCGAGCTGCGTCGCGGTCAGCGCGGCCATTTGCGTGGAGGCGAACGCGGCGAGCTGCGTGGCATTCAAACCGGCGATGGCGTTCGCGCCCAGGGCGGCGATGGCGCTGGTGGCGAAGGCGTTGATTTGGGCGGCGGTGAGGCCGGCGATTCCCGTGGCGGACAAAGCGCCGAGTTCGGTCACGGTTAGGTCGGCGATTTGTGTCGGGGCGAGCGCGCCGACTTGCGTGCTGGTCAGGGCTCCCATGGCGCTCACAGAGAGCGCGCGCAGCTGCGTGGAACTCAGCGCGGCAAGCTGGGTCGGCTGAAGGCCGGCAATAGCGGTGCCGGGTAAGCCGAACAGCTGCGCGGAGGAAAGGGCGGCGATCTGCGCCGTCGAGAGGGCCCCTACTTCAGTCGCGCTCAGGCCCTGGATCTGGGTCACCTTCAAGGCGGCGATCTGGCTGGTGGCGAGGCTCGCGATCTGCGTGGTCGTGAGCGCGCCCAGCTGGCCCGAGGTCATGACGCTCAAACGCGTGGTGTCGAGCGCGGCAATCTCAGTGGCGTTCAAGCCCGCGATCTGCGTGCCGGTGAGCGCGGTGATCTGTGTCGTCGTCAGCGATCCGAACTGGGTCGGCGTCATGGCGCCGATCTGGGTTGGCGTAATTCCGATCAGCGACGAGGTCGATAGGGCGGCAAGCTGCGTCGTGCTCAACGCATCGAACTGGGCGGTGGAAAGCGCGCCAATGGCCGTGGCGTTCAGGCCCTTCACCTGGGTCACCGACATGACCGCGATATCTTCGGGCGCCAAGGCGGCGAGTTGCGTGGTCTTGAGGGCGCCGAACTGCGTCGCCGTCAACGCGGCGAACTGGGACGGGGTCAGCGCTTCGATCTGGCTGGTCTCGAGACCGCCGATCGCGGTCGCGGCAATGCCGCCCACTTGCGCGGGGCTCATCGCGGCCAGCTGCGTGGTCGTCAGCGCGGCGGCGTCGGTGGGCGTGAGGCCCCCCAGCGCGGTGGTCATGAAGGCGGAGATCTGCGTCGTCGTCAGCGTTGAAATCTGGGTCGTGGTCAGGCCAGAGACACCCGCCGCGGAGAGGGCCGCGATCTGCGTCGTGCCAAGGGCGGCGAGTTGCGTGGTGGTGAGCGCGCCGGCGGCAACGCCGGTCATGGAACGGATCTGCGCAACGGTCAGGGCGGCGATCTGATCCGTGGTCAGAGCCGGGATCAGGGTGGTGCCGAGGTTCGACACGGCGGCGATGGCGCCGATCTGCGCCGTCGACAGCGCGTTCAGCTGCGTCGTGGTCAGGGCGCTCAGGTTGCCGGCGGGAATCGACGTGAGTTGCGCTGGCGTCAGCGCGCTCATCTGCGCCGGGGTCAAGGCGCTCAGCGCGGAGGAGGAGAGGCTTGCGATCTGCGAGGCCGTCAGCGCGCCGATCTGCGTGGGCGTGAACGCGCTGATCTGCGTGCTGCTCAAGGCCGCAAGGCCGGACGTCCCGAGGCCGATTAACTGGGTGGTCGAGAAGCCGCCGACGGCGTCGTCGGACAGACTGCCGAGTTGCGTCGTGGTCAGGCCGGCGAGCTGGGCCGCGGTCAGCGCACCGACTTGTGTGAGCGCGAGACCGGCGATTTGGGTCGTATTCAGGCCGTCGATCGCGGTGTTGCTGAGGGCCGCGATCTGAACCGTCGTGAGCGCATCGATCTGGCTCGCGGAGAACGCAGCCAGTTCCGTGCCATTTAGGCCCCTGATCTGGTTGACGGTGAGTCCCGCGATCCGTGACGTGTCGAGCAGCCCGACCTGTGTGGTGGTGAGCGCGCCGATCTGCGGCGCCGTCAAGGCAGCGAACTGAGTCGTGGTGAGGCCCGCAATCTCGGTGCTCTTGAGGCCGGTGATGCCGTTGGGCGAGATCGCAACGATCTGCGTCGTTGTCAGGGCCGCAAGCTGCGTCAGGTTCATTGCGCCAACCTGGAGCGCGCGCAGGCCGCTGATCTGGGTTTGCGTCAGTAGCGCGAGCTTGTCGGTGGACAGAGACGCGATCTGCGTGGTCGTCATGCTGCCCAGCTGGCTACCGGACAGGCCGCTCAGCTGTGTATTGCTCAGCGCGGCGAGTTCGGTGGCCGTGAAGCCGGGGATCTGCTGTTGCAGCAGGGCGCCCAGCTGCCCGGAGGACAAAGCGGCAAGTTGTGCCGGCGACAGGAATCCGATCTGGCTTGTCGTCAACCCGCGCATTTGGGTCGGCATCAGAAGGCCAACTTGCGTGGTGGAAAGGGCTGCGGTCTGCGCGGCGCTCAGATCGGCGATCTGGTTGATCGTCAGCGCCTGAATCTGAATCGCACTGAAGGCGGCGATATGCGTGGGGAGGAGGGCGCCGAGCTGGCTGGTGTTGATGCCGGCAACCTGGGTCACGCTCAACCCCGAAACCTGACTCGCCGACAGGGACGCGATTTGCGTGGCGGTCAGGGCACGGAATTGGCCGGGGCTGAGGGCGCCGATCTGCGCCGATGTGAACAGCGCGAGTTGATCCGGATCGAGGCTCGCGAGATTGGCGGCGCCGAGGCCCTTTACCAGGGTTGGCGCCATCGCCGTGATCTGCGCGTCGGAGAAGGCCGCGACTTGATCGCCGGTCAGCGCGGTCACCTGCATGGCATTGAAGCCCTGCACCTGCGCCGCACTCAGGGCCTGGATCTGCGTGACGGAGAGGGCGCGCACTTGCGCGGGCGACAGCGCGCCAAGCTCGGCGGTCGTGAAGGCGGACAAGGTCGTGGTGGACAGATCGCTGATCTGGGCGACCGTGAAGCCCTTGACCTG
The DNA here is from genome assembly GCA_965279655.1 of Rhodospirillaceae bacterium. Classification (GTDB taxonomy): domain Bacteria; phylum Pseudomonadota; class Alphaproteobacteria; order Rhodospirillales; family Rhodospirillaceae; genus SCTM01. The sequence goes on from OZ257255.1 coordinate 135,689, forward strand.
CGTTGGGAGCAGGCCCGCGATCTGGGTGGCGGACAACGCCTCGATTTGGCTGTCGCTGATCTGAGGCATTTGCGCTGCGGTCAGGCCTCGCAACTGTACCACCGAAAGACGGGCGAGTTGTGCCGGATCGAGGTTGCCGAGTTGGGCCGCCGAAATCGAAGCCACTTGCGCCGGGACAAGGGCGGCGAGTTGGGTGTCCTCGAGTTCGTTGAGCTGCGTCGCCGTCATCCCTTTGATTTGGTTCGGCGTGAGCGCACTAATTTGCGACGAGGAGAGCGCATCCATCTGAATCGCGGACAGGCTCGAGAGTTCGTTCGCCGTGAAGCCGCGCATCTGCACCGTGGAAATGGCGCCGATCTGACTCTGGGACAGAAAGTCCAGCTGATCCGGCGCGAACGCCGCGATCTGGGCCGCCGAGAGGCCTTTGATCTGCGTCGCGGTCAGGGCGGCGATCTGCGTATCGCTGAGCGCGCGCAACTGGTTCCCCCCCAGGGCGCCGATCTGGGACAAGGTGAGCGCGCCGAATTGCGTGGGCGTGAGGGCGCCGATCTCGGATGTGGCGAGCGCCTTGATCTGATTGGTGGCGAGGCTTGAGATCTGGGCCGCCGTCAGGGCCGCGAACTGGGTCGCCGCGAGATTGTTCAACTGTGCGCCGGTCAGTCCGCGCAACTGCGATGGGCTCAGGCCTTGGATCTGCGTCTCGGAGAGGCCGCCAAGCTGGGTGGCGGTCAGCGCGCTGAGTTCGGTCCCGGTCAAGGCGCCGAATTGGAGAGCGGAGAAGTTCGCGAGTTGCGTGCCCGTGAAACCGCGCATCTGGTTGGCGGTGAACGCGCCCAGCTGTGCTTCGGTCAGGGCGCCGACCTGGCTGCCGTTGAGCGAGGAGATCTGACTGGCTGTCAGCGCCCTCATCTGCGGGGGCGTCAGCGCGGCAATCTGGGTCGGGGCCAGGACCGCGACTTGCGTCGGAGTGAGGGAGGATATCTCCCCCGGCGTCAGCCCCCTAATTTGCTGCGTTGAGAGTGCAGCGATCTCATCGGCGCCGAACGCCTGGAATTGAGCCCTGAGCAGCACCGACAGCTGGCCGGGACTGAAGGACATTTGTGCGGGGCTGAGCGCGCCGATCTGCGTCGCCGTGAGCCCCTTCATCTGTGTGGCGGAAAGAGTGCCGAGCTGCGTGCCGCTCAGTTGCTCGATCTGGGTGACGGTGAACGCGCCGATCTGATTCGCGCTGAAGCCCGCGATGTCCACGGGCGTGAGCCCACGGATCGCGGTCTCATTGAGATTCGCAACCTCTTGCAGCGTCAGAGATGAAACCGGCGATACCACAACGCGCCCCAAAGACTTGCCAAGCGCCCGTGTTGCCTCCAGCGAACACACGGCGCCGGCATACCTATAAGCAAGTGTTGTGCCAATACGCCCAGGCGATTAAGGGGCTATTAAGAATTGGGAATTTGGGCCGATCTCAGCGCGTTGGAGGGTCCTGGGCCGACCCATCTGCCGGTCTTGCCCGGCAATTTTTGCCGGCTCGCGCGCGATAGGGAAAAGTGGGGACCGGTTTTCCCGACCATCGCGCGCTGTTCGTTTGAATCAGGGCCCGATCGGGCCCTGGGCCTTCTCTTCCGGCAGACGCATCCAGTGCGGGATCACGGGCACAAGCTTCACCCCGTTCGCCGCGGTGAGCATCCCGTCGGGTGCTTTGCGCCACGCCTCAAGACGCACGAGGGCAAGACCCCAGTCGCCGATGGCGCTGCGCATCTCACCCGCATCGGCGCCGTCCATCGTCGTGAGGTCGCTGCCCGGCGGCGGGGCCATGCCATTCACTTTCACGGGCAGCAGGCGCTTCTTGATGAGCGCGCGGAAGTGCGTGCGCGCCGTCAACTCCTGACCGATGTAGCAGCCCTTCTGGTAGTCGACGCCGTGCAGTTCCTCGAAGCCGTTCTCGAGCAGCAAGGCCTTCTCCACTTCCATGTCGCGGCTGCCGTCGGGCAGACCCAGCGACATGCGATGCGCGTCGTAATCCTGCGCGGCACCCAGCCGGACGTTCGCCCAGATTCGGCCCACCGCATCCTTCGGCAAGGCCCAGCGCCGGCCCGCCGCCGCAAGCCGCGGGTCCACATACATGACGCCGCCGGACACGCGGGTAAGCGCGCCTTCGGCACCCACCGGCGGTTCATCCCAGGTGACGCCGGCGACCAGGGAGTCGTCCGGGTCGACGGTGACCTTGGAGCGCAGCTTGTACTTGGACAGTCGGGTGATCAGATCGCCCCGGCGCAGGGTCTCGCATTCCAGCCAGAGCACGTCCTCCCCGAACGCGTCGGGACAGGAGAACACGAAAAACTCGTGCAGGAATTTCCCCTGTGGCGTGAGGAACGCCGTCCAGATGGCGGTGCCGTTCTTGGCCCGGCCGACGTCGTTGGAAACCAAGCCTTGCAGGAACCCGACCCGGTCGGGCCCTCGCACCGCGACCAGGGCGCGGTGGGGCAGAAGAGCGTGGACCGGCATGGGCGAGCCACCGTGCAATTCGCGCAGGAAAAGGCGTTTATGGTACATCGCGGGGTCCGGGCTCAAGTCGGCGCATCGCCTATGTAACGCGCAACGCGTTGGACCGGCCCGCGAGCCCGGCTATAACCGTGCCATGCATTACGTATTAATCGACGATTCCGTTCCTTTTGACGGCTATACCTCCGCCCGGCGGCCCCTCGGGGGGGCTGAAAAGGCCTTCGCGGGCCTGGCGGAAGGTCTGGCGCGCCGCGACCACACGGTCACGGTCCTCAACAAGACGCCGTACCCGGTGACCGCCGACGGCGTGCAGTACAAGCCGCTCGATGAACTTCAGCAACGGCCGATGGAGGCGGATGTCGTCATCGCCTTCCGGCAACCCGGCCTGCTCGGTGCGGTGCGTAAGGCGCGCCATCGGCTGCTGTGGGTCGTCGCGCAGCCGGACTATCTCACCGCGCCGTCCAATAACCCGCTGTGGGAATCGTTCTCCCCGACGTTGCTGTTCGTGAGCCGGGCCCAGGCCGCCGCCTACACAGGCGCATTGAAAAGCCACATCCTTGCGCCGGCCGTGCGCTCGACGTTTTATGAAGCGCCGGCCCCCGCCGATCCCTATCCGGAGTACGGCGGCGAGACGCTCCATGAGACGCCGATCAGCGAGCCCGGGCCGGTGCCGCCCCACGCTGTGGTGACCACGCACCCGCTGCATGGACTGGTGTGGATCACCGAAATCTGGCGTCAGCTGATCTATCCGCAGATGAACGAGGCGCGGCTGGCGATCTATTCCACCGTGCTCGCGAAAGGCATGCGCGGCGAAGAGGTGGCCGATCCGATCAAGCCCGTGCTGGAACGCGTGAAGCTCGCCAGCGGCGCCAATGTGGTCGTGGTCGATCCGCGCGGCGATCGCGGCATGGCGGACATCTACCGTCAGAGCCGCATCCACTTCTATCCCGGCCATGCCCAGGACTATGCCTGCTGGACCCTGACGGAATCCCAGGCCGCCGGTACGCCCGCGATCGCGCGCGGCATCGGCGGCGTGGAAGAGCGCATCGTCAACGGACAGACCGGCTTCCTGGTGCCGGATGCGGCAGCGGTGGCGAATGTCGCGCTACAGCTGTTGCGCAATGATTCCGTCTACAAGTCCATGGGCGAAGCCGCGGCCGAGCCCACGATCCGCCGGACGTGGGAAATGGCGGCCATGGAGGTCGAGGGTATCGTCGCCGAGCTGGGCGGGTGAAGCGCGTCCTGTTCATCACCTCGACCCGCATCGGCGATGCGGTGATTTCCACCGGCGTCTTAAAGGCGCTGGTGGATCAGAATCCGGACGCGAGTTTCACCATCGTCTGCGGCCCGCTTGCCGTCCCCTTGTTCGCCGCGGTGCCGCGGCTCGAGCGCGTCATCCCATTCCGGAAACGCAAATTCGATCTGCACTGGTTCGATCTGTGGCGCGAGGTGCGCGGCACGACGTGGGACACGGTGATCGATATCCGCAACTCGTTCTTGTCGTTTCTCCTGAAGGCGCGCGTAAGGCGTGTCGTCGGGCGGATGGACCATCGACCGCGGATCGTGAGCTTGCCATCTGTGATCGGTCACGATGGCCCGCTCGACCCACACGTGTACGTCGATGCGCGTCATCGCGAGATTGCGGCGCGGATCATACCTGAGGGCGCGCCGGTGCTCGCGATCGGCCCGGTCGCGTCGCTGCCGGAAAAGACGTGGCCGCCGCAACGCTTCATCGCTCTCATGCGTCTTCTGCTCGGCCCCGGCGGACCGTGCGAAGGGTGGCGCGTCGCCGCGTTCGGCGGCCCCGGCGACGAAGCCAGCGCCGACCAGGTGCTCGAGGCAGTTCCCGTTGAGCGGCGGATCAAGCTGGTGGCGGAACCGGATCTGCTGACAGTCCACGCAAGCCTGGCCCGCTGCCGGGCCTTTGTGGGGAACGACTCCGGGCTGTCACATCTGGCGTCGGCGGCCGGTCTGCCGGCCTTGGCCCTGTTCGGGGCGACGGATGCCGAACGCTACGCCCCGTGGGGCGGTATGGCGGTGCGGGCCCCTGGGGGCGATCTCGGGGCGCTGGCGCCGGAGACTGTGGCGGAGGCTTTCAGAAGCCTTCTGGCACGGGGGTTTGAACGACAAAAGGGCTAGGCGCGCAGGCCATCCGCGCGCTATGGAACAGCCCGCGTGGGGGTTAAAGCCGTGAAGATCGTCCATCTCTTGAACGGCGCTCGTGCCGGTGTCGCCGAACAGCAGTTCGAGCGTTTGCTTGGCGGCTTGCAGGCGCAAGGCGTCACGCAGCACGTTCTGCTGACGACCGATGAGATGCGCGCCGAACGGCTGCGCGGCATCGGTGTGTCGGCGCGCGAGATCCAATTCCCCGGCCGCTTCGCCTTCATGGACCGCCGCACCATCAACGGCGAGATCCGCAAGTTCGCGCCGCAAGTGGTGCTCTCTTGGTCTGCCAAGATGGGCGCCATGACCGAGCCGGGCGAACACATTCACCTCGGCCGCATGGACCGTGCTTTCGACGCAAGCCTGATGTCCGGGTGCGATCATCTCGTTGCCGCTTCGCAAGCGCGTGCTGACAAGGCGATCGCGGCGGGCTGGTCGAACGGCCGCGTGCACGTGGTGCCGCCGCTGGTTGGGCCCGAGGCGGCCGCCGTCGCCGGCCGCGTCGCGCCCAAAGCGGTGGAGCGCAAGACCTACTTCACGCCGACCACGACACAGTTGGTGTTCTGCGCCGCCGAACTCGAGGCCGATAGTGGCGTCGACGTTCTGATCCGCGCCATCGCGCGCTTGTCGGGTTTCTATCTCTGGATCGCCGGCGAAGGGTCCGCCCGTGCAGCGCTCGAAGCGCTTGCACATGAACTCGGCATCAAGCCGCGGGTGCGTTTCCTCGGCTGGCAGGACGATCTCAAGCCGTTCCTCGCCGTGTCGGACATGATGGTTTCGCCGGGCCTCCAGGACGACACCGGGGATATGGTGATGGAAGGCTGGAGCGCCGGCGTGCCGGTGATCGCCGCCGATAGCCTCGGGCCGGGCCTGCTGATCCGCCAGCGCGAAAATGGCCTCCTGGTGCCGGTGGGCGATCCGATCAATCTCGCCGAGGCGATCAAGTGGCTGTCGCGGGATCCGGCGGCGGCGAAGAAATTCGGCCAAGCGGGCGCAGCTGCGTTCGCCGAAAGCTGGGTGATGAGCAAGATCCTGCCTCAATACGTGGCGCTGTTCGACAAGCTCGCCGCGAAGCCCGCCGTAGTCTCTGGCGCTCAACCCGGCGCGACACCGTAAATCAAGCCGCTATACTGCCGGCATGTGCGGTATTGCCGGCCTCATCATCCGCGACGGAAGCGCCCCCGCGCCGGCCGTTCTCGCCAAGCTGCAAGCGGCGCTCGCGCACCGTGGGCCCGACGGCCATCGCGTCCGCGTCCATGGCGGCTGCGCTTTGGTGCATACGCGCCTGTCGATCATCGACGTGGCGGGCGGGGCGCAGCCCCTGGTGGCGGCTGACGACGTCGCCCTCATCGTGAATGGCGAGATCTACAACGATCCGGCGTTGCGCCGGTCCATGCCGAACGTGGCTTTCACCACCGGCTCCGACAGCGAAACCCCACTGCATCTCTATGAGCGGGGCAGAAGCGCGCAAGATTGCACGGCGTTTCTGGCTCGCCTGCGCGGCATGTATGCGCTCGCGCTGCACGATCCGGCGGCGGATCGCGTCGTGCTCGCGCGCGATCCGTTCGGCATCAAGCCGCTGTACTATGCCGAGACGGCCCAAGGGATCGCCTTCGCCTCGGAGCCGCAGGCGCTGATCGCCGCCGGGTTGGTCACACCGGCGGTGAATGTCACCGCGCGGAACGAGTTGCTCGCGCTGCAATTCACCACCGGTGCCGAGACGGCGTTCGCCGGTATTTTCCGCGTTCTGCCCGGCGAAGCGATTGTGATCGAGAGCGGGCGAATCGCACATCGTCAGATCTTGCCGGCCCTGACGCCTGGTGAGCGGCCCGCGGAAGTCACCGCGGCGGAAGGTGCGTTCGACAACGCCTGGCGCGACACGGTCGACGTCCATCAGCGCACCGACGTTCCCTTCGGCATGTTCCTTTCCGGCGGCATCGATTCCGCCGCCGTGCTCACGATGATGGCGCGCATCAATTCCGCGCCGGTGCTGGCGTTCACGGCCGCCTTCCCGGATACCGACGTCGCCGACGAACGCGACGCTGCCCGCGCGGTCGCTGCGGCGGCTGGCGCGGTGCATGTGGAAGTGGAAGTGACGGCGGGGGACTTCTGGCGGCACTTGCCGGCGATCGTTGCCGCCATGGATGACCCGGCGGCGGACTACGCCATCGTACCGACGTATATGCTCGCCCGCCAAGCCGCGCGTGACGTGAAGGTGGTGCTGACCGGGGAGGGAGGGGATGAACTGCTCGCCGGTTACGGCCGCTATCGCACGGCCTTGCGGCCCTGGCCCTTCGGCAAGCGGCCCTGGCGGTCTCACAAACTCGCGGAGATCGACGTGCTGCGGTCGCCGCCGACCGGGTGGCGCAAGGGCATCGATGACATCGAAGCGCAGGTGGCGCGCGCGGGCTTTTCGGGCCTGCAGGCATTGCAAGCCGCCGATTGCGCGGCGTGGCTGCCCAACGATCTGCTCGCCAAGCTTGACCGTTGTCTAATGGCTCATGGCTTGGAAGGCCGCGTGCCGTTCCTCGACCCGGTCATGGCTGCGGCGGCGTTCTCGCTCCCGCGCGGACTCAAGATCCAAGGCAATCGCGGCAAATGGATCCTGCGGCAATGGCTCAGCCGTCACTGTCCGGCGGCGGCCGCCCTTGCGCCCAAGAAGGGTTTCACGGTGCCGGTCGGCGCCTGGATCGCGGCGCAAGGCCCGCGGCTCGCACCCCTGGTGGCGCGGCAAACGGGCATCGCCGAAGTCTGCCGGCCGGACGCTGTGGAGACCCTCTTCCGGGCCGCCGAACCGAAGCATGGCAATGCCCTGTGGATGCTCTTGTTCTATGCATTGTGGCACCAGCGCCATATCCTGGGGCGTCGCAGCGGCGGCGACGTTTTCGCAGCCCTGCAATAGCGGACAGGTGCGCCCATGACCGACAGCTTCGACCTCGTGATCACCAATGGTTCGGTCTATACGCCCGGCGGGTTGGTGAATACCGACATCGGCGTGCGCCATGGCGTCACCACGGCCATCGGCAATCTGCGCGGCGCCAAGACCGCGGAGACCTATGACGCCAAGGGCCTGACCGTCCTACCCGGCGTGATCGACGAGCAAGTGCATTTCCGCGAGCCCGGTCCGATCCACAAGGAGGATCTGGAAAGCGGCACGCGCGGCGCGGTGCTCGGCGGCGTCACCGCCGTGTTCGAAATGCCCAACACCGATCCGCCCACCACCACCGCCGAACGTCTGGCTGACAAGGTCACCCGCGCCACGGGGCGCGCGTGGACCGACTTCGCGTTCTATGTCGGCGCCTCGCCGGAGAATGCGGAGGAACTCGGCACCCTGGAGCGCATGCCCGGTTGCTGCGGCATCAAGATGTTCATGGGCTCTTCCACCGGATCGCTGTTGGTGGCGGACGACGACAATGTTGCGCGCGTGCTGAAAAGCGGCAATCGCCGCGTGACCGTGCACAGCGAAGACGACATGCGGCTCACGGAGCGCGCGGCGATGGTGAAGGACGGCGCCGATCCGTCGATGCATTCGGAATGGCGCGACGTGGAAACCGCGGTGCGTTCGACGACACGCCTGCTCAAGCTCGCCCGCGCCGCGCATCGTCGCGTGCACGTGCTGCACGTGACCACGGCGGAGGAGATCGCGATCCTCGGCCGCAACAAGGACATCGCCACCGTGGAGGTGCTGCCGCAGCACCTGACCTTGGCCGCGCCTGAGTGCTACCAGCGTCTCGGGACCTATGCGCAGATGAACCCGCCGATCCGCGAGCAGCGCCACCAGGACGCGCTCTGGGCGGGCATCGCGGCGGGCATTGTCGATTGCATTGGCTCCGACCACGCGCCCCACACCAAGGAAGAGAAGGCGCGGCCCTATCCGCGCAGTCCGTCCGGACTTACGGGGGTGCAGACAACTGTGCCGCTGATGCTCAATCACATGGCCAACGGCAAGCTCACCCTCGACCGCCTGGTCGACCTGTTGTGCGCCGGGCCGGCACGTATCTTCGGCGCGGTGGGCAAGGGGCGTGTCGCCGTGGGTTACGACGGGGATTTCACGCTCGTGGACCTGAAGGCCAAGCGCACGATCACCAACGATTGGATCGCCAGCCGCGCCGCATGGACAGCCTTCGACGGTATGGCCGTCACCGGCTGGCCCATGGCCACCATCATCCGTGGCCGCATCGTGATGCGCGACGGCGAACTGAGTGGCCCGCCGCAGGGACAGGCGGTGCGGTTCCTGGAAACGCTTTGATGCGATTGGGGCGTCGGAGCTTTCTGACGACCGCCGGCGCCGGCGCTCTCGCACGCTCCGTTCAAGCGGCGAATGAGGAGCCGATTCTTGAGCCCGATCTGCCGATTGTCGATCCGCACCACCACATGTGGGATCGGCCCGGTTCGGTGACCGCCTTTGCCCGGTTCCTGCTGCCGGAGTTGCTAGAGCAACTCAACACCGGCCACAAAATCATCGCCACGGTTTTTATCGAGGCCGGCTCCATGTACCGGTCCGACGGACCGGTCGAGTTGAAGAGCTTGGGCGAAACCGAGTTCGCGACTGGTCAGGCGGCGATGAGCGCGAGCGGCGCGTACGGTCCGATCAAGGCCGTCGCGGGCATAGTCGGTAGCGTAGACCTGCAGCTCGGCGAACGCGCTGGCGAGATCATGGAGATGCACAAGCGCATCGCGGGATCGCGCTTCAAAGGCATTCGCTACAACTACGCCTACACCGACGTGCCGCTGCCTGGGCGCGCGATGAACCCGAAGCCGGCCCACCTGCTGATGGACCCGACGTTTCGCAAAGGTTTTGCACAGCTTGCACCGCACGGCTTGAGCTATGACGGCACCGGATTCGATGCTCAATTGCCCGAGCTCGTCGCGCTTGCGCGCGCGTTTCCCGAAACGACCATCATCCTCAATCACGCATCGATGCCGTTCATGATGGGCTTCAATCCGCGGCCGCGCGCGGACGTGTTCAAAACCTGGACGCGCGACATGCGCCTTCTCGCCAAATGTCCCAACGTGAATGTGAAGCTCGGGGGATTCGGTTTGCCCGGCCCTTCGGCAGGGGCGCGCGCGGCGAAGCCGGGTGCTCAGGAACTGGCGGCGTTGTGGAAGCCCTATATCGAAACCTCCATCGAGGCCTTCGGCGTGGATCGTTGCATGTTCGAGAGCAACTATCCGTCCGACGCGCCCGTGGGCAGTTACCGAACCATCTGGAACGTGTTCAAGGCCATTGTCACCAAGGCCTCCCCGACGGAGAAGACCGCGCTGTTCAGTGGCACCGCGAGGCGGGTCTACGGATTAGATATCTAGCGATCTGCTTCGATCGACCGCCTCTTCCGCTGGACTCGATATATCTGATCAGATATATCGAAAGAGGGCGTGAGGGAGATTGCGATGTATTGGCGCCGTTTGGCTTGTCTTGTGCTCTTTGCGACACTTGCCGCCGTCGGGCGGGTACAGGCCGCTGATCCACTTATAGTCTTCGCGGCGGCCAGCCTGACCGAAACCCTCGGCGCGGTCGGCGACGCTTATGCCGCCACCGGCAAGACCAAGCCCACGTTCTCTTACGCGGCCACGTCCGCCCTCGCCAAGCAGATCGAGAACGGCGCACCGGCCGCGCTGTTCATCTCCGCCGACGAGGAGTGGATGGACTATCTCGCACAGCGCAATCTCATCGTGCCGCCGTCGCGGGTCTCGCTGCTCGCCAATTCCCTGGTGCTGATCGCGCCCGCCAACAAGCCGCTCAATTTGAAGATCGAAAGGGATTTTTCGCTCGCCCAGGCGCTCGGCAACGGCAAGTTGTCGCTGGCCGATCCGGCGTCCGTGCCCGCGGGCAGATACGCCAAAGCCGCGCTCGAGAAACTCGGCGTGTGGGCCTCGGTGGAGAAGTCCGTGGTGGGCAGCGAGAACGTGCGCTCAGCGCTTGCGTTCGTGGAGCGCGGCGAGGCTGCCGCCGGCGCGGTCTACGCCACCGACGCGGCATTGACGCGGAAGGTAACGGTCGTCGGCACGTTCCCGGCTGACAGTCATCCGCCCATCAGCTATCCGCTCGCGATTGTCGCCGGCCACGATGGGCCGGATGCGCAAGACTTCCGCGTGTTCTTGATGAGCGACGCGGCGAAAGCGATCTACAGGAAGTTCGGCTTCACGGTGAAGTGAGCCCTGTTCCCCGACCATCACGTCGGGCGCTGTCGCCCTTGGCGCCCCGACGGACAAGCATCGTCACGATCGACGCGGCGTCGGCGTCGGACGCGGCTTCCCGATACATCCCGCAGTCGCCTTTCGCCTGGAACCGGTGGACATCGACCAACTGGGCGCGGCCGTCCTTTGCCGTCCCGGCGTACCACTGGGTCTTCGGACGGTCGTGCTTCTTCATGAAATTCTCGATGTCATCGAGGATTTGCGTACGCGTCTTCGACATGGAAAAGTCGCCCTCAATGAGTCCATCACTATAGGCCCATTTGTGCGCTTCGGTATCCTGCTACTCGTCCTCGTGCTGGCAACGCTCGCGCCACCCACCCGCGCCATCGACCGCGAGTTCCGGGAATGCGCCGATTGCCCGGAGATGGTGGCGATCCCGGCGGGCAAGTTCACTATGGGCAGTCCCGCGGGCGAGGCGGGACGGTTCGACACCGAAGGGCCGCAGCACCAGGTGTCCATGCGCGCCTTCGCCATTGGCAAGTACAACGTGACCATCGAGGAGTTCGCGCAGTTCCTGCGTGCGACCGGCTATCAGCCAGTACCCTGTGACCGCTTCATCGGCATGAGTTGGAACTCACCCGGCGGTGGGCTCGCCTATCCGCCGTTCGTGACCCTGCCGCCGCGGTGGCCGGCGATCTGCCTCAATTGGAACGATGCGCAGGCCTATGTCGCTTGGCTGAATGAGAAGGTGCAAAAGGCCACGGGCAAGACGCGCAGCGGACCCTATCGTCTGCCCAGCGAAGCGGAATGGGAGTACGCCGCCCGCGCCGGCACCACCAGTGCGCGCTGGTGGGGCGAGAAGATCGGCGCGGAGAACGCCAACTGCAACGGCTGCGGCCAGACCTGGACCGGCCGCGAACTCGCGCCCGTCGGTACGTTCGGTCCGAATGCCTTCGGTGTGTACGACATGCTCGGCAATGTCTGGCAGTGGGTCGGCGATTGCTGGAACGAGAACTACATCGGCGCGCCGAGCGACGGTCGCGTGTGGGCGAGCGGCGATTGCGCCAAGAAAGTCATTCGAGGCGGAGCGTGGAGCAATCTCCCGGCATTCGTGCGGTCCGCCTCCCGCAGCCGCGGCGCAGCCGATGGCCAGGACTTCGATTACTCCGCTTATGCCGGCTTCCGCCTGGTGCGCGACTTGCCGTAAGTGCATTTCGCTACAGAAAGAATTTAGCGCAGCAGCCGCTTTGCGTCGAATTCGATCACGATATCCTTCGCGATGGCGTAGCTGCCGGGCAGCAGCGTGAGCGGCGAGGACAGTAGGGCGGCATTGCGCGCGCTGCGCGCGAATTCCTCATAGGCCTTGTTGTTGCGTCGCGCTGGCTCATACACGATCTCCGCGCGCTGCACGGTTCCGTCAGGCTGGATCTCGAGGCGGATCGACGCGGTGAGGCCCGTCGCCCGGGGCACCGCCACGTTCCAGCGCCGCTCGATCTGCGCGCGCAGAAAATCCTTTACGCGGTAGGCGGCCTCGCTGCCCAGGGCCGCGTCGCTCGCGACAGTGCGGTTGGAGAGGCCGGTGCCTTCCTGGGTGTTCGGCGCGGGCGGCTGCGCCGGTGCGGGCTGGCTGAGTTTTGCCAGTTGCTGCAACCGTGCGCTCAGTTCATCGGGCGGCTGCGGCGACAGCGGCGCGTTGGCGGCCTTCGCGGGCGCGTCGGACGCCTGCGGCGTGTTCACGGGATCGGCGGGGCGCAAGATCTTCTGTGCGGGCGCGCTCTGCGGCGTCGGGATCGCGCGCGGATCGGGAGCATCCGCGCGTTCGGCGGCTTGCTGCTGCGGCAGGTTCGCCTTCTCTTCCGCATTCGGAGAGCGCGAGGCGTCCCCGAGCGCGACGAGGTTGACGAGAATCGCCTTGGCCACCGGCGGCAGTTCCATCGGCGGCATGAAGCGCAGGCCGATGAGGAGCGCGGCGACGACGCCAAGGTGGAAGGTCACCGACAGGACGAAGCTGCGCAAGAAATTGCCGCGCGGAACATCGTCTTCCGCTTCCGCCGGTTCGTTCCGCCATGGCCATTTCAAGGCGTTCATGGCGGCAGGATAGGCGCCGCGGTTCAGAACCCGCAAGCCTCGCTGGCGGGATCGCGGGCCATGAGTTTGTCGTAGAACGCGCCGGCGCGATCGATCATGCCGTTGATGTCTGAGCCGACGATCAACTCCTGCTTCGCCAGCGCCAAGGTGGCAGCGGCGTAGGCTTCGATATAATTCTCGCGCTTCGGATACCGTTCAGCGATGGAGGACCGCGTGTCCGCCGCCGCGAGCCGCTCGTTCTCGTTGCGGGCGAAGGGCACGAAGCTGCCGGACCAGCGGGCGATGCGTTCCGGCGCGCCGGTGGCGGCGTTCTGGAGGTTCCAGCCGGTGTAAGTGCCAAGCGGCGCGACCAACTCGGGCATGCGGATGCCGCCTTTGTCGAGCCCGTCCAAATCGGGCAAGGGCACGAGCGCGGTGTAGACTTTCGCGGCGATCTTCGGCGGCACGATGGCCGCGATGCCGTCGCTGCCGAACTGCGGGCCGAAGTCCAGGCGCGGCGGCTCCAGAAGCTTGGAGGGCAGGCGCAGCGCGGAAATCTTCGGCATCGCCTCGTTATAGGCGCTCAGCTTGCCGAGCGTGCCGTCGGCGATTGTCGGCACGATGGAGGGCGGCGGGTCCTTCTTCAGCGTCACCCAGCCGTCGAGATGCAGCAGCATCGCGCGCAACACCGGGCGCTGGTCGAGCGGGTTGCGGCAGTGGGCGAAATCGCCGCGGTCGCCGCCTGAAGCCGGCACGTGATTGGCGCCCGCGACGAGGTACACGCGTGCCCGCCGGTCCGCGGCGATATCGGCGCTGCCGTCCACGGCGGCGTGAATGAGGGAGCCACCGCGCGCCCAGTATTCCGTCGCGCTGTTGACGAAGATCATGCGCGGCACTGCATTGGCGGCGCTGGCCTTGTCGAGCAGACTCGCCGATGTGTTGGTGACCGGGTCGGTTTCCGTCGCGGTCGTGAACGGGAACCAATCGGTCGGGAAATCCAATTCCACGTCAGGGCTGAAATGGCGGCTGCTCTGGGCGAAACGATAGTTGAAGCTGCCTTTGCCCGCGCCGGCGCCGCTCAACAACGCCCCGTCGAAGGCCAGCCGTCCGCGTCCATCCGCCGCCAGGCCTTGCGCGATCATGGTGATCAGCACGCGCGCCGACTGGGAGTGTCCGAACGCGAGCACGGCCTTGGGCAATTCGCCACCGGTCTCCACGAACGGATTGGGATTGCCGTAGCGGTCGGCCTTTTCATGGCGGAAGAACAGGAGCGCATCGCGGATGCCGGCAAGGCCGAGGCCCACGACGTGCGGCCCGCGCGCGAGATAAGTGACGGTGTAGATCTGGCCCGGCTTGAAGCCGCCGTCGAGGGTAATGAGAGAGGGGTCATACACGACGCGGCCGTCGACCCTGCGGCCGAAGTGCCACCTTTCGCGCGCGATCGGGTTGCGCGTGCCGAAGGCGGTATCGCGCACGGTGAGCTTGGCTTCCGGATCATCCAGCCGCGCCGGCTCGTAGCCGAGGGAGGCAAGACCCGTGTGCTTCGCCGTCGGCGTCGTCTGCGTGACTGTGATCTCGCCGTTGATGAGGCCGGTGATGGCTTTGCCGCCTTCCGTGGCGACCGGCAGGTCCGCGCGCAGGCGATCGCCGCCCGGTGCGATGTCCCAGGTCCAGCCGGTCCAGAGCACGGTGTAGCCTTGTTCCATCAGGAATCCCGTGCCGGCTTGTTCGGCGGTGGCGGGAATATTGCCGCCCGTGGCGCTGTTAAAGAAACTGAGCGCGCCGACATTGCCACGGTTCGGCACTTCATAAAGAAGGCGGCCGTTGCCGCGCGTGGGATCGAGCGGACGCATCAGCATGAAGTCGGCGGCGAAGTGCACGCGGCCCTGGCCGTCGCGCGGTGCGAGCTTGAGGTCGACGATCGGCAGATTTTCCGCGGCACCCGCCTCGACGGTCATGTAGAGGCGGCCGCGCAGCCACTCATAGGGACCGACGTTGCCGAATGATTTTCCATCGGCCACGACACCGCGGGTCAGCACCTCGACCCGCTCGACGTCGGCGAAGGCCGGCGTCGCGAGCAGCGCCAGCGCGATCCCCACAGCGACTCGCGCCCATCCGAACCGACCGCGCGCCCTGGGCACGGCTTTGCCTTGCATCGTCATGAACCCCGTAAATCCCGATTCCCGTTTGCGCAGTATGCCCAAGAATTGGCTATAGTCCCACGCCCCAATCCGGATTTCTCCCGCATGATCGACCTCTACTCGGTTCCGACCGGCAACGGTCAGAAGGTTCACATCCTGCTCGAAGAGACGGGGCTGGCGTACACGCCGCACCTTGTCGACCTGTATGGCGGGGTCCACCGGCAGGAACCGTTCCTGAAGCTGAATCCGTTCGGCCGGGTGCCGGCGATCGTGGATCGGGACGCGGGCGATCTGGCCGTCGGCGAAACCCTGGCGATCCTTATGTATCTCGCCGAGAAAAGCGGGCAGTTCCTACCTCAGGATACGCGCGGGCGGTCGCAGGTGTTGCAGTGGTTGTCCGCGATCTCCGCGAACATCGTGCCTCTGTTCAGGGGTATTTTCATGTTCAGCAACGTCGTGCCCGGCAAGATCGAGCCGGCCATTGCATACTTTCGCGGTGAAGCGGAGAAGGCGCTCGCCATGCTCGACCGTGCGCTCGCCGATCGCACCTGGCTGGCGGGTGACGCCTACACTATCGCCGACATCTCGGCCTATCCGGCGGCGGTCAACGCGATCAACTACCTGCCCCAGGGCTTGACCCCGTATCCTCATATCGCGCGCTGGGCGGAGCGGATCGGCGCGCGGCCCGCGGTTCAGCGCGGCATGAAGCTCTTCACTTAGGACTGACGATGGCTGAACTGGCGCGCCTTGCGATCGAGGACGGGGTCGGCGTGATCACCGTCGACAATCCACCCGTGAACGCGTTCTCGCACGCGGTGCGAATCGATCTACGGAAGGCCGTGCGGGCGGCGTTCGCCGACCCGGCGGTGAACGCGGTTGTCATCCATGGGGCCGGCAAGACCTTCATGGCCGGATCCGACATCAAGGAATTCGACACCGGGCAGAAGGATCCCTGGCTCGGGGACGTCATCGACGAGATTGAGGCGGGCCCGAAGCCGGTGGTCGCCGCGATCCACGGCACCGCGCTGGGCGGCGGCTTCGAGACCGCGCTCGGCTGCCACTATCGAATCTGCGATGCGAAGGCGAAGGTGGGGCTGCCGGAAGTCACGCTGGGCATCATCCCCGGCGCGGGCGGCACGCAGCGCCTGCCACGGTTGATCGGCATCGAAGCCGCAATCGCGGCAGCGAGCAGCGGCAAGCATATGGGCGCCGCGGAGGCGCTCAAACTTGGGGCGGTCGATGAGATCGTGCAGGGTGACCTGATGACGGCGGCTATCGCCGCGGGGAAACGGCTGGTGGGGGCGCCCCTGCGGCGCACCAGCGAACAGCCGTTCCCGGGCGGCGCGCAGACACCCGCGTTCTTCGACGCGCAGCGCGGTGCGTTGAAGAAGCGCAATCGCGGCTTTCCCGCGCCGCCAACGGTGGTGGATGCGATCGAAGCGGCCGCCCAGGGTCCTTTCCGCGACGGCATGGCGCGGGAGCGCGCCCTCAATGCGGAGTTGAAGGCCAGCCTCCAATCGAAAGCCCTGCGGCACCTGTTCTTCGGCGAGCGGGAGGTGGCGCACATCCCCTTCATCCCGAAGGAGACACCACCGCGTCCTATCAGCACCGTGGGTGTGGTCGGCGCAGGTACCATGGGCGCGGGCATCGCGGTGAATTTCCTCAACGCCGGCTATCGCGCGGTGGTGACGGACACGAAGGAAGAGGCGATTGCGCGCGGCCGCACTACCATCGCCAAGATCTACGAGCGCGAGGTGGAGAAGGGACGCCTGAAGCCCGAGGTGCGCGATGACCGCCTCAATCGTCTGACGATGTCGCTCGACATAGCCACCCTCAAAGATGCCGATCTCGTGATCGAGGCGGCCTTCGAGGATATGCCTATCAAGCAGGGTATCTTCCAAAAGCTGGATGCCGTCTGCAAACCCGGAGCGATCCTGGCCTCCAATACCTCCACGCTCGATCTGAATCAGATCGCGGACGTCACGACGCGTCCGCAGGACGTGATCGGCACGCACTTCTTCTCGCCGGCGCACATCATGCGCTTGCTGGAAGTCGTGCGCGGCGCCAAGACGGCGAACGATGTCGTCGCGACTTTGATGTCGGCGGGCAAGAAAATCGACAAAGTCGCCGTGCTGTCCGGCGTGTGCTTCGGTTTCATCGGCAATCGGATGTTCGAGGGTTATATCCGCGAATCCCAGCGACTCTTGCTGGAGGGCGCCACGATCCCGCAAGTCGACAAGGCATTGACGGACTGGGGCATGGCTATGGGCCCCCACGCCGTGATCGACCTCGCCGGCGTGGACGTGAGCTTCCTCACCCGCGAAGGCAATCGCGCCAATCTGCCGCCGGACCCGACCTATTGTCTGATCGGTGACAGGCTCCACCACATGGGCCGCCTTGGTCAGAAGACGAAGAAGGGTTTCTACAAATACGGAGAGAAGGGCGCGGAAGCCGACCCGGAGGTCGAACAACTCATTCGCGACGAAGCTGCGCGGTTGAAGGTCCCGCAACGAACCTTCAGTGACCAAGAGATCGTGGAACGCTGCATCTTTCCGCTCATCACCGAAGGCGCACAGATCCTGGACGAGGGCATTGCCCTGCGGTCCGTCGATATCGACGTCGTGTGGTGCGCGGGCTACGGCTTTCCCCGTTATCGCGGCGGGCCGATGTTCCACGCTGATGCCGTTGGACTTCAAGGCGTCATCGACGGCATGGCGCGCTTTGCCAAATCCGTGGGCAACGATTATGGCTACTGGACGCCTGCGCCGCTGCTGATCAGGCTGGCGGCCGAGGACAAAACTTTCAAGGAATGGAGCCGGACATGAGCCTCTTTTCTCTCGCGGGCCAAGTGGCCGTGGTGACCGGGTCCACGCGCGGCATCGGCAAAGCTGTCGCCATGATGTTCGCCGCCCACGGGGCGAAAGTGGTGGTCTCCAGCCGCAAGGCCGACGCTTGCGCCGCCGTGGTGAAAGAGATCACCGATGCCGGTGGCACGGCCGTCGCGATCACGGCGAACATGTCGGACCTGGCGGCGGTTGAGAACCTTGCCAAGGAAACCGAGCGACAACTCGGGCCGGTCAACATCCTGGTCTGCAACGCGGCGGTGAATCCGGTCTACGGCCCTATGTCGAAGGTCGATGACCGCGCCTTCGAGAAGGTGATGACGACCAACGTCGGCGCGAACCTGAAGCTCATCAATCTGCTCTCGCCGGGAATGGCCGGAGCGGGCGGCGGGTCGATCATCCTGCTGTCGAGCGTGGTGGCGTTCGCGGGCTCGCGCAATATCGGCGCCTACGCAATCTCCAAGGCTGCGGACATTCAGCTGGTGCGCAATTTCGCCATCGAACTCGGGCCGCAGAACATCCGCGTGAATGCTATCGCGCCTGGCCTGATCGCCACGGACTTCGCGACGGTGCTGTGGGAGGGGCCCGCCGGGAAGGCCTTCGCCGCCAAGACGCCCCTTGGCCGCTTGGGCGAGCCGGACGATATCGCCGGTGTCGCCCTGTTCCTGGCGTCGAAGGCCGCGAAGTTCGTCACCGGCCAGTGCATCGTCGCCGACGGCGGCGTGCTGCAGCAGGATCCTTTCTAGGGCGTGATCTGAAAAAGTGGGTACCGGTTTTTCGTAAGATCGCGCCCCAAAAATAGACTCAAAGAAAAAGGCCCGCACCTTGCGATGCGGGCCCTTTGTCGGAATGTAAGCCTGCCTAGGGCAGGATCACTCGGAAGTCTTCAGCGGTCGCACCTTCGCCACGGCGGATCGAGAGCACGGTCTGCCGCAAAGAGGTCTTCAGGGCCGTCGTGAACTCTTCCAGGCTCTTCACCGGCGTGCGGTTGACCGCGACAACCAGATCGCGCGGACGGAACCCGATGGTCCAGGCGGCGCTGTTGCGTGTGACGTCCGTCACGCGCACACCGCGCTGCTTGTCGCTCGGATCGACATCGTCGAACGAGGCGCCGTCCAGCCCTTCGCGGTTCGGCATTTCGGCGGCGGTCGCGGCCGCTTGCTCCGACTTGGAGTTCGGCGTCTTACCGATGGCGACCTTGATGTCCATCTTCTTGCCGTCGCGGTTGACGGCGAGTTCGACGCTGGTGCCGACGGTCATCAGACCAAGCCGGTTCTTCAGATCCTGCGAGGTGCGGACCGGCTTGCCGTCAACGGCGGTGATCACGTCGCCGGCCTTCACGCCCGCCGCTTGAGCGGGCGAGCCCGGCACGAGGCTGCTCACGAACGCGCCTTGGGTGTTCTCAAGGCCAAGGTTCTTCGCCATCTCCGGCAGGATGTCGGTGATCGACACGCCGATCATGCCGCGATTGACCTTGCCGGTGGACGCAAGCTGCGACACGACCGCGGTCACCATGTGCGAGGGGATCGCGAAGCCGATGCCGATGTTGCCGCGGCCGCCGAGGATCGCGGTGTTGATGCCGATCACTTCGCCACGGAGGTTGACGAGCGGACCGCCGGAGTTACCCGGGTTGATCGACGCGTCGGTCTGGATGAAGTCCTCGAAGCCTTCGATGCCCATGCCGGCGCGGCCGGTGGCGGAGACGATGCCCGCGGTCACGGTGCCGCCCAGGCCGAACGGGTTGCCGATCGCGACGACGTAGTCGCCGACCCGCAGCTGAGTGGAATCGCCCAGCGGCGCGGCGGTCAGGTTCTTCGCTTCGACCTGCAGCAAGCCCACGTCGGTGCCTTCGTCGCTGCCGATGATCTTCGCGGCCAGCTCGCGACCGTCCTTGAGGGTGACGAAAACTTCCGTCGCCTTATCGATCACGTGGTGATTGGTGAGGATGTAGCCCTTGTCCTTATCGATGATGACCCCGGAGCCGACCGAGTTCAGCTGGCGCTCACGCGGCGCGCGCGGACGCTGGCCGGGACGCTGCTCATCGCCGTCGTCGTTCGGGATACCGAAGAACGGGCGGAGCTGCGGCGGAATCCCGGAGGTGTCGGGCATCTCGGCTTTGCTCTTCACGGCGACGTTCACCACCGCCGGGGCGACACGGTCGACCAGCGGCGCGAGCGAGGGCACGCCGTCGCGTGTCGGCACCGCTTGCGCATGCGCCTGAGGAACGAATACGGGAGCGGCCCCGAGCATCAGCAGGGCGGCTGTTCCGGCGAGGATCGAGTCACGAACCGCGCGGGTCCGGGCGGACGCGCGGTCGGCGCCGGAGAAACGAAGATACATGGGATGACGGCCTTTCTTGTTCTGGAAGGTTTGACGCCATCGGAAGGCTCCGAAGGGCAGGCGTCAGCCGTGTGTGCGGCTCGGGTCTGGATGTTAGCGACACGTGCCTTTCAATCAATCGTGGTAACAGCTATTTAATCTCGCATCAGAGGCGAAAAACGCTGGTTTTCCGCGGGTTTCCGCCGACGCTAAAACGTATGTAACGCGCCGCTGTTCCCCCTGAACCTTGCGCCGAAGCCCGGCTCAGGCCGGTGGCAAGTCCGCCGTGCACGCCTTGCACTTCGTTGCCTGGATCGGTACCGGCGTCAGACACAGCGGGCAATTGCGCTCGGAGGGCGACGCGGGCGGCGCCTCATGCGCCATCCGGTTCTTCATGCGGTTGATCTGTTTCACCAACAGGAAAACCGCGAAGGCCACGATCGCGAAATCGAGGCACGTGTTGATGAACAGGCCATAGTTCAGCGTCGGCGCGCCCGCCGCCTTGGCGTCGGCCAGGCTGTTGTAGTGTTGGCCGGAGAGGCTGACGAACAAGTTCGAGAAATCGACCTTGCCGAGCAGGAGGCCGACCGGCGGCATGATCACATCGTTGACCAGCGAAGTCGTGATTTTGCCGAAGGCGGCGCCGATGATAACACCCACGGCCAAGTCGATGACGTTGCCCTTCAGGGCAAACTCGCGGAATTCTTTCAGCATGCGGTTTCCTCCTTCGCTGATTGGCTCCTCCAAATCCTATTGCAACGCCTCCTCCGGCACAAAGGAGACACCCATGTCTCGCGATCTTTCCCGCGCCCAGTTCCTCGGACTTGCCGCCGGTGCGGCGGCGGCCGGGACAGTGGGCACGGCGTATGCGGCCGATACCGCGCCGATCATGAGGGCGATCCCGAAGTCGGGGGAGAAACTCCCGGTGATCGGGTTGGGCACGAGCGAGGTCTTCGAAAGCATCAGTGCCGACCAGCGCCGCGATGTCGTGAAGGCGATGCTCGACACGGGCGGCACCATCATCGACACCGCGCCGTCCTACGGCGACGCGGAGAACACCTCCGGTCAGGCGGTCGCGGAGCTGAACGCGCGCGGCAAGGTGTTCTTCGCCACCAAGGTTGGCGCCAGCAGCAAGGACGAAGGCATCGCCCAGAACGAGGCCTCGTTCAAGAAGCTGCGGACCGACAAAATCGACCTGATCCAGGTCCACAATTTGCGCGACACGGCGACTCAACTCGGCCTCCTGCGCGACCTCAAGGCCAAAGGGCGCATCCGCTATCTCGGCATCACGCATTTCATCGAAGGTCCCCAGGAAGCCCTGGCGGAGTGGATGGGGAGGGAGCCGCTGGACTTCATCCAGCTGAACTACTCCCTCGACGTCCGCGATCCGGAGAAGCGCCTCCTCCCCATGGCGGCGGACAAGGGCATCGCGGTGCTGGTGAATTTGCCGCTGGGCCGCGGCCGGGTCTTGAACGCGGTCAAGAACAAGCCCCTGCCGGGGTGGGCGGGAGAGGCGGGTGTGACAACTTGGGCGCAGTTGTTGCTCAAGTTTGTTGTCAGCCATCCGGCGGTCACCGCGGCGATTCCGGCGACCCGCAATCCCGCCCATATGCGGGAGAACGGAATCGCCGGGCAGGGCAAGGTGCTCACCGCGACACAGCGCAATGAACTGATCGCGCTGTTCGAAAAGGCATGACGCTGTAGAACGGCGCGAGCGCGCTTGACGCCCGATGGCCCGCCCGGTCTAGTGATCGCGCGGCTCAGGCCGCGCCGGGGACACGATGGACGCCGTCAGCGCCAACCTTCAGCCTTCACGCACGACTGATACCGCAGCCGTCTCGGTCCCCTTGAAGGTGGGCTGGGCGAGCGGCGCGCTTGGGTACGTGACCATGATGATCCTGGTCAACGTCATGTACCTCTACTTCATGGTGGGCACGCTGGGCGTGCGCGCGGACGTTGCGGGCGCGCTGCTGGCCGCCATTCGTCTGATCGACATGATCTTCGACCCCTTGATGGGCATCGCGAGCGATACCACACGCACGCGCTGGGGCGCGCGGCGGCCGTGGATGTTCGCAGCCGCATTCATTTCCGGGCTGGCGGTGTTCGCCATGTTCAATGTGCCGGAGATGGGCGACCTGCTGGTGACCTACATCGCAGCGACCCTGGTGCTGTTCTACATCGGCTACACCATGTTCGTGGTGCCGTTCCTCGCCATGCCGGCGGACATGACCGACAGCGACGCGGAACGCACCTCGCTCATGTCCTATCGCGCCGTCTTCACCGGGATCGCCGGGTTGGCTGCCTCGGCTCTCGCGCCATATCTCGTGCAGGTCTTCGGCAACGACCGCGCCGCATTCGGCGACATGGCGATCGTTATGTCGGCGATGGTGACCGCCGCCATGCTGTATTCCGCGCTGAGCACAGCGAAGGCGCGTCCCGTGGCCGCCGCGCGCCCCCGCCAAGGCCTCGGCAATCTTGCGGTCCTGAAACAGCGCAACTTCCTCATCCTGCTGCTGGTGAAGCTCGCGGCGATCTTCGGCATCACCTGTCATGGCGCCGTCGGCCTGTTTTTCCACGCCTACATTACGGAGCGCGGCCCGGTCGGTGTCGCATGGCTCGGCACCGTCAACCATGTGGCGACCATCGTGACCGTGCCGGCTTGGCGCTGGGCGCTGATGCGCTATGGCAAGCGCGCGGTGCTGATGGTGGCGTTGCTCATGTACGCACTTGCATGCCTGTCATGGATGGCCGCCGGACCGGCCGAGGCGGATTGGATCTTCAACCTGCGCGCCATCGCTCTCGGCGTCGGATTCTGCGGCATTGTGTTGACGACAACCGCGATGCTGCCGGAAACGATCCAAGAGGATCTCGAGCAGCACGGCGCTAGCCGTGCCGGCACCATGGCCGGCCTGTTTGCCGGCGTGGAGAAAACGTCTTTTGCCTTGTCGCCGCTGGTGACCGGACTGCTCCTGTCGTCGGCGGGTTTCGCCAGTTTCACCGGTCCGCAGATTGAGCAGACCGATGAAGCCCTCGAAGCGGTGCGTCTCGCGGCCGGCGTCCTTCCGGCGGCCGCCGTTTTCGTGGCGCTCGCGATCGCGGCGCTGTATCGCCGCCGCAAAGCCTAGGCGAGCAGCGCCGCCCCGCCGGCGATCACGACACAAGCCGTCATGCGCCATACGCTCAAGTGCTCGCCGAGGAAGAGGCGCGCCATGATCGCCGCGAACACCACGCTGGTCTCGCGCAGCGCCGACACCGGACCCATGGCGGTCACCGTGGTTGCCCAGATCACCGCGCTGTAGCCCGCGAAGGCGACGATGCCGCCCACCGATGCGGTCGCGATGTCGCGCACGGACGCAAGCATGCGCGGGCCGCGAACGATGAGGTAGATGACGTGAATGGTGATCGCCCACAACACGCTCATGGCGGCGATGTAACTCAACGCATTGCCTGAGGCGCGCGCGCCGACGGCATCGACCACCGTGTAAAGTCCGATGGAAAGACCGGTCAGGAGGGCGATGGGCGCACGATCGGGCGCAAATCGGCGCCCCTCGAATGCCAGCGCGACGATGCCGCCGCTCACCAGCGCGATGCCGGCGGTGCGGCCCAGAGTGAGAGTTTCGCCGGCGATCCACAGGCCGCCGAGCGCGACCAGCAGCGGCGAGGATCCGCGGGCAATTGGGTAAGCTTGGCCGAATTCGCCCACCGAATACGCGCGCACCAGAAGCAACTGGTAGACGACGTGGATCGCCGCCGAAGCCGCCACGTAGGGCCAACTCTCGGGCGCGGGGAGGGGAAGGACGCACAGCACGACGGCGGAGAGCACGCCCTGGACCGTGCACAGGGCTGTCATCCACCAAAAGCGATCGCTGCCGCTCTTGAGGAGCGCATTCCAGCTGGCGTGCGCGACGGCAGCGCCAAGCACTACGGCGACGACAAGAGGACTCATCGGGTCCGGACAAAAGAAAACGGGAGCAGCATGGTCGCTGCTCCCGTCTCGATTGACTACTTAAACTCTTATGGGCCGACGGGCTTGCCGTTGTCCTTTTTGACCTTGGCGATGTCGGCTTTCCAGGCGCCGGGCTGCGCCTTCGGATCCGTCACCACGCCGATGGTCTTTCCCAGCGCGTCCTTGTTGTTGAGGGACGCGGCCATCACCAGGCCGATGTCGGAGCGGCAGGAGCGTTCACCCACAAGCCCTTCCGGATTGGCGACCTTGAGACCGGCCTTGCCGGGATCGCATTCACCCAGGCCGCCCGGGCGGACGACGGTGTAAGGCACGCCGGACTCGCGCACGGCCTCCTCGCCCTTGCCCTTCCACATCAGCACCATGCTGCGGCGCTTATTGAGGAAGGTCTCCGGGTTTGTGTCGCCGGCGCTGGTGGAGGACATCAGGACGATCTGCTTCACGTTCGCCGCCTTGGAGGCTTTGGCGAGATTGGCAACGCCCTTGAAGTCGACGTCTTCCGGCAGCGCGTCGCCGGTGGAGCCGATGGTCGAGATGACGTAGTCCGCGCCTTTGAGCGCGGCGGGCAGGGAGTCGGGCTTTGTCACATCGCCCTGCACCTTTTGAGCAGCTGCCGGCAGATCCGTGACCTTGCTCGGGTCGCGGACCATCACGCGCACCTTGTAGCCCTCGTCGAGCAGGATCTTGGTGAGCGGCGTGCCGCTCCGGCCCGCGCCGACGACCACGACAGTGCCCTTGCTGTCCGCAGCGAGGACTGGCAGCGCAAATGTTGCCGCAAGCGCTGCGGCGATAACCGTACGGACGAACATGATGCCTCCCCGAATTCGAACAATGGATATACGACCTTAGCCCAGGCGAACATTCGGGCGAAACTGTCGTTCCACGGGAAGCCGCATCCTGGACAGGCTCGACAAAGCCAATGGTTCCCCCGAGACTGTCCACCTTCCCAGAAAGCCCGAGGCTGTCATGACCGGTGTCCTTCGCGCGTTTGTGATCCCTTTCGTTCTAGCGCTAGCCTTCCCCGCCATGGCGCAGGAGAAGACCGGGGTCACGCAGGAAATGGCCAAGCCTGGCGAGTCCACGGTGGCGCCCACGCCCAAGGCGTCGCCGATCGGCGTGGTCCAGGAAGTGCCGCTGCCGCGCGCCGGCGGCGTGCTGGTGTTCGGCGGCACCCGGGGCGTTGGGTTGGAAGCGGTGAAGGTCCTGGTCGCCATGAAGGAGCAGGTGACGGTCGTCACCCACAGTTCGCCGAACAGCCCTGAACTCAAGGCCTTGGGCGTCACGGTCATGTCGGGCGATGCGCTCAATCCCGAAAGCCTGAAGGACATCTTCACCAACGGGCCGTATCGGGTCGTGATCTCGACGCTCGGCGGAAAGCGCGGGGAGCCGCGTCCCGACTTCGAGGGCAATAAGAACGCGATCGACGCCACCAAGAAGACCGGCATCCCGCGCTTCATCATGGTGACGAGCATCGGCACCGGCGACAGCCAGCAGACGCCGCCGTGGATCGCACGCTGGTTCCTGAAGGAGATCTTGGTGGAGAAGACCAAGGCCGAGGAATATCTGAAGGCCTCGGGCCTCGACTACACCATCATTCGCCCAGGTGGCCTGCTCGATAAGCCGGCCAGCGGCAAGGCGACCGTGACGCCGGACATCAAGCTCTACAGTTGGGTGGCGCGGGCGGATGTGGGCAAGATCGTCGCCGAGACCGTTAAGAACGACGATACGATCAAGAAGACGCTCAGCACCTACGATCCGACGCGGACCAGCTTTACGTCGATGTTCATGGATTAGGTGTCGACGCTGGTGAGCTTCATCAGCGCGAGACCGCCCACGATCATCGCAGCGGCGAGAACGCGCAGCGGCGTCAGTTGTTCGCCGAGCACCGTCACGCCTACGATAAAGGCGCCCACCGCGCCGATGCCAGTCCAGACCGTGTAGCTGGTGCTGAGCGGCAGGGACTTCATGGCCACGGCCAGAAGACCGAAGCTCGCGAACATCGCCAGGAACGTGAAGATCGTCGGGTTCAGGCGCGTGAAGCCGTGGGATTGCTTCATGAAGTAGGCCCATACCACTTCGAGCAAACCGGCGACGACCAGGATGATCCAGGCCATGGCGGCCCTCCTACTGTAAGGGCCGGGCCGTCCCGGACTTAAACCCACGACAGTGGGGGAGGACGTGGCCTCGCGTCCGCTATATATCCGCGACGAAGTGCCGCGGCAAGTTAGGCGAGATTTTCGATCACCATCGCGATGCCTTGGCCACCGCCGATGCACATGGTGATCAGGCCAAATTTCTTACCGGTGCGCTTCAGCTCATAAAGCGCCTTGATGGTGACGATGGCGCCGGTCGCACCGATGGGGTGCCCGATGGCGATCGCACCGCCATTGGGATTGGTTTTGTCCGCCGGAAGGCCAAGATCGCGCGCGACGGCAATGGCTTGCGCGGCGAAGGCCTCGTTGGACTCGATGGTGTCCATGTCCGACACCTTCAGGCCAATCTTCTTCATCACGTTCTGCACGGCCGGCACCGGGCCGATGCCCATTTCACTCGGCTCCACGGCGGCGTGGCCATAACCGAGGATACGCGCCATGGGTTTCGCGCCGCGCCGTTGCGCTTCCTTCGCCGACATCAGCACGAGCGCGGCCGCGCCGTCATTGATGCCCGAGGCGTTGCCCGCCGTGACGGAACCGTCCTTCTTGAAGACGGGCTTCAGGCCGCGCAGGCTCTCGGCACTGGCGTCGTCGCGGATGTATTCGTCCGTGTCGAACACGATCTTGCCTTTGCGGGTATCGATCTCGATCGGCAGAATTTGATCCTTGAAATAGCCCGCCGCCCGCGCCTTGGCAGCGCGCTTCTGGCTTTCGAGTGCGAAGGCATCCTGTTCGTCGCGAGTTACCTTCCACTTCGCCGCAACGTTCTCCGCGGTGATGCCCATGTGGCCGTGACCGAACGGATCGTGGAGCGCGGCGACCATCATGTCGGTAACTTTCGCGTCGCCCATCTTCTGGCCCCAGCGTGCCGCCGGAACTGTGTAAGGCGCGCGGCTCATGCTTTCCGCGCCGCCGGCGACCGCGATGCTCACGTCGCCGAGCATGATCTGCTGCGCGGCGGAGACGATTGCTTGCAGGCCGGAGCCGCAGAGACGATTCACGGTGAGCGCCGGTGTCCCGATCGGCAGGCCGCCGTTGATGCCCGCGACACGCGCCATGTACATGTCGCGCGGCTCGCTGTGGATGACGTTGCCGAACACGCAGGAGCCGACTTCGTTCGGATCGACGCCCGCGCGGCTCACCGCCTCGCGTACGCACTTCGCGCCGAGTTCCGTGGGAGCGATGTCCTTGAGGCTGCCGCCGAAGCTGCCGACGCCGGTGCGGACGCCGGACAGGATCACGACTTCATCGATCTGACTCATGGCGTCCTCATTGCCCGACAGCGGCGGGCGCGCGGATGGATTGCGGGGTATCGGTCGACAACGCCTGCAAGGCCGCCGCCGGAAAGCCGGGCTTTGCCTGCGGATCGTTGACGACGGTGATGGTCTTGCCGAGGCAAGACGTGTTGTCGACGCAGGTGGCGACCAGCGCCGCGACGTCGCCGCGGGATACAGGGCCGACGACATATTCGGACCGGGCGCGGAGTTTCACGCCCTGCTGGCCCGCGGGATAGTCACGTAAGCCTCCGGGCGCGACGATGGTGTAGGGCAGTCCGGAGTCGCGTAGGTGCGCCTCGGCCTTGGCTTTCCAGGTCCGGCTGCCGCCGAAGCGCGCAAGGCGCGGGTCCGTCCAGGCGCCTTCGCCGGCGCTTCCAGCCGTCACCAGCAGCAATTGCCGTACGTTGACGCGGGACGCGGCATCGATCAGGGCGCGGTTGCCCTCCCAATCGACGGTCTCGAAGCTGTTGGGCCCGGTGGCCTCCCGCGCGCCCACGGCGGAGACCACGACGGTAACCCCCGCGAGCGCTGCGCTCAGCGTCTCGGGCCGGGTGACATCGCCCGCTACCCAGGTCACCCCTTCAAGTTTCGGGGCCGTCGCCGGGTCCCGGGTCAAGCCGCGAACGGGAATCCCTTTCGCGTGCAGGGCATTGGCAATGAGCTGGCCGGTCCCGCCGCTGGCACCGGCCACCAAAGCCAAATCCAGCGCTTGCGCCGGGAGCGAAGCGAGCAGGACAATCGGGAAAATGAGATGGAGGGGCTTCAAGGATGCCTCCCGGCGCATGGCAATGGACGGGAGAAATGGCGGGAGCGACGGGACTCGAACCCGCGACCTTCGGCGTGACAGGCCGACGTTCTAACCAACTGAACTACGCCCCCGCATGGGCATCCGATCCGTATTACCGAACCGTTGAGGCGGCGGTTTCTATCAGGTGCGTCAAGTGTGCGCAAGCGCGCGGGATTCCCAGAGTTTTCCACAGACTGCCATCCGTAAAAGGATTGGACAGGCGTAAGAGCATGCGTATATTGCTAGCGACTAAAAACCATCCCCGGGCATGATCAAAGCGCGCGCACATCCGATGGGCGAGCCGGTCCCGACTCAATTCCTGCGCGGGGATTGGGACAGCATGTCCGTGCCTGGGCCGCTGACGCCCGGCGACGGGAAGGCGCGCCTGCTCGCGATGGCCGAGCATATCGGAAACATGGGGCATTGGTACTGGGACATCGCCAGCGGCGAGATGACCTGGTCCGAACAAGTGTGGCGCATCACGGGCCGCGACCCGAAGCGCGACACGCCAAATCTCGCGCTCGGCCTGGAGTGCGTGCATCCGGATGACCGCGCGGCGACGGAACGCCAGCTGCAGCAAGCCGCGGAGCAAGGCACCGGCTTTGAGTTCGATTTGCGCTTGGTGCGGCCCAACGGCGAAGTGCGTTCGTTGATCGTGAAAGGTTCGCCCGAGGCGCGCGACGGACGTGTGGTCGGCATGTTCGGTGTCCTCACCGATGTCACCGAAGCCTTCGCCGCGATTCGCGCCATGCATGAGCAGCACGAGATGCTCGACCTCGCGGCGGAGCTGGCACAGCTCGGTCACTGGGTATGGAACTGCGACGACGGCAAGATGTCGTTCTGCTCAGAAGAACTCGCGCGCATCCACGGTCTCTCGGAGCGGACGTTCTGCAATCGCTTCCCGACGCCGCACGCGTTTGCCGCGGTGATCCTTCCGGAGCACCGCGAGCGCTATCTCGGCGCCGTGACGCGCGCGCTCGCAAGGGCTGAGCCGTATTCCCTTGAGTATCGCCTCGTGACGCTCGACGGCGAGACCAAGGACATCCGCGAGATCGGTCACCCGCTGTTCGACGTGTCGGCGGGTCTGGCGCGCTTCATTGGCACCGTGCAGGACGTGACCGAGGCGAAGCGGCGGGAAAACGAGCTGCAGCAGGCCAAGAGCGCGCTCGAAACCAAGGCCGAGGCGCTGCGGCGCAGCGAAATCAAGTTCCGCGACATCATCGAAGGCTCGATCCAGGGCATCGTCGTGCTGCGCGGGTACCGCCCGGTCTTCGCCAATCAGGCCTACGCCCAGATGCTGGGATTGCCTTCGCCGGAGGACGTGATCGCGCTTGGCGATCTACGCCGCGTCTTGGCGCCGGACTCGAACGGGGAAGCGTTCTGGCAGCGGGCGATGAACGGTCAACTCGACGGCAAGACCCGTCGCGCCAGCATCCGCACCGTCGACGGGCGAACGGTGTGGACGGACGCCATCGGCCGCCTGATCGAATGGGAAGGCGAGCCCGCGTTCCTGGTGACCGTCATCGACGTCACCGAACGTCACCTCGCCGAGGAAGAACTGACCGCGAAAACCCGCCAGCTTCAGGAACTCAATCTTCAGAAGGACAAGCTGTTCTCGATCATCGCCCACGACCTCAAGGGGCCCTTCAACAGCGTGATCGGATTTTCCGACCTGCTCGCGGCCAAGGCCGCCGAGCTGCCGGCGGAGAAGATCGTCGACTACGCCCGTACCGTGCGCGATGCGGCGCTCAGCGTGCACGGCCTGTTCGACAACCTGCTCACCTGGGCCGCGTTCCAACTGCGCGATGCCGCGCCGCGCTTCTGTGCGGTCGATCTCATGGCGGCGACGGAGGAAAGCCTGGAGCCGTTGCGCACGTTGTCCTCCGAGAAGGGCGTGCGAGTCCTGAACGATGTCGCCAAGGGCATCCAGGTGCTCGCCGACGAGGACCTGCTGCGGATCGTGCTGCGCAACCTCATCTCGAACGGCATTAAGTTCAGCCACTGCGGCGGCGAGGTCCGCCTCAGCGCAGTCACGGGCAAGATGGTGCGCATTACCATCCGCGACAACGGTGTCGGCATGGCGCCGGAGGATGTCGCGGGGCTTTTCCGCCTCGACCGCACCGTCTCTTTGCCCGGAACAAAGGGCGAGAAGGGGACCGGCCTCGGGCTGTATCTGTGCCGGGACATCGTTGCCCGCCATGGTGGCGCGATCTCCGCCGAAGCGATTCCCGGCAAGGGCAGCGCGTTCCACGTCACCCTGCCGCGAGCCCTCTAGCCCGCCTTACAACCGTCCGCGCGCCATACTTGGCACCGCCGTTCCGATGGGATACGGCTGGGGCCAGGAAGGGTAATTCGAATGGCTTCAACCCCGGGCGAGGCCGCGTTTGCGGAAGCCGCGGCCATGGTCACGGCGGGCAATCTCGCCGGAGCCGAGGCGCGGTTGCGTCAGTGCCTCGCCGTCCAGCCTGACCATCAGAACGCCGGCCGCGAACAACTCAAGTGCCGTGACCCGGAGGGGTTGGCCTATACCGAACTGCTCGCCCGCTATAGTTCATGAACACAGCTACCCCCGACGCCGTTCTCGCCGAAGCACGCGCTTTGTTCGCGCGCGGCGCCTTGGCCGATGCACACAAGGTGCTCGTGGCGCATTTGCAGAAGCACGATAGCGCCGACGGCTATTTGCTTCTGAGTCAGATATTTGAGGCCTCGGGTCACCTGCCCCAGGCGGAAGAGTGCTTCCTGCACATTCTGCGCGGGGTCCCCGAGCAAGCGGCCGCACTCAAAGGGCTTGCGGAGTTCTATGACCGCAACAAAGCCTCGCAGCAATCGCGGGTCTACTGGCAGAGATACGTCGGTCTGCACCCGGGCGACTTGCTCGCGGCGATGAGCTATGCCGAACACATTCTCGATGACTCGCCGGACGAAGCCGTCGCACGGCTGGAGGAAGTGCTCACCCGCGTACAGGCCGACGATCTGTTGACGCTGAAGGTGCTTCAGCGGCTGATCGTCGCGAAGGAGCGGAGGGAGCGGGAGCGGCGAGGCTTGATGGCGTATCACGCCCATAGCCTGGACGACATGTTCTTTCGTTTTGCGGCAGAGGACGTGCTTCGCTTTTGTGAGATCGCGAACCGGGCCGTCGCGCACACGCCCGAAAAGAAAGCCGCATACGTCTACAAGGCGATCGGCCAGTTCGTCAGCGGCCACGGCCAAGCCCTGGAAGCAACGCTGGCGCCGGCACGGGATGAGGTCGGCGCGCTGCCGTTCCTCAACATGCGCGACCGCGATGGCGGCTTCTACGAGTCCCTTGCCGCAATGGGCGACGCCGACATTCTGCGCGGGTTGCCTCCGGTCGAAACGCTCGTCTCCGCAGACTTCTCGGATGCGCCGATTATCTTTCTCTCAAGCGACGGAGAATACTTCTCGCGCTACGCGGTGCCGCTCCTGCGTTCCATTGGAGCGAACGGAAACGGCACGCAGGTCCATGTGCACATCATGGATCCGTCCGAGACGCAGCGCGAGGAAGCGAAGCGTGTTGCGTCCTCCCTGGGCTTGGTCGTTGCGGTCACCACGGAGATGCTTCCGGCGACCGACAACGGCAAGGGGAGGCGCGCGACGAACTATTTCCATGCCGTCCGCTTCATCCGCTTCTATGAGGCTCTGCGGCGCTATCGGCGGCCGTTGTGGCTGATGGATGTGGACGTGATGTTCAATCGCGCGCCGGCGGACTTGTTCGCGGCGCTCGGGCGTGAGGATGTCGCGTTCCGCGCGCGGCCGGCGCGCTGGGAGCCTTGGCATCAGTTCAATGCTTGTGTGATCGGCGCGGCGCCTTCCATTCCGAGCCTGGAATACTTCCGGATGATCGCTGCCTACATCGCACACTTCCACCAGGCCGCCGGCATGACCTGGGGGATCGACCAACTCGCCATGTACGCCGTGTTCGACCACTTGCGGGCACGCAACCGGGCACCTGCGATTGCGCTGCTCGACGATCGCGCGATCGACTACGACTCCACCGAAACTGGCATTGTCTGGGCTGATTCCGGCAAGTCCAAGCACCGCGCGATCACGCCGCTCGCGGCGATCGACCCGCCCACGGCGCGATACCGCGACCGGTTCCAGCGCTATCAGAAAGCGGACTAGTCCTTCGCCCGCGGGTCGTAGTTGAGATTGGGCGCCAGCCAGCGCTCGATCTCGCTCACGGCGAGGCCCTTGCGCTTGGCGTAGTCCTCGACCTGGTCGCGCTCGATCTTGCCGACGCCGAAGTAGGCCGATTGCGGGTGGGCGAAGTAGAAGCCGCTGACCGAGGCCGCCGGCCACATGGCGAAGCTTTCCGTGAGCTTCACGCCGGCGTTCTTCTCGGCGTCGAGAAGCGTCCATAAGGTCGCCTTCTCCGTATGGTCCGGACAGGCGGGATAGCCCGGCGCGGGGCGGATGCCGCGGTAATCTTCCGCGATGAGTTGCTCGTTGGAGAGCGCTTCCTGCGGTGCGTAGCCCCAGAACTCGCGGCGCACCCGCTGATGCATCCGCTCGGCGAAGGATTCCGCGAGGCGATCCGCCAACGCCTTCACCAGGATCGAATTGTAGTCGTCGTGATCCTTCGCGAAGGCCGTTGCCTTTTCATCCGTGCCGATGCCGGTGGTGACGGCGAAGCCGCCGATGTAGTCCGCCACGCCGCTTTCCTTCGGCGCGATGAAGTCGGCCAGCGCGTGGTTGGCGCGGGCGCCTTCCTCGCGCGGCATTTGCTGGCGCAGGGTGTGGACCGTCGTGAGAACTTTCGTGCGCGTGTCGTCGGTATAGATCTCGATATCGTCGCCGACGCTGTTCGCGGCCCAGAAGCCGATCACCGCCTTCGCTGTCAGCCACTTCTCGCCGATCAGGCGCTGCAGCATGACCTGGGCGTCGTTGTAGAGGCCGCGCGCCGTCTTTCCGACCGTCTTGTCCGCCAGGATCGCGGGATATTGGCCGGCGAGTTCCCACGTCTGGAAGAACGGTGTCCAGTCGATGGTGCGGGTCAGTTCCGCGAGATCGTAGTCGTCGAAGGTCGTCAGCCCGAGCACGCGCGGCTTTTCAGGCTTCGCGGCGGCCCAATCGATCTTGGTCTTGTTCTCGCGGGATTTCTCGATGGTCTGGCGCTTCTTGACCTGATTCTTGCGCGCATGGGCCTCGCGCATTGAGTCGTAGTCGGCGCGAACGCCGGCGGCATAACTTTCACGGGTGTTCGCGGACATGAGCTGCCCCGCGACTCCGACCGCGCGCGACGCATCCGGCACGTAGACCGTGGCCTTGGAGTAGCCCGGGGCGATCTTCACCGCGGTGTGCACCTTGGACGTGGTCGCGCCGCCGATGAGCAGCGGCGTCGTGAAGCCCTCGCGCTCCATCTCGCTGGCGACGTAGGCCATCTCTTCCAGGCTCGGCGTGATCAGGCCGGAGAGGCCGATGATATCGACGTTTTCTTTCCTTGCGGTCTCGAGAATCTTCGCCGCGGGCACCATGACGCCAAGGTCGATGACCTCGTAGTTGTTGCACTGAAGCACCACGCCGACGATGTTCTTTCCGATGTCGTGCACGTCGCCCTTCACGGTCGCCATCAGCACCTTGCCGGCGTTCTTGCTGGAGTCGATCAACCCCTTCGCGGCGTTGTCCGCCTTTTCCTTCTCGATATGGGGGATCAGGTAGGCGACGGACTTCTTCATCACCCGCGCGCTCTTGACCACTTGGGGCAGGAACATCTTGCCGGCGCCGAACAGATCGCCGACTACGTTCATTCCGTCCATCAGCGGACCTTCGATCACGTGCAGCGGGCGCTCCGCGGCCAGGCGCGCTTCTTCCGTATCCTGCTCGATGAAATCGGTGATTCCGTTGACTAGCGCGTGCGACAGGCGCTTGTTCACGTCCTGGTCGCGCCAGGACAGATCGGCCTCGCGCTTCGCGCCGCCGCCTGCCTTGAACTGCTCCGCGATCTCCAACAGGCGATCGGTTGAGTCCGGGCGGCGATTGAGGATCACGTCCTCGCAGCGCTCACGCAGTTCCGGCGGGATGTCGGCGTACACGGCGAGCTGACCGGCGTTGACGATGCCCATGTCCATGCCAGCCTTGATGGCGTGGTACAGGAACACCGAGTGCATCGCTTCGCGCACCGGCTCATTGCCGCGGAACGAGAATGAAATATTCGAGACGCCGCCGGAGATGTGGCAGTGGGGCAGGGTGTCTTTGATCCGCCGCGTCGCGTTGATGAAATCCATCGCGTAGTTGTTGTGTTCTTCGATGCCGGTCGCCACGGCGAAGATGTTCGGATCGAAGATGATGTCTTCCGGCGGGAAGCCGACCTTCTCGGTCAAAATCTTGTAGCTGCGCGTGCAGATATCGACCTTCCGGTCTTCGGTGTCCGCCTGGCCCTTTTCGTCGAAGGCCATCACGACCACGGCGGCGCCGTAGCGCTTCACCTTCTTTGCCTGCGCGATGAAGGCTTCTTCGCCTTCCTTCATGGAGATCGAATTGACGATCGGCTTGCCCTGCACGCATTTCAGGCCGGCCTCGATGATCGTCCACTTGGAACTGTCGATCATGATCGGCACGCGGCTGATGTCGGGTTCCGAGGCGATGAGGTTGAGGAACTTCACCATCGCGGCTTCGGAATCCAACATGGCTTCGTCCATGTTGATGTCGATGATCTGCGCACCGCTGTCGACCTGCTGGCGCGCGACATCCAGCGCCGCTTCGAAATCGCCCGCCAAGATCAGCTTCTTGAACTTGGCCGATCCGGTGACGTTCGTGCGCTCGCCGATATTGACGAAAACTGCCGTGGTCGCTTCGGTCATGACGCCAACTTGAAAGGCTCAAGCCCGGACAACTTCATCGCCACCGGCAGCTTGGGCAATTTGCGCGGCTTCAGGCCCGCGACCGACTTCGCGACGGCGGCGATGTGCTCCGGCGTGGTGCCGCAGCAGCCGCCGACGATATTGACGAGACCGTCTTTCGCCCAGGCCATGATGTGGCCGGCGGTGGCGTCGGGCAGTTCGTCATACTCGCCGAATTCGTTGGGCAGGCCGGCATTCGGATAGGCATGCACGTAGGTATCTGCCGCGCGCGAGATTTCCGCTACGTAGGGGCGCAGCTGCGCGGCACCCAGGGCACAGTTCAAGCCGATGGTCAGCGGCTTGGCGTGACGGATCGAATGCCAGAACGCTTCCGGGGTCTGGCCGGACAGGATGCGGCCCGATTGATCGGTGATGGTGCCGGAAATCATGATCGGCAGGACCACGCCTTTCTTCTCGAACACCTCGTCGATGGCGAACAGCGCCGCCTTGGCGTTCAGGGTGTCGATGATGGTTTCCACCAGGATGATATCCGCGCCGCCGTCGATCAGGCCCTCGGCCTGTTCGCCGAATGCGGTGACCAGCTGGTCGAATGTCACGTTGCGAAAGCCCGGGTCGTTCACGTCGGGTGAAATCGACGCGGTCCGGTTGGTCGGCCCCATGGCGCCGGCAACCCAGCGCGGCTTGCTTGGATCCTTGGCGGTGAACTCGTCGCAGGCGGCGCGCGCGATCTTCGCGCCTTCCAGATTCAGCTCGTACGCCAGCCCTTCGCAGCCGTAATCGGCCTGCGCGATGGTGGTGCTGGAGAACGTGTTGGTCTCGAGGATGTCCGCGCCCGCGTTCAAGTAGGCGCGGTGAATCTCGCCGATGATCTCCGGCCGGCTGAGGATCAGCAGGTCGTTATTGCCCTTCAGGTCGCGCGGGTGCGAGGCGAACCGCTTGCCGCGGAACCCGGCCTCGTCCAGCTTGTAGCGCTGGATCACGGTGCCCATGGCCCCGTCGAGCACCAGGACGCGGGTGTCGAGGGCGGCTTTCAGAGCCGAGATTCGGTCGGCGCGGGGGGTCATGGTCGGGCGGCCTAAAGGCTTGCAAGAGCCGCACTATATAAGCGGGCGGGGCGGCCGGGGAAAGCCTGCACTGCTGCAAGTCAGCCCCTACGCGTGACGTGATTGCAAGGTTTGGTTCAGTGCGGCACGACTGGCTCCGGCGCGGCCAGTGGCCGGGCGGCGACGATCAGCCATAGGCTATATGCAACCATCAACGCACGATTGGCCCAGCCGAGAACGCCCGGCCCGTCCATGGTTTGCGCCTGCATCGCGACCATGAGCGCCGCGATCATGACCCCAAGGCTGATCCAGATCACGGCTGCCAATAACGTCAGCATTCCCGAATGTCCCTGCTTGCGCAGCGCAAGCGAGAGCAGCAGGACAGCGAGGATCTCTCCCGGAATACCGATCATTGCCGATACGCCATGCATTTTTCCCGAGAACGACGCCGACTCTGGGGGAGTCGAAAGGGGGTCCATTGGGAAGACAGCTGCCAGTCCCAGCCCGGCTGCCGAGGCCAACAGAAAGGCCAAGCCGATCCGGCCCTGCAAGGTCTTCAGCCTCGTCCACAACGCCACGAGGAGCGCGGCGCTGCCGACGGCAAATGCCGCGAAGGCCACGGTCATGACCCAGCCGTGCGTCCCCACCGCGTATTCGCTGATCATGTGCCAGGATGGATCGATGTCCGGACGCAATACGTGGAGGGATGCCAGTGCGGCCAGCGACAGCACCGCCGAGGCCATTGCGATGCGTGCGGCGAATTGCGGTACCGCGACCTTGGATGCAGACGTCGTCATAAGATTGACCCCCGAGCTGTACTTTAGATATATTTGACTATATCGAATATGACGATCAAGCCCAAGCGTGCCTACGTATCCAAGCAACGCGACGTAGCCGCGGCCGCCACGCGCGCCAACGTGCTGCAAGCGGCAAGGGGTCTCTTCGCGCGGCGGGGGATAGATGCCGTCACCATTGCCGCGATCGCGGCGAAGGCCCGGGTTTCGGTGCCCACGGTGTACGCGCTGTTCAAGTCAAAAGAGGGCTTGTTGCAAGCACTCATGGAGGGTGCGCTGTTCGGCGAGCGCTATCAGGCCGCCGCGGCGCGTCTCGCCGGGATCGCGGATCCGGTGCAACAGATTGCGATGAGTTCCGCGATCGCGCGTGCCATCTACGAAAGCGAAGGCGCTGAACTTGGCCTGATGCGCGGCGCTTCGGCATTTTCGCCGGCGCTGCGTAAACTAGAACGGACGTTCGAGGACACCCGTTTTGCGCTTCAGGAAGAACGACTCAATCGCCTCTACGCCGAAGGCAAGGCGAAGAAAAATCTCCCAATCGAAAAGGCGCGGCGGCTGCTCTGGATGTACACCAGCCGGGATATCTATCGCATGCTCGTACAAGAAGCCGGCTGGACGCCTGACCAATACGAAGCTTGGCTTTCGCAAACGCTGGTCGCGACCCTTGTCGCGT
This sequence comes from Rhodospirillaceae bacterium, assembly GCA_965279655.1. Classification (GTDB taxonomy): domain Bacteria; phylum Pseudomonadota; class Alphaproteobacteria; order Rhodospirillales; family Rhodospirillaceae; genus SCTM01. The sequence continues at coordinate 173,368 of OZ257255.1, forward strand.
GACGCGGGCAATTGCACGGGGCTGACGTGCGTGATACCCGCTTGCTACTCTCCCCCCATGGCCGCCGGAGTGGTCCCATGCCGCAACCCGATCATGTGATGGCGCTGTCGGCGCCGGACGACGCCAAGCTGGCGAAGACCCTCGATGAGGGCATGAAGAAGTATTTCCAGATCTGCCGGGAGAAACTGGGGCTCCTCCCGAACGTGCTGCGGGCCTACGCCTTCCGACCGGCCAAGCTGAAAACCTTCGTCGGCTTCTATAACGAGCTGATGCTCGGCGACAGCGGCCTGTCGAAGCTGGAGCGGGAAATGATCGCCGTGGTGGTGTCCTCCACCAACCATTGCTTCTATTGCATCGCCGCCCACGGGCAAGCGGTGCGCGAGTTGTCCGGCGATCCTGAACTCGGCGAGATGCTGGTGGCCAACTATCGCGTGGCCGATCTGTCCCCGCGCCACCGCGCCATGCTCGATTTCGCCTATAAGCTCACGATACGGCCCGCCGAGGTGGACGATGTGGACCGCGCCGCCCTGAAGAAGGCAGGTTTCAAGCCCGAAGACGTTTTCGATATCGCCGACACGGTCGGCTTCTACAACATGTCGAACCGGGTCGCGATCGCCCTCGACATGATGCCCAACCGCGAATATCACGCCCGCAGCCGCGCGCCGGCGAAGCCCCCGGGCAAGAAGACGCGCAAGAAGACGAAGTGACGAAGGAAGAGACCATGGCGCTTTCACTCAAAGATCCCACGCTCCTCAAGGACAAGGCCTACATCGACGGCGCGTGGGTGGGCGCCGATGGCGGTGGGTCCTTCGCCGTGAAGAACCCCGCGACCGGCGAGAAAATCATCGACCTGCCAGATCTCGGCGTGGCGGAAACCCGGCGCGCGATCGAGGCGGCGAATGCCGCGCTGCCGGGCTGGCGCGCGCTCACCGGGAAGCAGCGCGCGGGCCTCATGCGCAAGTGGTTCGACCTGATGATGGCGAACCAGGACGACCTGGGCGTCATCATGACGGCGGAACAGGGCAAGCCCCTGAAGGAAGCCAAGGGCGAAGTCGCCTACGGCGCCAGCTTCATCGAGTGGTTCGCGGAAGAGGCAAAGCGCGTCTATGGCGACGTGATCCCGACGCATGCCGCCGGGCGGCGCATCGTGGTGCTGAAGCAGCCGGTCGGCGTCGTCGCCGCGGTCACGCCCTGGAATTTCCCGAACGCCATGATCGCGCGCAAGGTGGCGCCCGCCCTCGCGGCCGGTTGTACGTTCGTGGTGAAGCCTGCGGGGCAAACGCCGCTGTCGGCGCTCGCCATGGCGGAACTCGCGGCGCGCGCCGGCATTCCCAAAGGCGTTTTTAGCGTCATTGTGGGCAAGGGCTCGCGCGCCATCGGCGCCGAACTCACCGGCAATCCCATCGTGCGCAAGTTCACCTTCACCGGCTCGACCGAGGTCGGCAAAGTGCTGCTCAAGCAGTGCGCCGACACGGTGAAGAAGGTTTCGATGGAACTGGGCGGCAACGCGCCGTTCATCGTGTTCGACGATGCCGATCTGGACGCAGCCGTTGTCGGCGCCATGGCCTCGAAGTACCGCAACACCGGACAAACGTGTGTCTGCGCCAACCGGTTCTTCGTGCAGGATGCCGTTTACGACAAGTTCGCCGAGAAATTCGCGGCGGCCGTGAGGGCGTTGAAGGTCGGCGACGGCCTCAAGGGCGACACCGACCAGGGCCCACTCATCGACCAGCCCGCGCTCGAGAAGGTCGAGAGCCTGGTTGAAGAAGCCAAGAGCAAGGGCGCCAAGGCCCTCGTCGGCGGCAAGCGGCACGCCCTCGGCGGCACGTTCTACGAGCCGACGATCCTCACCGGCGTCACCGACGATATGGGCGTGGCAAAGGAAGAGATCTTTGGGCCGGTGGCCCCGCTGTTCCGCTTCAAGACCGAGGCGGAGGTGATCAGACTCGCCAACAATACCGACGTGGGTCTCGCGTCGTATTTCTATTCCCGCGACCTGGGCCGGGTTTGGCGCATCGCCGAAGCGCTCGAGTACGGCATTGTCGGCATCAACGAAGGCCTCATCTCCACCGAGGTCGCTCCCTTCGGCGGAATCAAGGAATCGGGCAACGGCCGGGAAGGCTCGAAGTATGGAATCGAGGACTACCTGGAGATCAAATACACCCTCATGGGTGGCCTCGGCGTGGACGAACCTCTGAAATAGAGTTTGCAGGCACCAGGAAAGTCGAATGTTCTCAATGACTTATAAGGTCGCATATTAAGCGCCCTAGGACTTGCCAAAACCCTAACAAAGTGTTAAAAACTCTTCGCGCAGAATGTGTCTTTGTCTTTTGTCGCTCAGAAAGGGCGCACAATGACCGAAGTGGTCACATACGGCGCTGCGTTTACGCAGCCTTTCCTGCAGGCCCATAAGCCTCAGGCTCTCGGTGTTTCGAACCCCGAGTCGCCTCAGGTGGACCTCCAAATCGCTGCTGAAGCCAGCCGCCAGAACGCCGCAGTTGCCGCGACGCAAGTCGCGCATGCGAGCGATGATCGGTCCAGCCTCCAGCAGGACTCCAATACCCGTGGTGGACAGGGTTTCCAGCCGCGCGCCCGTGCGAACGACGCGCCGCGCGAAGTCCCTGCCGCGCCCGCTGGTCCGTCCAAGGCCCGCGTCGAGGTGCCGCCGCAGCTCTTGCAGGCGCCCGCGCCCCAGCCCAAGGCTCCCGAGCCTCAAGCGCAAGCGCGTGCGCCTCAGCCCGCGCCTGCGCCGCAGCCCGCCGCGCCTGTTCAGGCCGCGGTGGCCACGCCGGCCCCGGCTAAAGACGCGCCCGCACCGGCCGCTCCGCCCGTGGATATCGGCGCCCTCAACAACGCCGAGCAACTGAATACCGTGGCACTCGAAGCTGTCGCCCAGAATATTGTCGGCGTCGCGTTCGCCCCGGTGCAGGTCGCTGCCGCCGTCCAGGACGGCGAGCCGTCCCAGCCGCAGAAAAACTTCATCTTCTCCCAGCGCAAGCTGTTCGCGGAGAGCGAGCAGCCCGGCAAGTTCGCCGCGGAAGAGCATCGCCGTGTGGTGCGCGAAACCGTCCACGAGACGCCGAAGTTCGCCGCTGAGACCGCCCATGTTGTCGCCAGCGCCGTGACCGCCGGCAGGTTCGCCGCGGAAACCTCGCAGAAGGTCGCTGAAAAGTTCGCGCCCGATCAGCGCGGCGCGGGCGTCGAGGACACCACCGGCGAAACGCGTCTCTACGACAAGGTGTCGGAATCGCAGACCCAGGGCCGCTTCGCGCCGGAAGATGAAGCGACCCAGGACGAGCGCCGCGCGAGCCGCGAGAGCCTTTACCAACGTGCCGCGAAGATCGCGAACGCGTTGGGCGAGAAAGCCGAAAACCCCGCCGTGCGCAAGCTGTTCGCCGACATCGAACGCTATGCCGCGCAGGTGGGCGGTCTCCAAGGTACGACCGCGGCCGCGGTGGTCTCCCCGTCGGTCATCGTCACCGCATAAAGCGGGACGGCGGACATCGTCTGCGCGGTTTGTTCGCGCCCGTCGTGTTTGCTTCAATCATATCGGCCAACCTGACATCGCCCGGCTCGTCCGGGCGACTTCTTTTGTGGCGCGTGGTGTGTGGACAGCGCGCCCACCTTACCTAGGCAAGGCCCTTGCGGGTCTTTACCCTGACGCTTACGTCATAAGCTCTTTTCCGGACATCCAATGCGCACGGCCGGCTTCTCACCCGATATGGCGCCCGCGAAGCGCACCCGCAGCGATTGGCAGGTGATCAAGACGCTGCTGCCGTTCCTGTGGCCGCGCGGCGATCTCGACATCAAGACGCGCGTGGTCGTGGCGCTCGTCTGCATTGCCCTCGCCAAAGGGGCGACGGTGCTGATTCCGCTCTACCTGCAACGTAGCGTCGATGTTCTGGCGGTGGATAATGTCGCCGCCATTCCCCTCGGTTTGATCGCCGCCTACGGCTTGGTGCGGTTCCTCAGCCAGTTCTTCGCCCAGATCCGCGACGCCGTGTTTGCCAAGGTCGGCGTGCGCGCCGTGCGCCGCTCCGCGGGCGCGGTGCTGGCGCATCTCCATCGCTTGTCCTTGCGCTTCCATCTCGACCGCCGCACCGGCGGACTGACCCGCTCGATCGAGCGCGGCATGGTGTCGATCGAGAGTCTCGTCTCCATGACCCTGTTCAACCTCGCGCCGACCTTGCTTGAGGTGGTGCTGGTGTTCGGCATCCTTTGGAAAGCGTTCGATATCTGGTTTGGCCTCGCCGCCTTGCTGACGGTGGTGGCCTATGTCGCCTTCACCGTCTTGACCACCGAATGGCGCATGAAGTTCCGGCGCGAGAGCAACTCGCTGGATAACAAAGCCAACACCCGCGCCATCGACAGCCTCCTCAACTATGAAACGGTCAAGACCTACGGCAACGAGGCGCTGGAACTCGCCGAGTACGACCGGGTCATGGCGAAATACGAAACCGCGGCGGTGAAGAACCAATCGTCGCTCGCCCTGCTCAACGTCGGCCAAGGTTTCATCATTTCCGTCGGCGCGGTGATCCTGATGATCATGGCCGCGCGTGGCCGTGTCGCCGGCACCATGACCGTGGGCGACTTCATCCTGGTCAACACCTACATGCTGCAGCTGGCGCAGCCGCTGAACTTCTTCGGCTTCATGTACCGCAACGTCAAACAGGCCCTCGTGGACCTGGAGAAGATGTTCGAGTTGCTCGATGTGCCGGAAGAGATCGTCGACAAGCCCGGCGCACCGCCCTTGAACGTCGCCGGCGGCGAGATCGTGTTCGACCGTGTAACGTTCGCCTACGATCCGCGCCGGCCGATCCTCAAAGACGTGTCCTTCAAGGTCGCCCCAGGGCAGATGGTCGCGCTGGTGGGGTCCACCGGCTCGGGCAAGTCCACAATCGGGCGGCTGCTGTTCCGCTACTACGACGTCACCAGCGGCCGCATCGTCATCGACGGCCAGGATATCCGCGACGTCACCCAGGACAGCGTGCGCCGCGCCATCGGCATCGTTCCGCAGGACACCGTTCTGTTCAACGACACCCTCGGCTACAATCTTGCTTACGCCAAAGCCGGGGCGAGCGCGGACGACCTCGCGAAGGCTGCCGAACTCGCGCATATCCACAACTTCATCGCCAGCCTGCCGGACGGCTACAACACCATGGTCGGCGAGCGCGGCTTGAAACTCTCTGGCGGTGAGAAGCAGCGCGTGGCGATCGCGCGAGTAATCCTTAAGGGCTCGCCGATCCTGTTGTTCGACGAGGCCACCTCCGCGCTTGATACCCACACCGAGAAAGAGATTCAGGCGAACCTGCGCGAGGTCGCGGTCGGGCGTACCACGTTGGTGATTGCGCACCGGCTGTCGACGATCATTGACGCGGATCAAATCCTGGTCATCGATCAGGGCACGATCGCAGAGCGAGGCACGCATGCGGAATTGCTTGCCGCAGGCGGCCTTTATGCCGCAGCTTGGGAGAAGCAGCAGCGGACCCAGGCGCTGGCGGAGGAAGCCGCCGGCGACGAGTTCGCCGTCAAGGCCGCGGAATAGGCGCGGACCATACCGGGAGAGAGAGCATGTCCAAGACCGCGGCCAAGCATCCGCATTTTTTCGACGACGCCAATATCGACCGCCTCATGACGATGGTCATGAATCTGGCCGCCGAGGTCTCGGTGCTGCGAGAGCGGCTCGACACTCACGAACAAGTGGCCGCTTCCAAGAAGCTTTTCACGCCGACGGATATCGAAGCGTTCGATCCGAGCGACGAGGTGCGGGAAGCCCGCGACGCTTGGCGCAACCGCTTCCTCGATCGACTGCTGTCGGTCGTGCAGGAAGAGATGGAGAAGGCGCGCTAGCGTCCGCGCCTTGCGACCTGCGGTTGCCCAATCATACGGAAGAATGGCCGCACGCTGCGCTTCGGCGGCGTGCGCCCCCTGGTCCTCTCGGCTAAAATCGGCACGGAACTCCGGGGGGGAATCGCACATGAAATGGCTGGAGCGCGCCGCGTTTCTCGCGGTGTTCGTGACACTGGGGAAATTCTGCGAGAGCCAGGTCGGCACCTGGCCGGCTGTCGGCATCACGCTCGCGGCGGTCTTCCTGCCGGTGGGTCTCTACGCCGTGATGCAGCGCCGCCAGCCCCGCAACTAGGTCAGGCCTGACCGTCGCCCTGCTTGAGCCATTCCTCGAGCGCTGCTTCCCTTTGCGCGGCATTCACGATCTCGCTGCCGGTGCCGCCGATCTGGCGGTATTCCACAGGCTTGTGCCCGGTTGCCGGTCGCTCGCGCGTCCAGGGCACTTGGAACAGAGGCGATGCGGCCTGCGGCATGTCCGCGAGAACCTGCGGCGTGAACTGGTTCCCGTCGAGCGCCTCGTTGCGCACGGGCTCCGTGCAGAGGATCTGTTCGCGCGGGGTGAGCATCAACAGGCGCGCGGTGTGCAACAGCCCTTCGCAGACGAACATGTCGCCGACAAAGGCGGCGAAACCCGTGTCCACGGCGACCTGGAGCGTGATGCGATACTTGTCCCAGGTGCGCGACCACGCATCGGCGGATTCCTGGATCGCGACCGCGGCACGAACCGCCGCCTCGCCATACGCAAAGGCTGCCGCAAGGCCCGTATGGACGTCGCGCACAACACTGCCGCCGCCGCGACTCACCGCGCCTTCAATCAAGTTCTTCGTGCCGCGCAGGATGGCGCGGTGGGTTTCCGGCGAAATGCCGTCGGCATCCAGGGGCGCGACGTCCACGGAAACGGCGAGCACGAACACGCGGTCCGGCGCGACGATGCTTTCGGCCGACGAACCCCAGCCCGTGAACAACATGCTCATGCCGTAGAAGGCTTCGGCGCCGTTGTCCGAGCGATCCTTGCGCTCCAGCCAGATTTTGATCGCCGCGGCGCCGCCGTCGATCATCGGCCGCAGGGCGTCCACTTGCGCGAACGCGTTGGCATTGGCGGCAAACCCGTCGGCGAAGTCCAGCGTCATGCCGATCTGCGTGAGCGCACCCGCAAGCGCGGCTTCGCCTTCCGCCGCGGTCCATGCGCGGCGCTGGGTGAGCTCGCCGCAGGCCCCGGCGATGAACAGGTGCAGCCCAAACCGCTCGCGGTCCGAGAATTCCAAGCTATCGATCGTCACCATCTCATAGGCCCGCTCCGCGAACGTCATCAGCGCGGGATCCGGCGAGGACGGTGGTGACGGTGTCGTGGCCACGGCGTTGGAGGCGGGCGGCGCGGGCGTCGGAACGCTCGGTGGTGCCGCGTGAATCAGCATCGGCGCCGGCATCGATCTCGGCGCGACGCGATCCTCGAACGGGATCTGCACGGGGTCGTTGGTCTTCAACTCCGGCGGCGGTTCCGGCTCGGGCTGCTTCGCTTCTTCTGGCGGCGGTGCCGGGAATAGGGCGTCATACGCCAATTTCTCTTCGAGCAGATCGCCCCAATCCTTCGGCCGCCGGGCTTTGGGAGGACGTGCAAGCAACTCGGCCGCACGCGCCTTCGCTGAGCGCTCCGCCTTGAGCTGATAGATCGCGGAGAACGCAAGGAACGCCACCAGCGCCGCCAGCACGCACAGGCACACCAGCAGATAAGCGACTTCGCCGCCGCGCAGCGTCAGGCCGTTGGCGCGCAATATGCGCGGCAGCACCAGCCCGCCCGCGCCCGCCGCGAACGCGCCGATCATCAGGCTATTGATGATCTGGTTGACGACAATCCGTGCGGGAACACGGTGCGCAGACGGAATCGCCGCGGCAACTTCGGGCGTGTTGTGCGTGTTCTCGGGCATGACGCGGGGAATTGCGCTGAAAAAAACCAACACTTCCCTAACGCAAGGGTTGGGCTGCGCGCATACCGCATTTGGGGGAGAGAAGGGCCGCGACGGTCTTTAGGAGTACTTCAGCGGCAGGGCCGTCGTGAATTTCATGTCTTCCATCGCGAATGAGGAACTGACATCGGCGAACTCCACAAGTTCGATGAGCCGTTTATAGACCGCGTCGTAGGCCGCGATGCTGGGCACGACGATCTTGAGCAGATAGTCGATATCGCCGGACAGGCGATACGCCTCCACCACCTCCGGTACGGAATCGAGGATGGCGCGGAATTCGCTCAGCCAGGTGGCCGAGTGCCGGGTGGCTTTCACGGCCACGAATACGGTCACCCCGACGTTGAGCTTGCCGCGGTCCAGCAGCGCAACGCGCTTGCGGATGAAGCCGTCTTCCTCCAGCTTTTGAATCCGGCGCCAGCACGGCGTCGTCGACAGGCCGACCTGATTGGCCACCTCCGCGACGGGGGTGAGCGCGTCCGTCTGCAGGAGTTCCAGGATCTTCCGATCCTTGTCGTCCAGGGTAACCATTTCCGCCTCCCCCAATATTAATGGCATCATTTTCCACAAATGGTGGCAATAGCGCAATAACTTGCGACCCATTTGCCCTGAATCCGGGTTAGCGTGATCGGGCCTTTCGTCAGGATCCCTAAGCCCATGAGCCGCCTACAGGAACTGTTCCTCACCCATCCCGCCAGCGTGGGTGAAAGCTACGCCGGCCATGCCCGATTCGCCGGAATGACGGGGCTGCGTCTGGTTGCGGCGGGTCTCGCTTGCGTGGTGCACGGCCTTTTGCCGTTCCTGTTCGTGCGGACCGCCAGCGATTGCATCCGCCAACTCTCCACCGACATCGCGCGCCGTCAAAGCTGACGGTTCAGAGGCGATTTTCATTTCTCAGTAAGGACCTGGCGACCACTTCTTAACGAAGGGGTCTTAGCCTGTTGGAGTCCGGGTCCAGCTTTTGGACGCCGGCACCGTTGCAGTGGGGATGGTCATGTCCGAGGACACGCGTCAGGAAAACGAAGGCATCGTCTTCGATCCGGCTGAGCGCGAACGCGCCGCCAATAACGCCGCGGCGCGCATCCGCAAGCCGCCCTTCGGCGCGCGGCCGGTGTTCTATCCCGCCCCGTCACCTGAAGCGATGGCTGAGGCGACCGCGGCGCCTGAGAATTTGCCGAGCCTCACCGTGCAGTCCGGTCCGAGCCGCACGCTTCTTATCGCCACCGCCCTCACCATCGTTTGGCTCGCCGCGTTCGGCCTCTACATCACGACCACCGTCGGTTGGTCGACACTCTATAGCCTGTTGCCAGATCAGTTCGGCAGCTTCATGGCCACCTGCCTGATGCCGCTCACATTCCTGTGGCTGCTGGTTGCCTATCTCGACCGCGGCCGCCAGTTGCGCACCGAAGGCGAAGCGCTGCGCGCGCATCTGCAACAGCTCACCTATCCCTCGGACCACGCCTCTGCCCGGGTGAACGCGATCACAGCGTCCCTTAAGGAGCAGTCCCAGTTCCTGACCGACACCACCGAGAACGCGATCAAGTCGATCCAGAAGCTCCAGGCGAGTTTCGTGCGCGATATCGAAAAACTCGCCGGCGTCACCGGCTCCCTGGAATCCGGCGCGGCCTCCTCCGCCGCCGCCGTGACCGATCAGGTCGCCAAGCTCAAGACCGTGATCGATTCCGCCGCCGACGTGAATCTCAAGATTGAAGACGCGCTGCGCCGCCAGCAGGAATTCATCCGCACTTCGAGTCAGAAGACCCTGGGCGAAGTGAACGGCATGGGCCAGACGCTGGCCGGCCACGTCAACAGCCTGCAAGTCGCCACCGAACGCGCCCGCGGCATGAGTGCGGCCATCGCCCAGCAACTCGCCGAACAGGAACGCGCTCTTGCGAAGGCGGGTGAAACCGCCAAAGGCTACGCCGACGAGATGGGCCGCGCCGTCGCCCAGAATACGGCGCAGGTAGAAGAAGCCGCCCGCCGCGCCGAAGCCGTCACCAACGACGTCGCCGACTCCCTGGTCGCCAAGGCCCACGGCCTGGAAGCCGTGTTCGACAAGCAGCGCTCGGAACTCGCCGCCGCCGGCGACCGCATCGAAGACCAGACCGCCAAGGTCACCACCCGCCTCGGCCAACAGACCGCGAACCTCGATCAGGTCATGGAACGCGTGCTCAGCCGCGTGCGCATCGTCGAAGAAGCGCTGGCCATTCAGACCAAGGAACTTGGTGCCGCCTCCGACGGCGCCGTGGCCAAGCTGCGCCTCGTCGAGAACATGGTGAAGCGCCAAGCCGAAGCGGTCGGCGATGCCGCTACCCGCGTCGAGAACCGTCTGGCCGCGTCCGCGGACGAATTCGGTTTGCGCTCGCGCACGGTCACGGAAAAGTTCGAACGCGCCACGGCGGACCTCGAAAAGGCCTCCAACATCGCCATCGGCCGCGCCGAAGCGATGGGCCAGATCTCCGACACCGTCATTGTGAAGATCGACACGGTCGGCGCGCGCGTGCGTGAGCATGCCGAGCAGCTGGCGAACTCCGCCAACCGCGCCGCCGGTCAGGCGGATTCCATCCGCGACACCCTGCGCCGCCAGAACGACGAACTCGAGAGCGCGGCCAACACGCTCACCACGCACGTCAAGCTGTCCGAAACCGCGCTCGCCCAGCAGGCGCGCCAGATGGGCACGACGTCGGAGCAGGTCCTGGCTCACGTCCGCTCCATGTCGGACATCCTCAGCCAGAACTCCTCGGAGCTCATGCAGCTCTCCGCCCGCGTGACCAAGGAACTGGAATCGATCCGCGAGTCCCTCGAGATGACCGCGCGTCAGGTGACGGATACCGTGTCCCACTCGGTCGTGAAGACCAAGGAAGCGGGCCGGGAGATCGGCACGGAAGTCTCTGCGTTCTCCTCCGCCGCCAGCCAGGTCGCGAAGGACATGGCGCAGGTGCTCGATACGGTCGACGCCTGCAAGGATTCGCTCAAGACCGCCACGGAAGCCGCCAACCAACGCCTCAAGGAAGCTTCGGATTCGTTCAACACCCAGGCCGGCGGCCTCGACAAGGCGGCCACCCGCGCCACCGAGACCCTCGCCATGGTGGGCGACCAGTTGCGCCAGCGCGCCGAAGCCGTCACCGGTAACGCCGACGACGCCCAGCTGCGTCTCAACGGTTTCCGCGACAGCTTGCAGAAGCTCATGCTCGACTTCGAGGACTCCACCAATCGTGGCGCCGTGCAGGTCAGCGTGGCCGGCGACAAGATGCGCACGTCGTTGGCGGAATTCGCCGAGACCTCGGAGAAGATCGCCGGCGGCGCCCGCGGCACCGGCGAGGCGTTCCGCCTCCAGCTGCAGAGCCTCGGCAAGTCCGCCGACGAAGCCGCCGCCCGCGTGGAAGTCGTCCTCAAGACCCTGCGCAAGCACGCCGACAATCTGGTCGAAGCCTCCAACGGCATCACCGAACAGACCGGAAAGGCCAGCCAAGTGTTCGGCCGTCAGGTCGATCAGCTCATGTCCACGGCCGCCAAGGCCTCGGAAACCGCGAAGCATCTCGACGATGCCCATGACCGCGCCCACACCGGCAAGTTCCTCGAACACACGACCTACGTGATCGAGCAACTCCACAGCCTCGCCGTGGATATCGCCCGCATCTTCCAGCCCTCCGTCGAGGAAGAGCTGTGGAAGCGCTACTACAAGGGCGACCAGGGCGTGTTCTTGCGCCACATCACCAAGACCCTGAGCCGCCAGAAGTTCGAGGCGATCCAGAAGAAGTATCAGACCGACGACAAGTTCCGGTCCTACGTCATGCGCTATCTCAAGGAATACTCTGCCCTCATCAAGCACGCGCGCGCGACCGATCGCGCCGAGGTGCTCACCACCACGTTCTCCACCTCCGACATGGGCAAGCTCTACATGCTCCTGTCGAAGTCCATGGAAGCCGGCGTGGCGGACCAAGCCACGGGCTGAAACGCGTTATTGGCGCCTGAGTGAAGACGGGCCGCTAAAAAAGCCCCACACGTCGAAAGGCGTGTGGGGCTTTCCTATTCCGCCCTGGCGACGCGCCGCCGTTGGCGCGCGCCGCGCTCAAACGATCAGGGTGCGGCCGCCGATGTCGTTGATCTGGACGGCTCCGTCCTTGGTGATGAGGGACAGGTCCTCCAGATGCGCCGATCCGCCAATGCCGGTCTGAACGATCGGGCAATCCACGCTGATGATCATGTTCTCTTCAAGCGTCAGGTTGTCCTTCTCCCAGAAGGCTGAAGAATCGCCGACCCCCGGTTCGTCGGTGTGCGCCAGCCCTACGCTGTGGGGGGTGAACGGCACCCTGTAGTCGTACCCGGCTTTTTTCAGCGCTTCCGTGCCGAGCCGGCTGATCTCGCGGTAGGTGATGCCAGGTCTGAGGTGCTCGCGCACCGCGTCCCAGCCGAACGAGATGCAGTCGGTCGCGCGCTTCATCGATCGCGATGGTTCGCCCACGAACACCGTGCGTCCGAAATCGCCGAAGTATTGAAAGCCAAGGCTGACGCAGTCGATGAGGAATGACGTGCCTTCCTTGAACGTGCCTTCGTAGGTTTCCGGAATCACCGAGTCGATCTGCATCAACAAGCCGCTGGTTCCGCGTTTGGCGCATTCCGCCCAGAACGTCTCCCGCAGTTGACGATGGCTGGCGCCGGCGCGGGCGGATTGTGCTGCGGCCACCGCCGCTTCCGCGTTGGCGCGTGCGGTCAGCCGCATCAGTTCGATCTCGCGCGGCGACTTGATCATGCGGATGCGGCGGATCGGCCTGTCCGCATAGACCATCGCCGCGGGCAAGCCCGCCATCTCGTACGATCCGGCAACGACGGGATGGTCGTAACCAATGCGTCCGCGATCGAGACCCATCTCGCGCGCTGCCTTTGCGAGCGCGCGTTGCGCGCTGGTCGCCATGGGTCTCGTCAGGGCCGCCTTCAACCGCGCCAGCCGCCGCTCTTCCATGGCGGTGATGGGATACAGATGCATGTCGTCGAAGATTCGCGGCGCCGCCGCCTTCACCTTGTCGTCGGGCAACCGTGTCGCCGCGACCCTGTCGGCGATGGGCCCGTCCCATCCCGTGTACAGGAACGTCTGGGGTGGGAATTCCGTCGGCGCGTCGGAGAAGCTGTAATAGTAGAGGAACTGGCTCGTCACGATGCCCGGCGCTTGGCGCGGATCGCGACTTAGGAGAACGATCGACGCCGGGGCATCCTGACGGATCGACATGTGATCCCTGTAGCCCGTCAGGTGATAGACGTTCGTTTGGTGCGCAAGGACAAGGCCATCGAGATTTTCCTCCTCCATGACGCGATAAGCGCGCGGGAGATTCATCAGCGGCCCGCCGCGCATGATCTCGGCGCCTTTGGCGAGGATATTGTTGATCGGCGCCGCTGCGGCCTGCGCGTCGGCAATGCCGGCTTCCGCGGCAAGCCCCGCCGCACCGATCGTGGTCGTGAGGACGCTGCGACGTGTCACCATGGCGCACCTGCGTGGATGTGATTGCGACAGGTCAGAAGGCTAGTGCCGTCCCAATCGCAGGCACAAGGTGTCCGGCACTTCTGGTCCACCCAGTGTGCGGCCTGTTATCCCCAGGGCATTTCCGAACGAATCAGAATCGATAGGGACGAATAGGTTACTTGCCGGTTCCTGTCTTCGGCACATCCCGCCACGGCTTCTTCTGCTCATACGCGGTGAGGCGCCTGCGGAACTCCGCCTGCATCGCGGTATCCGCCGGATCGAGCAGGGTGATGGCGCGTTCCTGGACCTCCACCGCTTCCGTGAACGCGCCGGATTCCGCCAGGGCGGCGGCCAGGATGCCCTCGAAATAGGGGTGGTCCGTGATGGCGATGGCGTCGCGGGCCAAAGCGACGGCCCGTGCGCCGTCGCGGCTATTGGCGTCGGGGCAGGTGGCCAGCAGCCAGGCGCGGTTGCTCAAGGCGACACTGTCCTTGGCATAGAGTTCGAGCGCCGCCGCATAGTCCGCGTCTGCCTTGCCGCAGTTACCCAACACGCGATGCACATTACCGCGGTTGACCTTGGGCCAGCTGAAGCCGGGATCACGCCTGATCGCCTCATCGTAGTCGGCGATGGCCAAGTCATAGCGTTCCATGGCTTCGTGGACGATGCCGCGATTGTAAAGGATCAGGATCGCCACCTTGCGGCCAGAGTTGTCGGCGCGCATGCCGAAGTCCTTGTCCGTCTTCGTCGCAAGGTCCAGGTCCGACAGCGCATCGGGATAGCGCGCGAGTTCCTTCAATACCGCGGCCCGGCGCAGCAGAATGATCACCTGCTGCCGCGGCTCCAGGGTTTTGTCGGCAAGGGCCCGGGTGTAGAGCCGATTGGCTTCCGCGAAATCCCTGGCTTCCGTCGCTGCGCCGGCTTGCGCGGCGTCCTCGCGACCGTCAGCCCAGGCCGGGCCGGCAAGGACGCACACGATCGGCAGGACGAATGACAAGCGCATGACGCTAGCATTCCCGGCCCCGCCGGGGATGGCAATCGCGCAGGTGTTCACGGGCGCGTTGTCACGAAGAGTTCACAGAACACGCCCGTGCCGTCCACCAAAGTGCCGGCGATCACGGGAGGGCATCATGGCTCCGGAAGACGATAAGTTGTCGACGCGCGCACGCATCGAGGCGGAAATGGCGGACAGTTTTGACGAGGAGCTCGAAATGGAGCTCGACGACGATCGCCTGTCGCAGTTGCTCGACCACGCGGCTGACCATCCGGGAGAGGAAGCGGTCGAGCGCCGGTTCTATTTCAAGGAGTTGTTCCGCCTGCAACGGGAACTCGTGAAGCTCCAGGATTGGGTCGTCACTAACAAGCTCAAGATCGTCGTCCTCTTCGAGGGGCGCGACGCCGCCGGCAAGGGCAGCGTGATCAAGCGCATCACCCAGCGCCTCAATCCGCGTGTGTGCCGGGTCGCGGCCTTGCCCGCACCGAACGAGCGCGAACGCACCCAATGGTATTTCCAGCGCTATGTCTCGCATTTGCCGGCGGCCGGCGAGATCGTGCTGTTCGACCGCAGTTGGTACAATCGCGCCGGCGTCGAGCGCGTCATGGGCTTTTGCACCGACGCGCAGCTGGAGGAATTCTTCCACACCGTGCCGGATTTCGAGAAGATGCTCGTCGGTTCCGGCATCATCCTGCTCAAGTACTGGTTCTCGATCACGGATGAGGAACAGCACCTGCGGTTCCAGATGCGCATCCACGATCCGATCAAGCAATGGAAGCTATCGCCGATGGACCTCGAATCCAGGCGGCGCTGGGAGTCCTACACCAAGGCGAAAGAAGAAATGCTGGAGCGCACGCACATTGCCGAAGCGCCCTGGTGGGTGGTCGAAGCCGACGACAAGAAGCGCGCGCGCCTCAATTGCATCAGTCACTTCTTGAGCAAAGTGCCCTACGGTGAAGTGCCCCACCCGGCCATCGAGATGCCGGCGCGGGTACGCAATCCCGATTACTTGCGTCGTCCCGTGCCGCGCGAGATGTACGTACCGTCGCCGTACTAGCCGCTAGCGGCCTACTTCGCCTTCCTCGCCGCCGACACCAGCGCCGGCTCGGCGCGATAGATGTCTGGGAAGGTCTTCTTCAACGCGTCGATCTTCGGCATGTCGTTGAAGGCGATATAGGGCTGATGCGGGTTCAGCGTCAGGTAGTCCTGGTGATAATCCTCCGCCGGATAGAACGGCTTGCCCATCTCCAGCGTGGTCGCGATCTTGAAGCCGTACACTTTCGTGGCATCCAGCTGCGCGATATAGGCCTTCGCGATCGCCGCCTGTTCCTCGTTCGCCGGGAAGATGGTGGAGCGGTACTGCGTGCCTTCGTCCGGTCCCTGGCGATTCAATTCCGTGGGGTTATGCGCCACGGAGAAATAGATCTGCAACAGCTTGCCGTAGCTGATCTGGCGCGGGTCGTAGGTGATCTGCACGGCCTCCGCGTGGCCCGTGTTTCCGTCGCTGACCAGGTCGTACGTGGCCTTGGATTGCGGCCCACCCGCATAGCCCGAGACGGCGTTCAGCACGCCCTTGGTGCGCTGGAACACGCCCTGGACACCCCAGAAGCAGCCGCCGGCCAGCGTGGCGACGGCGGTGGTCTGCTGCGGCGCGGCGGCCATATCCTTCGCCGGCGGCGGGATGACGAAGATCTCTTCCGCTGCTTGCCCGGGCCCGGCCAGGGCGAGGGCGAGAACAACGGCGCGGATCACATGTTTCATGGAAATCTCCTGAACGCTCATTTGCGGTGGGCGATGGCCAAAGCAAGCCCAGCGCCAACCAATAGTCCGCCCGAAAGCCGATTGCGCGTGCGCGCATACTGCGTCAGCAGCCCCCGCGCGCGTCCCGCCAACAACGCCCACGCGCTGTCGATGACAATGGCGATCGCGAGGAAGGTCGCAGCGAGGAGCGCGAGTTGACCGCCCGTATTGCCGCTCGGCGTCACGAATTGCGGAAAGAACGCGCTGTAGAAAAACAAGATTTTCGGGTTGGTCAGTGACACCAGAAAGCCGCGCAGGACGATGGCGCGCAGGGACTTCTGCTGTGGGGCCACCGTCGTCAGGTCGTCCGCCGCCGCGCGCGACTGCCGAACGCCAAGATAGACCAGGTAGGCGACCCCCGCCCAGCGCACCGCCTCGAACCACGTTCCGAATGCGCCAAGCAGTTCCGTCATCCCCAGTGCTGTGATGCCTAACTGGAGGATCATGGCGGCGGTCGTGCCGGCGACCGTCGCAAGTCCATACCGCGTGCCATGGGCGACACTGTTGGCAACGATCAGGGCAACGTTCGGCCCTGGAATCAGCATCAGGACCGTTACCGCCAAGATGAAGGACAGGAAAAGCCCGCTGTCGACCATGGTTCTTTCTACCATGAACCCGGACCGGTGGCGCGGCCGGCCGCGCGATGCTCTAATTCGGCTTGGCCTGAAACGGACAGCTGCCATGCATCACAGCCTCCTCGCGCTCCTTGTGGTTTTCGGCGTGAGCGCCGCGCTTGCCGCCGATCCCGGCGCGCCGCCCACCCGCACCGCTCCGGTCGTCGACACCCTCCAGGGGGTCAAGATCACCGATCCCTATCGCTGGCTCGAGGACGGCGCGGCCCCCGAGGTCGATGCCTGGGGCGACGTCCAGACCGCACGAACCCGCAAGGTGCTGGACGCGGTCCCCGGTTCCGACGCCATGAAGACCCGGCTCACATCGCTCATCAAGGCCGCCTCGACGAGCCATAGCGGCTTGCAGATGACGCGCAGCCGCCTGTTCGCCGTGTTCTATGACCCGGCGAAGCAGCAGCCGATGATTGTTTCCATGGGTCCGGATGCGGACCCTGCCACCCAGAAGATCGTGCTCGATCCCAATGCCCTCGATGTCAAAGGCGGTGTTTCCTTCGACTGGTATGTGCCGTCGCCGGACGGCACGAAAATCGCAGTCTCCTTATCCGAGGGCGGCAGCGAGGACGGCACGCTGCACTTCTACGAAGCCGCGACCGGCCGCGAGATTGATAAGCCCATCCCCAAGGTCCAGTACCCCACCGCCGGTGGCGGCGCCGCCTGGACCGATGACGGCACCGGGATTTGGTACACGCGCTTTCCCGGCGACGAGCGCCCGGAGGCGGATCGCCATTTCCACCAGCAGGTCTACTTCCATCGTCTCGGCACGCCGATCGCACAGGACAAACTTGTGCTCGGGGAAGCGGACGGCTTGCCGCGCCTGGCCGAAGTTCTGCTCGACAACCGCTACAGCCGCGACGCGGTGCTGGCTTCCGTCCAACTCGGCGACGGCGGCAAGTTCGCCCATTGGGTCCTGCGCCCCGACGGCGGCAAGGTGAAGGTCTCTGGCTTCGAGGACGGCGTGGTCGCCGCCGCCATCGGGCCGGATGCGTCCCTGTACATGATCTCCCGCGCCGGTGCCCCGAAAGGGAAGGTGCTTAAAGTTTCGTTGGCCGACCCGGTGCTCGCGAAAGCCAATGTGATCGTGCCGGAAGGCGAAGCCGCCATCGTCTCCCAGGGCTGGCAGCGCTCACTCACGCTGACCAAGGATCGCTTGTTCATCGCCGACATCGTCGGCGGCCCTAGCCAGGTCCGCGTCTTCGATCATGACGGCAAGCAGCAGGGTTTGTTGCCGTTGCCTGAAGTGAGCGCGGTGGACGATCTGGAAGCCCTGCCCAACGGTGACGTCGTCTACGCGGTGTCCACTTATCTCGCACCGCGCGCTTATTTCCGCTGGCAAGCGGCGACCGGCAAGAGCGCGCCGATCAAGCTGCGATCCACCAGTCCCGTCGCGTTCGACGACGCGGAGGTCGTACGCGTGTTCGCCTCCTCCAAGGACGGCACGCAAGTTCCGCTGAATGTCATCCGGCGCAAGGGCACCCCCCTGAACGGCACCAATCCAACCGTTCTCTATGGCTACGGCGGTTACGGCATCAGCCAGACGCCGCACTTCCTCGGGCCGCGCTGGCGCTTGTGGCTCGACGCGGGCGGCGTCTACGTCGAGGCCAACATCCGCGGCGGCGCCGAATATGGCGCGGGCTGGCATCTCGCCGGCAATCTGCTCAACAAGCAGAACGTGTTCGACGATTTCGCCGCCGCCGCGCAAACGCTGATCGACCGCAAGATCACAAGCTCTCCGAGGCTGGCCCTCATGGGCGGCTCGAACGGTGGGCTTCTCATGGGCGCGATGATCACCCAACATCCCACGCTCGCGCGGGCGGTGATCTCCTCGGTCGGCATCTACGACATGCTGCGGGTGGAACTCGATCCCAACGGCGTCTTCAACACTATGGAATTCGGCACGGTGAAGGATCCGGCGCAGTTCAAGGCGCTCTACGCCTATTCGCCCTATCACCGCATCGTCGCGGGCACGAAATACCCCGCCCTGTTCATGTGGACCGGCGCCAATGACGGACGCGTCAATCCCATGCAATCACGCAAGTTCGCCGCGGCTTTGCAGGCCGCCACAGGATCGGATCAGCCGATCCTGCTGCGCGTGATCAAAGGGTCAGGCCACGGCATGGGCAGCGCTCTCGACGAACGCATCCTGCAGCAGGCGGACACGCTCGCGTTCCTGTGCGACCGGCTGGCGATGTCCTGCCGCTAGGTTGCGTCCGACGCCCGCACGTAAGAGCGGTCGCGGTAGAAACCGGCCACCAGCATGAACCCAAGCGCCGCCGCCGCGCCGGTGCCGGCAAAGAACAGGAAGTAATCCGGCCCCACCAGCTTGTAGGTCGAGACCTGCGCGGTTTCGGTCGCGAAGCTGCCCGTCGTGGCGACCGGCGCGCGATGGATGGTATCCGCCAACCGCGCGCGGTTTTGCGCCGCGTCGATCTCGGCGATCAGGAAGGTTCCGTTCAGACTGCGCCCCGCGTCGCCGCCGTCGGCGATCTGCAGGCCGGTCTCTCCTTCAAAGTCGATCTTCTGGCCCTGCTGCAGTTTGGAAACGTCGGCGAACTTCACCCAGGTCTCGGAGCCCGCGGTAACCTCGACGACGGGCAGGGGCTTCACCATGGCGCTGTTCACCTGCGCGGTAAAAGCATTGCCCACGCTTTGGCAGCAGAGGTAGGTGGCGGCCATGATGAAGCTCTTCAGCTTCAGCGGCGCCTGCCGATAGGAGAACTCGAGCGCGGTGATGGACACCAGGATCTCGGCGGCGGTGAGCACCACATAGGCGAGGATCTGCCACCACAGGCTCACCGTGATCCCGTTCATGATGCGCTCTTCGATCATGGCGATGATGAGATATGACGAGGCGATCACCCACATGCCGATCCCGATCTTGCGCAACGGCGTGACGACGAAGAATTTCCCCATGATCGGGTAGATGATGAAAGTGAACACCGGAATCAGCAGCAGGATCAGCAGGCCGTTCACCACCTGCACCTGCGAGGCCAGCATCTCATAGCCGGCCAGCGCGCCGAGGACGGGTACGCCCGCGAGGAATCCGAACAGATGTTTGTCCATCAGGTCGGACGTGGCCTGAAGGGTCCAGGTCTGGCCGTTGGATTGCTCCCACAACGAGAAGAACATCGCGACGAACAGATAGAACAGCACGGCCAGGGCCGCGATCTGGCGCAGGGAGTCGCCGGTGAACGCTTCTTCCATCCATTGGCGCAACTCGGCCGGAAGGGCGTTGCGCACGCCGGTCTTCAGCGAAACGACGACCACCAGGGCCAGCAGCGCCAGGAGAGTCATAAGTGCCGCGAGTGTGCGGTATTCCGGGCTGAAGGCCGTATAGACCCACGCCGTGATGCCGAGCACGGGCACAAGCGCCAACGCGAAGTAGGCAACACCTTTCCCGGCCTCCTGCGACATCGCCGGCGGCACGACAACGAAGCGGTCGCGGCCAAGGCGGAACGCAACCGTCGCCAGGGCCATGGCCGCGGCGGGGACACCGAACGCCACTTTCGGCCCGTAGGCTTCCAGCCAGATCGGGCAGAAGTAGATCGAGATCGTCGCGCCGATGTTGATCGAGAGATAGAAGATGCTGAACGCGCGTTCGATCAGGTGCTGATTCTTAGACGTGAACTGGTCGCCCACGTTGGTGGAGACGCACGGTTTGATACCGCCGGTGCCGAACGCCATCAGCCCCAGGCCCAGCGCCAGGAAGCCCGGCCCCAAGTCGAGCGCGATGATCGCGCAGCCGGCGGTATAGACGATCGCCAGCGTCATGATGGTGCGGTATTTGCCCCAGAAGACGTCGGACAGGATCGCGCCGATCAGCGGAAAGAAGTACGCGGCGAACTTGAACAGCGATTGCCACTCGGTGGCCTTCGCCTGGCCGAACTGCAAATGCTGCGTCATGTAGACGGCCAGGATCGCGTTGATCCCGTAGTAGCAGAAGCGTTCGGCGAGTTCGTTGGCGACGATATAGGGAATGCCGGGCGGCATCTTATCCGCGGGCGCGCTGCTCATTCCGGCCTCCGTATGACGAAGGCGCCAGGGTGATGAACGCGAGCGGCGCCGTCAACCCGTCCAGCGCCGCTCCCAGGCAATCGCGGAGGCCACCATCTGGCCCACGTCCATGCGCGTCGGGGTCCAGGGCAGGTCGCGGCGGATGGCGTCGTTGGCCGCCACCAGCACCGGCGGATCGCCCGGCCGGCGCGGCCCGAGATCGTAGGCGATGCGTCCGCCCGTCACTTTCTCCGCAGCCGCCATTACTTCCAGCACCGATGTGCCGACGCCATAGCCGCAGTTCCACGTGCGGCTCTCCCCGCCGCTCATCAGATAGTCCAGCGCGGCGACATGCGCCTCCACCAGATCGACCACGTGGATGTAGTCGCGCACGCATGACCCATCGGGCGTGGGATAGTCGGTGCCGGTCACGGTCAGCTTCGCGCGCTTGCCGGTGACGAACTCAGCCAGCGTCTTGATGAGGTTGGTGGAGCCGACGCCCATGGGGCCGGCGCGGCCTTCATCATCCGCACCCGCCACATTGAAGTAGCGCAGGCACACACTGCGCAGGGGCGTCACGGCGCCGACGTCGCGCAGCGTCGTCTCCGTCATCAGCTTGGAATTGCCGTAGGGATTGATCGGCTGGGTCGGCGAGTCCTCGGTGATCGGCACCTTCTCGGGAATTCCATAGACCGCCGAGGTGGAGGAAAAGATGAGCTGCGTGACATCCGCCGCGACGCAAGCCTCGATCAGCTTCCGGCTCGCGACGAAGTTGTTGTTGTAGTACTTGAGCGGGTCGACCACGGATTCCGGCACGCTCGTGGACGCGGCGAAGTGAATGACCGCCTCCGGCTTGAAGTCCGCCAGCAGCGCTGCCACCGCCGTATCGCCCACGTCGCAGACATGCAGCGGCACGCCCTCGGGCACCAGGCGACGGTTGCCGACGGAGAGATTGTCGATCACCGCCACATCGCAGCCCAAGGCCTGCAGTCGCAGCACCGTATGGCTGCCGATGTAGCCGGCGCCGCCGGTCACCAGCACGCGTGTCTGAGGCTTGATTGTCATGTCGCGATGCTCGTATCAGAGCCATCGCGCCGTGTCACGGATTGGACGCCGACATGTCCTTCAAGGCCGCCAGCGCCCGCACCCGGGCCGCGGCGTGATCGACGATGGGGCGCGGATACGTCTTGCCCAGCTGCACGCGGGCCGCTGCGAGCACTGAGTCCGGTGCGTCCCACGGCGCATGCAGATAGGCGTCCGGCAGCGCGCCGAGTTCCGGCACCCAGCGGCGCACATAGACCCCCTCCGCATCGAACTTCGCGCCCTGGAGCATGGGGTTGAAGATGCGGAAATACGGCGCCGCGTCCATGCCGCATCCGGCCACCCACTGCCAGCTCGCCGCATTGTTGGCGAGGTCCGCGTCCACCAAGGTATCCCAGAACCACGCCGCCCCGTCCTGCCAGCGCAGGAGTAAATGTTTCACCAGGAACGACGCCACGATCATGCGGACCCGGTTGTGCATCCATCCCGTGTGCCACAGCTCGCGCATGCCGGCGTCGACGATTGGGTAGCCGGTGAGGCCCTGCTGCCACGCCTTCAGCGCGCGCACGTCGCGCCGCCACGGGAAACGCGCGAACGCGCTCCGCAGCGGTTTTTTGGGCATGTGCGGGAAGTGATAGAGCAGGTGCGTGCTGAACTCCCGCCAGATCAACTCGCGCTGAAACGCGGCGATCCCGGCGGTGGGTTCCAGCGCCGAGGCTATTGCCCAGATCTGATGCGGGCTGATCTCTCCGAAGTGCAGGTGCGGCGACAGGCGCGACGTCCCTTCCACTCCCGGCACATCGCGCGCGCGGTGATAGTCCGCCGCGACGTCATCGAGGAAAGAGACCAGCCGTGCGCGCGCTGCTGTTTCACCCGGTGTCCACATCTCGCGCAAGCCCCCGGCCCAATCCGGCTTTGTAGGCCGCAGGTTCCATGACGAAAGATCCTCGCCGGCGATGGGCATCCCCGACAGCCTGCGCGGGGCGGGCAGGGGCCGGCGCGGTGTGATCGCGCGCGTGGCATTGTGGAACGGCGTGAACACGCGATAGGGCCCGCCGGTCTTGGTCTTCAAGGTCCAGGGCTCGAACAGCACCGCGGCGGCGAAGCTCTCGACCTCCATGCCGCGTTCGCGAAGGCCCGCCTTGATCTCTTGGTCCCGCGCAATCGCGGCCGGTTCGTAGCAGCGGTTCCAGTATACCGCCGTCGCGCCGGTCGCGGCGATCACCCCATCGAGGACCTCCGCCGCATTGCCCCGCCGCAGGACGAGCGCCGCGCCGCGTTTCTCGAGATCCTGGGCGAGCGCGCGCAGTGACCCCTCCAGCCACCAAATGCTGGCCCCGCCGGGCCCCCAGGCTCCTGGCGAGTCCAAGATAAAGAGCGGCACCACCGGCCGGCCGGTGGCCGCAGCCGCGTGCAGGGCTGGGTTGTCCGCCACCCGTAAGTCCTGGCGCAGCCAAACGATTATTGGGGTCATACCGGTGATACGTGCCCCCAGATGTTGTGGATTTCCCCTTACACGTTGTGGGTATTTGTTAACCTTTCTTGCAACCGTTTCGGGTGGTCTTGCGTAGGTTAACCGGACCGCACCGCTATAGAGGGGACCTCAGAATGAGGTGGCTTTCGGTACTACTCCTGGCTGCCGGATTGGCAGCCCCAGCAGCCGCCCAGAACAACATCACCGTCTATTCCAGCGGCAGCATCGCCATCAACGACAGCCGCCAGCTGACGGCCTACGTCCCGCTCTCCCCCAACGCCGTCACCTGGTCGGTCAACGGCATCCCCGGCGGCGACGCCACCGTCGGCACCGTATCGTCCACCGGCCTGTTCAAGTCGCCGGCCCAGCCGCCGGCGAGCAACGTCGTCTCGGTGAAAGCCCAGAGCACCGCCTACGCGGACAAAGCGGGTGCCATCACGCTCACCATCACCCAGCCTGTGATCAATCTGTGGAGCATCTCGCCGACCAGCGTCCCGGCGGGCGCCTTCACGCTGCGCCTGAACGGCTCCAACTTCACGCCGGAGTCCAAGGTCATGGTCGGCGGCGTTCCCGGCACCGTGACATACGGCTCCGCGCAAAGCCTGACTGTGAAGGGCACCGCCACCCAAGCCGGCGCTCTCCAAGTGGTCGTGAAGGACCCGCGCCTTGGCGGCACCAGGTCGACGGCGGTGACGCTGCGCGTCACGACGGCGACGTCTGATGGCGGCACCACCACACCGACGCCCACGCCTACGCCGACACCGACCGTCACCGTCTCCATGACACCCAACGCTGTCACGGTCGCGCCGCTGAACGCCCAGCAGTTCACCGCCGGCGTCTCAGGCAACACCAACGTCTCCGTCACCTACAGCGTGAACGGCGTCTACGGCGGGAACGCGACGGTTGGCACGATCTCCAGCGCCGGCCTCTACACCGCGCCTTCCACCGCGCCCAGTCCGGCGACCGTAACCATCCGCGCCACCAGCGTCGCCGCGCCCACGGTCTTCGCGGCCTCCTCCGTCACCGTGCAGGGCCCGCCGAACGCCGGCACCGGCAAGGGCACCGCGAACCTCGCTGCCGCGCGTTTCCTCGAACAGGCGAGCTTCGGCCCGACGCCCACCGAAATTCAGAAAGTGAATTCCATCGGCGTCGATGCCTGGCTCGCCGAGCAGTTCGCGCTGCCGGAGACCGCTATCACCAATCCCGGCGGGAATTCGGCCTCGCCCGTGCAGCAGCAGTACCTCAGCCGCCTGACCACGGCGCCGGATCAGTTGCGCCAGCGCGTCGCCTACGCGCTTTCGCAGATCATCGTCATCTCGATGAACAAGAACATCTACCCGGACGAGATCGTCCCCTATCTGCAGATCCTCAGCGCCAGCGCGTTCGGCAACTACCGCACGCTGCTCGGTCAGATCTCCACCAGCTCCCAGATGGGCAAGTACCTGGACATCGCCAACAGCAACGCGCCGCGCCCGGGCGCCTCCGCCAATGAGAACTATGCCCGCGAACTGATGCAGTTGTTTTCCATCGGCCTGGTGGAACTCAACGCCGACGGCACGCCGAAGCTGGATGCGCAGAACCAGACCATCCCGACCTATGACCAAACCACCGTGCAGCAGGTCGCGCTCGCGCTCACCGGCTGGACTTATGCCGGCCCCCAGAACAACAACTGGGAAAACTTCACCGGCCCCTTGCAGCCCAAGGATGTGAACCACGACATGCGGGCCAAGAGCTTCCTTGGCTGCAATCTCCCGGCCACACGTACCGCCGTGCAGGACATGAACGACATGCTCGACTGCGTGTTCGCGCATCCGAACGTGGGTCCGTTCATCTCCCTGCGCCTGATCCGCCAACTCGTCACCAGTAACCCGTCGCCGGCGTATGTGGCGCGCGTCGCCGCGGTGTTCAACGACAACGGCACGGGCGTGCGCGGCGATCTGAAGGCCGTCGTCACGGCGATCCTCACCGATACGGACGCGCGCACCACCACCGGTTCCACCACCGCCGGCAAGATCAAGGACCCGATCCTGCACATCGCCGGCTTCTTGCGCGCGCTCAATGGCCGGATCAACCCGGCGAACGGGCTGCCGTGGCAATTCAGCCAGGTGGCGCAGACGCCGCTGACCCCGCCGTCGGTGTTCGGCTTCTACTCGCCGATGTACCGCATCCCGAAGTCCTCGCTCCAGGGGCCTGAGTTCCAGATCTACACGCCGACCGAGTCCGTCTTGCGCGGCAATCTGATGTGGCAGTTCATCAGCAATCCCTCGAGCGACATCGTCATCGACCTGTCGCCCTTCACCAACGCCGCCACCGATCCCATCGCCCTGATCGATGCGGCCGATCAGATCCTGCTTTACGGCCGCATGCCCCAGTCCATGCGCCAAAGCCTCGCCAACGCCATGGCGGCGCAAAGCGACGCCACCGCCCGCTGGCAGACCGCGCTGTATCTCACGGCGCTGTCCGGCTTCTACACCACGCAATATTAGGGGATCGCGTCATGACGAAATTCGCTCGCATCCCCTCCCGCCGCGCGCTGCTGCGCTTCGCCGGGTCCGCCATGGGCGCTGCCGCCCTCGGCCGCCTCGGCGCCATGAACGCGGCCGCGCAAACCACGTCGGATTACAAGGCGCTGGTGTGCGTGTTCATGGCCGGCGGCAACGATAGCCACAACATGCTCATCCCGCAGGAGAGCGCGGCCTACAACGCCTACCGCACCTTCCGCCGCGCCATCGCGTTGCCCGACAACAACGTGAAGCTCCTGCCGATCTCCGCCCGCGACGGCACGCAGTACGCCCTCAACGACGGCCTGAAGTCGATCGAGCCGCTGTGGGGGCAGGGGAAGCTCGCCGCGATCTCCAACGTCGGCATGCTCGTCGCGCCGACCACACGCTCCCAATACCTCAACCGGACTGTTCCGCTGCCGTCGAACCTGTTCTCCCATTCGGATCAGGTCATCGCCATGCAGGCGGGCAATCCCTACGGCTCCGGCGGCACCGGATGGGCGGGGCGCGTCGCCGACGCGGTGCAGGGCCTGAACGCCAATAGCAACTTCCCCCCGTCGTTCTCCACCAACGGCGCGGCGCTGTTCTGCACCGGCAACACCATCCAGGCGGCGAGCCTGTATCCGGGCTTCAATCTCGGCCTCAACGGGATGAGTTCCTGGCCTTCGAGCGCATCCGCCGCGCGCCAAGCGGCGTTGCAGGAGATCATCGCGTCCGACAGCGGCTTCGCCATGGTGCAGGCCGCGAACAAAGTTCGCAGCGATG
This sequence comes from Rhodospirillaceae bacterium, assembly GCA_965279655.1. GTDB lineage: Bacteria > Pseudomonadota > Alphaproteobacteria > Rhodospirillales > Rhodospirillaceae > SCTM01. The sequence continues at coordinate 199,831 of OZ257255.1, forward strand.
CGCTTGCGCTCAACCGGCAACTCACGAGCGCCGGCGCCGCCGCGCCGCTCACCACCGTGTTCCCCGGTACGAACATCGGCGTCCAGCTGCGCCAGATCGCGCAGATCATCGGCTTGCGCAATTCCACCGGCATCAGCCGCCAGGTCTTCTTCGCCTCCATCGGCGGCTTCGACACCCACTCCAACCAGAGCTGGCAGCATTGGAATCTGCTCCAGCAGGTGTCCGACGCCATGAAGGCGTTCTACGACGCCACCGTCGAGATGGGCGTCTCCAACGGCGTGACCACTTTCACGGAGAGCGACTTCGGCCGCACGCTGGATCCCAACGGCAGCGGCAGCGACCACGGCTGGGGGTCGCACCACCTCGTCATGGGCGGCGCGGTGCGGGGCGGCGACGTCTACGGCGCGTTCCCGTTCCCGTCCCTCGGCGGCATCAACGACGCCAACTCCCGCGGCGTCTTGATCCCCACCATCTCCCTGGACCAATACGCCGGCACCATGGCCAAGTGGTTCGGGGTGGGCGATGCGGCCCTGGCGCAGGTGTTCCCGAACCTCGCCAACTTCCCAACCGCCGATATCGGCTTTATGGGCTGATATCCATAACAGCCGGAAATATCTGGGAAACTCTGGCAATATTGGAACGTTACCTGTGTGGTAACCTGCGATCCTCGCAGGGGCATTCAGCACGTTTCAATGAGCATTGTTCTCGAACCCTCCTGCGCGGCCTTCCTGGCGCACTGGAAATCCCTGCGCGGTGACGCGCTGGTGCCGACGGTGGCTGCCTTCATCGATCGTCCGTCGCCGCCGCATGCTCCCTACCTGTTCATGGCGACGGTGAGCGGCGAGGATTTGATCCTGCGTTTGATCGGCACGGCTTTGGTCGAGCGCTGGGGCCGCGATCTCACCGGGCAGCGCCTCTATGCTTCGAAAAGCGTGGATTACCGCACGGCCGTCGCCGAGAACTTCAATCGCGTGGTGGCGCAGCCCTGCGGCTGCTACGCCATCAACGAGTATATGTCCGGCCGCCAGCGCTACGTCGCGGTGAAGGTGCTGTATCTGCCGCTATGGGATGCGCCCGGCCGTCCGCCCCGTGTCGTCGGCTACTCGACGGAAACGGAGAAGCGTTCGGAGAACGAGTTGCTGGTGGATCGCCGTCGCACGGTCGAAGCCAATTGGATCGATCTCGGCGCCGGCGTGCCCGCCGTGCCGCCCAACCGGGCCGAGGGCTAAAAAAGTTAGGGCGCGATCAGCATCCCAGCCGATCGCGCCCTCAAGCAGCTAAACGGACTTCTTACTGCGCCGCTGCGGTCTTGGTGCCCGCCGCCGGCTTGATGTTCGGATTCAGGTGCAGGAAGTTCGTCGGATCGTACTTCGCCTTGATCGCCTGCAGCTTGGCGTAGTTGCCGCGGTACGACTTCCGCACGCGATCCTGCGTATCGTCGTCGGTCATGGTGTTGAGGTAGAAGCCGTGGGTGCTTTGCGGCTCGAGCAGCGCCCACAGGTCGCGCAGGTGCTTGATCCCCGCGGCGACGTCGTAGTTGCCGTTGGCCATCCAGTTGACGTCCAAGCTCGCCTGATGCACGCCGTCTCTGTCGGCGAACGCCGTTGCGGATTCAGCCACCTTGCTGATCGCGCCGCCCTGGAGGCCGAAGCGGGCGCCGGTGCGCGGCACCTTGGCCTTAATCTGGTATTCGATCATCGCGTCGAACAGCTTCTGGTCGACCTTGCTGAAATAGCCGCCGCGATTGTAGGCGAAGCGATCCGAAAGCAGCGCACCGTCCGCGATGGATTGCAGTCTCACGTATTCCATCTGGTCGACGCGGCTGTTCAGCGGCGTGCCCAGCGCCTTCACGGGCGCCAGCAGCCGTTCGCAGGCTTCTTTCGTTCCGATATAGGTGCCGGAGAACGAGGCTGTCGTCTCGCCGCGTTCCGAGGTGCCCACGCCCGCGCTGATCGTCAGTTCCGGCGGCGCGCTTGCGAACATGTCGAGGTACAGCTTCATCACGTCCTTCGCCTTCTCCGCCGGGTAGGTGTACGAGAAGGTCGCGATGATGCCGTCGTAGTCGTGCAGCTGGAACTCGAACTGCGTGACGATGCCGAAGTTGCCGCCGCCGCCGCGGATCGCCCAAAACAGATCCGGGTTCTCCTTGGCGTTGGCCTTCACGATGCGGCCGTCCAGCAGCGCCATCTCGACGCCCAGGTTGTTGTCGATCGTCAGGCCGAACTTGCGCGCCAGGCGTCCTTGGCCTTGGCCGGTGGCGAGGCCGCCGACGCCTGTGTGCGACACGACGCCCGCGGTGGTGGCGAGCTTGTGCGGCGCCGCGTTCCGGTCGAGATCGCCCAGCAGCGATCCGCCGGCGAGGCGGATGGTCTTCTTGGTGGGATCGACTTCGGCGCCCTTGAGGCCCGACAGGTCGATCACCAGGCCGCCGTCGCACATGCCGTGGCCCGCGTTGGAGTGTCCGCCGCAGCGGATCGCGGTCAGGAGGTCATTGCTCTTGGCGAACTGCAGTGCGGCTTGCACATCGGCCGTCGAGCTCACCTTCGCGATGATCGCCGGCTTCCGGTCGATCCACGGCGCCCACACCTTGCGTGCACCGTCATAGTCCGCGCTGGTGGGCAGAACGACTTTGCCCCGGAAGCTCTTCTGGAAATCCGCGACCGCCGCTTCGCTCAGGATGATCTTCGCACCCTTGTTGCCCACCGCCGGGGCGGCATGGGCGTAGCGCAGGGGCGAGGCCGAAGCCGCCGCCACCGCCAGCACGCCGCGCAGCAGCGAACGGCGGTTGAAGCGGGAAGAGGTGATGTTCAAAGGATGCGACATGGCTTTGCTTTCTTGTCCTTAGGCCAACCGGGGCCCGGTGATGATGGTGAGCTGCAAGGGGGTCGCAACGGTCAGGAAACGGCCTCCCCCAGTCCAGTGCGCCATGGTGACGCACGGGCGGTCATCGGACAAGCAAGCGACCGCGAAAAACGCTATGCCCAACCGGGATTTGAGGGTGGTGATTCATTCTGTGAACGACCGCGTTTTGAGCGGTCGCGCTGCGGCGGGCGGGGGGAATTCACCTTGTGAACCGGACGCGCGCGCGGCGGCACGGCGACACCTTGCGCCGCAGCGGCCGCGAGCACGTACTCGGAGAACTCCCGGGCCGGTACTTGCGCCTGGGCCATGGGTGTTTCCTTCACCGGCGGCGTGCGGGTGAGCAGGAGCGCGAGCAGGTCGACCGGGCGGATGGCGAGGGCGGTGTCGCTCACGGACAGGGGCGCTCCCTGCCGCGCGGCAAGACCTGCCCAGCATCGCCCCACGCCGAGCGGGGGCGTGGTGTCGGCGAAATATTCTGCCGATTGAACGGGATGCGAGCGCCGGGCACGGGTCATCCATGGCGTTGTCGGGGCGCCGTCGCCCCGATTCCAAAGCCATCGATGCAAGCGCCGGGCCACGGAACGCACGCTTGACAGGCAACCAAATGGTTGCCTAATATCCCGCCATGTCGATGGATGCTGTCTTCAAGGCGCTCGCTGATCCCGCACGGCGGCGCTTGCTCGACAGCCTTCATCACCGGAACGGGCAAACACTTCGCGAGCTTTGCCTCGGCCACGACATGACGCGGCAGGCCGTGACCAAGCACCTCGGCCTGCTGGAAGCGGCGAACCTCATCGCCAGCGTCAAGCGGGGCCGGGAGAAGCTCCACTACCTCAATCCCGTTCCGATCCACGAGATCGCCGACCGTTGGATCGGCAAGTACGAGCGCTCGCGCCTGGAGGCGTTGAGCGACATGAAGCAAAAACTTGAAGGAGGCTCCGATGCCGACTGATCGCTTTGTCTACGTCACCTACATCCGCGCGCCGCAGCAGAAGGTGTGGGACTACCTCACCACGCCGGAGTTCCTGAAACAGTATTGGTTCGGCGCGACGCAGACCTCGACGTGGCAGAAGGGCGCGTCGTGGGAGATCAACTTCGCCGACGGCCGCGTCGCCGACAGCGGTGAGATTCTCGACGTCGATGCGCCCAACAAACTCGTCATCAAGTGGCGCAACGAATTCATGCCGGAGGTCAAAGCGGAGGGCTACGGCCGCTGTACCTACGATCTCGTTACCGAAAACGAGACCACCAAGCTCACGGTCACGCACGAGATCGACAAGGCGGACTCGAAGCTGATCAAGGGCGTCAGCGGTGGATGGCCGAAAATTCTCTCCGCCCTCAAGACGCTGTTGGAAACCGGTCAGCCGCTGGTGCAGCCGTCCAAGGCCGCTTAGTCAGCCGTCGAATCCTCATCCCGCGCCCTGTCCATCGGACAGGTCGCGGGCGTTTCGCCCGGCGCCTTGAAGGACGCGAGATGCAATTTGGTTTGATGATCGGCCGGGCCGGGGACCTCGTTCGGCGCGACGCCGCGGTAGTAGAGCTTTTGCCATTGATCGGTCGACGCGGTCGGTTTCGTACGCCGCACGTGATCTTGGAACGCCTTCCGGGCCTGGGCCCAATCCCCGAAGGTCTTAGCCAACTCGGGTGCTTCCGAGAGCGGTTTGATTTCAGGCTGCACCGCGTCGAGCACGCCGCGTTGCACCGGGAAAATGAAGCAAAACGGCTCATCCTTTTCCCAGCGGACCACGTGGTTGGGCCGGGTGAACCGCCAGTTCATCGTGAAGGTATACGGCGACCAATCGGTCTCGACGATACCGCCCAGTGGGGCGATGCCGTCCTTCGCCGCGTTCGGCGACCCGCCCACCCACAGATTCCATCCGGGCGATGTACGGAAAATTCCCTCGACATGGAACGTGATCGTGCCGTTGCCGAATAGCGACGTCGGCACTAGGTGGAGGGGCGTGCCGTTCTCCGCATGAATTTGAACGGCTTCAACACCTTTGCCGCCGCGCCAGATGGCTGCAAACGTGCAGGGGCTCAGGATCTCCCAGCCGTGCGTATTGGCGATCGCGAGCGGAAGACACCGATACGCGTAGCGCTCCTGTGTTTCCTCCATCCATTCCCGTTTTGACGAAGCGGGGCGGATGCGCGGCGCCCAGGCTTCATGGACATAACAGGTCAATGTGACGGGCGGATCTTCGTTCACGGATATGTCTCAGCCGAAGTTGGAGAAACGCGCGCCATGATAACGCACGGCCGCCATGGCTGTAAGCGATTGGGCCGGCGCTTCACCGCGCCGGCCCAATCCCGTTTCAGTTGCCCGCCGGCGGTGCCGCGGGTGCCGCCGGTGCGTCCGCGGGCGGCGGCGGTGCGCCGGGCGGCGCGGCCATTCCCGGCGGCGGACCCATGCGTTCTGGGCCCATGCGTTCTGGGCCCATGCGTCCCGGCCCCATGCGTCCCGGACCCATCATGTTTCCGCGCATCTGCTGACGCATCTCCATGCGCTCGGCGCGCGTCATGCCGATTCCGAACGGACGGCCGTCCAGGAACACGCCGCTGATCGCCGCGGCCACGACCACAGCGGACAGGAACATCGCCCAGCCGCCGAGGAACTTCCCGAAGGTGCGCATGCGCCCTTCGGACTTGTGGGCGAAATACAGAACCAGATAGCCGGCCACGGCAATCGCGGTGGCCGGAAACAGCAAGAGCAGGGTACGCATCGCGCTGTCTCCCAGAGGTTTATGCCCCGCCGTTCATCGCGGCGGCGATCGCAGTCTAAGCCCGCGCGCGGCGCGGCCCTACAAGTCTGGTGTATCGATCTGTAGACCCTACCGGGGCGGTGGTGGAATGGTCCCGTCCGGGCGCAGCGACGGCGGAAAACCGCCGCGCGGGTCGCGCATGCGGATCTCATGGCGCAGCCGCCGATCGTCGGGTGATTCACCGAACTCGATCAGCGGCATCCCAAAGAACGGCGCCACGATCGCGGCAAGCGCCAGAAAAGCCGAAAGCAAAACGGTCCACGCCGCCAGCACGCGGCCGACGGCCTGCATTGTTCCGGTGGAGCGAAGCCCGGCGTAAAGGACGAGGTATCCCGCCACCGCGAGCCCGGTGGCGGGAAAGATCAGGATCAAGCTGGTCAATTTAGCGCCGTGCGGCTTTGGCGTAGCCGGACGTAAGGCCGAAGCTCCGCGCCCGCACGACCTCGCGCTTCGACACGTGTGCGGAATTCCGGCTAAAAATCATCTCGTCCCCCGAGCGTCTCATTCAGGCGCCATTCTCTGTCACGATACCGCCGCGGTGAAGCGGTTTGATCACCACGTGAGCAATTCCTACGGCTGATTGTCTTGATCCCGGGCGTTCTTGCGTCCCTGGGGGGACGGGGTAAGGTGGCCCCGGTTTGGATTGGGAGATGTTTCATGCGCGGCGTAATTCACACGGCGGTCTTGACGGCGACACTGGTCTGCGGCGCAGCCTGGGCGGCGACGCCGGAAGAGGGCGTTGCCCGTGCCAAGGCGCAGGTGGAAGCCCACCGCGCCAGCCCGAAATTCGTACCCCCCGGCGAGCCCTTCGACATCAAGGCCTGCACCGCCGGCAAGAAGATGCTCTCCATCCCGAACAACTCCACCAATCCGTTCCTGAAGGGGATCATCGACCGCATGATCCGCGCCAAGGCCGACAGCGGCCTTGAGGTCCAGGAGTGGCAGAACCAGGGCCAGCCGAACCAGTGGGTTCAGGGCATGGAGTTCGCGGCGAAGAACAAGTTCAACGGCATCGATCTCATCTCCGGCATCGATCCGAAGACTATCGAGCCCCAGATCAAGGCCGCGAACGCCGCCGGCATCAAGACCATGGTCTCGCACTTCTACGATCCCTCGCAGCCCGTGAACCCGCTGGTCTCCAGCTCGGTCGCGATCGGTTTCAACAAGGTCGGCAAGCTGCTCGCCGATTGGACCATCGCCAAGACCAACGGCAAGGCCAACATCATCATTATCAAAAGCGATGAGGTGCCGCCGACGGAGCCGCTGGTGCGCGGCATCACCGAGGAACTCGCCGCCAACTGCCCGGGCTGCAAGATCATCCAGCAGATCAACGTCGGCGTGACGGAGTGGGGCACGAAGATCCAACCGTCTGTGCAGGCCGCGCTGCTGGCCAATCCGACCGTGAACTACGTGATCCCGATCTACGACAGCATGTCGCAGTTCGTGGTGCCCGCGCTGGCGCTCACCGGCAAGGCCGCGACCGTGAAGGTCGCGACCTTCAACGGCACGCCGTTCGTGCTCGACTACGTCCAACAGGGCAAGGTCGAGGTGGATATCGGCGAAAGCATCGACTGGATCGCCCGCGCCACCATCGACGCCCATGCGCGCGATATGTGCGGCCTGCCGGTGCCCAAGGAACTCAACGTGCCGTTCTTCATCTTCGACGCCTCCAATGCGAAGGAGGCCGGCACGCCGGCGGTGTTCGACAAGGGCTACGGCCAGGATTACGTCGAAGGCTTCCGTAAGCTGTGGAAAGTCTCCCAATAGCAGCCATGACGTTCGCTCTATCGCTACGCGATCTGTCGAAGACCTTCGGCGGAGCGAAGGCCCTCGACGGCGTATCGCTCGACGTCGCGCCTGGCGAGGTGCACGGTCTGCTCGGCCACAACGGATCCGGCAAATCGACACTGGTGAAAGTGCTGGCGGGCGTCCACGATCCAGACCCCGGCGCGCGCCTCGCCCTCAACGGCCGCGACGTGCCGATGCCCCTCGCACCGGGCGCGTTCCGTGCCCTTGGTTTGAGCTTCGTGCACCAGAACCTCGGCCTCGTGCCTTCGCTGAGCGTGCTTGAGAATCTGCGCGTGGCGGATATCACCGCCATGAATCGCGCCTTCATCGATTGGCGTGGCGAGCGGGCCGCGGCCGTGGAGGCCCTCACGCGGTTCGGCATCGCGATCGATCCGGACACGCGCATGGCCGATCTGTCCCTGGGTGACCGCGCCCTCGTCGCCATCGTGCGCGCGTTCGAGGAACTGCGCCACAGCGGCACGGCGGGCATTATCGTGCTCGACGAGCCGACGCCGTTTCTGCCGCGCGCGAGCGTGGATCGGCTGTTCGCCCTCATTCGCGACGTTGTCGCGCGCGGCGCCAGCGTGATCTTCATCTCCCATGACATTGACGAGATTCTCGAGATCACCAACCGCGCCACCGTGCTGCGCGACGGCCGCGTGGCCGGCACCGTCGAAACCGCCCATGCGAGCCGCGAGAACATCATCGAACTGATTGTCGGTCATGCCTTGGTGAAGGCGGACCGCCCCATCCAGGCTGGCGCGCGTGCGACCGTCGCCACCGTGAAGGGCCTGCGGGATCATCGCTTGGGCGCCACGGATTTCGCTGTCGGCGAGGGCGAGGTCGTCGGGGTCACCGGCCTGATCGGGTCGGGCTTCGAGCGCGTTTGCAGGCTGCTGTTCGGCGCGGATCGTGCCGAGGGCGGGTCCATCGACATCGGCGGGGCCACGCTGTCCCTTGCGGACGTCACGCCGCGCGCCGCCGTGGCCCACAAGATCGCCCTGCTGCCGGCCGACCGCAACGTTGCCAGCGGCGTCGGATCATTGCCCGCGTCGGACAACATGATGCTGCCGGACCTGACGCGCTACTTCCGGGGCGGGCGTCTGGATCGCGGCGGCCTGGTGCGCCAAGCCACCCAGCTCGCGCACACATATGAAGTGCGTCCGCCCAGGCCCGACCTCAAGCTGTCTGCCTTCAGCGGCGGCAACGCGCAGAAGGTTCTGCTGGCCAAGTGGCTTAACATCTCGCCGCGCTTGCTGTTGCTCGACGAGCCGACGCAAGGCGTCGACGTCGGCAGCCGCGAGCAGGTCTATGCCGCCATCCGCAAGGCGACCGCCGGCGGCACGGGGGTCATCTGCGCCAGCTCCGACCATGAACAGCTCGCCGATCTATGCGATCGCGTTCTCATTTTCGCGCGCGGACGTATCGTCGCGGAACTGAGCGGCGCGGAATTGACCAAAGACCACATTGCCACCGCCTGCTACGGCAGCGTCGCGGCGTGAGTGGGGCAGGGACATATGAATCTTAAAACCGTCGAACGCTTTGCCCTCATCGCCGCCTGGGCCGTGGTCATCATCGGCTTCGGCATCGCTCTGCCGGACTCGTTCCTGACCTGGATGAACTTCGCGGTGATGTTCGCCTCCCAAGCGCCGGCCGCGCTGCTGGCGTTGGCGCTCATCGTACCGCTCACCGCCGGCGACTACGATCTCTCGGCGGGCGCCACGGTCACGCTCGCGTCAATGACCATCGGCGTGCTCAACGTCAATCTCGGCTGGCCCATCGTGCCCGCGGTGCTTGTGGCCCTGGCTGGCGGCGCGCTTGTCGGCGCCGTGAATGCGTTTTTCATCGTCTTGTTCCGCATCCCGTCCCTGGTGGTGACGTTGTCCACCGCGTCCCTGATTACCGGCGGTGTGCAGTGGATGAGCAACTCCTCCACCATCGGCGGCATTTCGCAGTCGCTGGTGGATGCGGTGTCCGGTGGGCAGCTCTTCGGGATAGCGTACGCCTTCTATTACGTCCTGCTGATCGGCGTCGTTCTCTGGTACGTGCTGGAATACACCCCGCTGGGCCGCCGCCTCCTGTTCGTCGGTCGCGGGCGCGAGGTCGCGCGGCTGGTCGGCATCGGCGTCGGAACGGTCCGCGCCGGCTGCCTCATCACCTCGGGCGTGATCGCCGCTTTGTCGGGCGTCGTTTACGCCGGCTTGCTCGGGGCGGCTGATCCCGTGTCGGGCCTCAACTTCCTTCTGCCGGCCTTCGCCGCGGCCTTCCTGGGGGCGACCAGCATCGTCCCCGGCCGCTTCAATCCCTGGGGCGCGATCATCGCGGTGTATTTCCTGTCCTCGGGCATCACCGGCCTTGCCATGCTTGGTATCCCGATGTGGGTGACGAACATCTTCAATGGCGCGGCGCTGTTGCTGGCGGTCACTCTGTCGCAACTCGTGCGGGGCCGCGAGGAAACCGACTACGCGTAGCTATCTTTCACAGACGTAAGGCAGCCACACGCGGTTCCTGCTAATCTGCTGCACGATGTCGTCACGATCCCCTGTGTCCACGCTCGAGACGCTGCTCCGCGCCTTGCGGAACTGGCGGGGCATGGTCGCGGCCATTGCCCTGGTGGCGCAGCTGGGCTTCCTGGCCCACCAGGCCGAACACCACATCAACCTCAGCCTCGCCGCGCCCGACGACTGCGCGATGTGCCAATTCGGCGCGTCGATGCTGGCCCCGCCGGAAGCGGCCCCCCTGCCGATCCCGGCGTGCGCGTTCCTCGCCGTCGTCTCCCGCGTACCGGACTCCCGCGCGCCGCGTGCTTACGCCACGGCGGCGTTCCGCTCCCGCGCGCCCCCCATCTCCCACATTTCGCGAACCTAATTTTCCCGTCGTCACGCGCCCGCAAGGCGCGCGCGGCGGCGCATCCATCGCAGATATGTGGAGTTCCCATGTCGACCATTTTGCGTCGCGCCCTGTGCGCGACTATCCCGCTTGTTATTTCTCTGCCCGCCCTGGCCGATGACGATCAGCGTGCCGCCAGCATCGAAACCATCGTCGTCACCGCATCGCCCCTGTCCAACGATCCCGACAAGATCGCGTCCATCGTCGGCCAAGTGGGCCGCGAGCAGATCCTGCGCAACGGCGGCGCGACCATCGCCGACGCCTTGTCCGATGTGGCGGGCGTCACCGGCACGTCCTTCGCCGGCGGCGCCAGCCGGCCGGTGATCCGCGGCTTCGATTCAAATCGCGTGCGCATGCTGGAAGACGGCATCGGCACCTTCGACGTCTCCGAGGTCGGGCCCGACCATGGCGTGCCGGTCGATCCGCTCGCCGCCCAGAGCATCGAAGTCGTGCGCGGCGCGGCCACGCTGCGCTACGGCAGTCAGGCCATCGGCGGCGTGGTGAACACCATCAACAACCGCGTGCCGATGGAGTTGCCCAAGCAGCCTCTCACCGGCGAAGCCGCCGGCACGTACGGCAGCAGCGGCAATTCCGGCGAGGGCTCCATTCTCGCCGATGCCCGCGCCGGCGATTTCGCCTTCCATGCGGACGCCTTTGTCCGCCACACCGGCGACTACGACATCCCCGGCGGGACACAGCCGAACTCGTTTTTCCGGGGCGACGGCTTCTCCACCGGCGGGTCGTATTTCTTCGGCGACAACCGCGTCGGCGCGGCGATCGTGCACTACGACGCCAAATACGGCATCCCGTCCGACAGCACCTTCATCGACATGAAGCAGACCAAGGGCCTGTTCCGGTCCGCTTTCGCGCTGCCGGGCACTTTGAACAAGCTCACGGTCGAGGGCGGCTACGCGGACTATCGCCACGACGAAATCGATCCCGCCACCAAAGACGTGCTGGCCACCTTCCGCAACAAGGAATGGGACCTGCGCAGCGAAGCGATGCTCGACGCCTTCGGTCCCTTCAGCCAGGGCGCCATCGGCGCTCAGGTACAACACCGCAGTTTTGCCGCCGAAGGCGACGCGCGGAACTACTTGCTGCCCAGCACGAACCAGAGCGAGGCCGTGTTCGCGTTCGCGGAAGTCCCGCTCGCCGAGGCGGCGCGTCTGCAATTCGGCGGCCGGGTGGAGCACGCCGATGTTCGCGGCGTTCCCGCCGGTGCGAATGCACCCGTCTCGCGCGGGTTCACACCGCTTAGTGGTTCGGCCGGTCTGCTCATCAACGCCAGTGAAGCGATCAACCTCGGCCTTACGCTCACCAGCGCCGCGCGCGAGCCCAATCTGACGGAACTCTTCGCCCGCGGACCCCATGACGGTCCCGCCACCTTCGAGACGGGCGATCCGACCTTGCGTCTCGAACGCGCGAACTCCATCGAGGGCAGCGTGCACGCCACCGTGTCGGGAGTGCATGTCGAGAGTTCCCTCTGGGGCACGCGCTTCTCCAACTACATCTATGGCCGGCTGACCGGCCGCACCTGCGACGAGGAGGGGGCCTGTGCCCCCGACGCCGCCGGCGACTTCCGCGAGATGAACTACGAACAGCGCGGCGCGCGGTTCTGGGGTGCGGAACTGAAGGCAACCGCGACCCTGTGGTCCGCGCACGGCTGGCAGGTGAAGGCGCAGGCCCTGGGCGACTACGTGCGGGCGTCCCTCGACGGCGCGGGCAGTGTCCCGCGCATCCCGCCTTATCACGTCGGCGGCGGCCTCGACGCCGAGAGCGAGCATTGGGACGCGGGCTTCCTCCTGAAATACGCCGGTGCCCAAAATAGCATCGGCGCGGGCGAGACGCCCACGGGCGGCTTCGTCAACCTCGATGCCCATATCGTGTGGCGACCCTGGTCGGACAAGCCGACCACCTCGCTCACGCTGTCCGCGCACAATCTCACCGACAGCGTTCAGCGCAACGCCGTTTCCTTGAACAAGGACGTCGTGGTGTTGCCCGGTCGCAGCATCCGCCTCACCGCCCGCGCTGGCTTTTGAAAAAAGTAGGGCCGCCCCTGGTTATGGGGCGGCCCTGATCTTCTCCCGAGGCTCGCTCTAGAGGACGTTGTAGGTGAGCTTCACCGGGAGCCGCATGTCGGCGATCTTGGCGTCGCCGCGATCCGTCAGCATCAAGCGTCCGGTGCTGCGATCGCGGATGGCGTCGGCTTTGAGCAGGGCCCGCTCGCCTGGCGCTTTATCGAACGTGCCGTAGACCGTCACGCTGTCGCCGATGCCGACCTTCTTCATCATGCTGCCGCGATACAGCAGCGTGTGATCGGGGCGTTCCAGAAGGTGCGCACGCACCATCTCGCCGCCGCGATTGATGAGAAGGAAGTGGCCGTCCTTCCCTTCCACGGTGCCCTTCACGGCGATCGGCGTGGTCGGGCCAATGCGATTGGCCGTCACGTCGATGCTCTCCATGGCGGTCGTACGCGGAGCGTACGTGTATTCTTCCTCGATGGAATAATAGTCCTGGGCGAAAGCACTGGCGGCGAAAGTCGTCGCGAGCGCCGTCGCGGCAAGATACATCGCTGTACGTTTCATCTCGTCCTCCTATGTCACGCCGTCCATACGGCATGGTTCGCTTTGGTTCTCCAGCACGTGGAAAGAACGACAGCGACGGGAGACCCGTTCGGCAGGTGTCAGGTTCGTCAGGGTGTGGGCGGAACTGTGGCAGGACACGCCAAACGCGAGCCTGCGCGAACCGGTGGTTAGTACACCAGTTCGCTGTCTTCCTTGCCTTCGGAGATCGTGATCTGGCCGGAGTTTGACAGCTCTTTGGTGAGGGCGACGATGATGTTCTGCGCCTCTTCGACGTCCTTGAGACGCACGGGGCCGAGGCCGTCCATGTCGTCGCGCAGCATCTTGCCGGCGCGCTCGGACATGTTCTGGAAGAACAGGTCCTTGATCGGCTCGGACGCGCCCTTGAGGGCCAGCGCCAGCTTTTCCTTCTCCGCATGGCGCAGCAGGGTCTGCGCGCCGGCCGGATCGAGGCGGATAAGGTCCTCGAAGGTGAACATGAGCGCGCGGATCTTCTCCGCGGACTCGCGGTTGCGTTCTTCGAGCGCGGTAAGGAAACGCGATTCGGTGTTGCGGTCGAGGTTGTTGAAGATCTCGGCCATGAGTTCGTGGCTGTCCACGCGCGCGGTGCGCGCCAGGTTGGACATGAATTCCGTGCGCAGCGTCTTCTCGACGCTTTCCAGCACTTCTTTCTGCACCGCTTCCATGTGCAGCATGCGCATGACCACTTCCATCGCGAAGCCTTCCGGGAGGAGGGCGAGCACACGCGATGAATGGTCCGGCTTGATCTTCGACAGGATCACGCCGACGGTCTGCGGGTATTCGTTCTTCAGGTAGTTCGCCAGCACCTGCTCATGCACGTTGGCGAGCTTGTCCCACATGGTGCGGCCCGCGGGACCGCGGATTTCTTCCATGATCTTGCCGACGCGCTCTTTATCCAGGCTGCCCATCAGCAGCCGCTCGGTCGTCTGGTAGCTGCCGACCAGCGAGCCGGTATTGGAGATCGCATCCGCGAAATCGACGAACAGGCGTTCGAGCAGGTTGGCACTGACCGTGCCGAGGTTCGACATGATCTGGGAAATTTCCCGGATCTCGTCGTCTTCCATCATGGCGATGAGTTTGCCGGAATGTTCCGGCGGCAGGCACAGCAGCATCATGGCCGCGCGCTGCGGTCCGGTGAGGCTCCGGTAGTCTTCTTTAACCTTGGCCATGGCGCCCTACGTTCGGGTTGCCGCCCGCTTTTTGCAGGATTACGGCAAGGTGGGAGGGTGCTTCACAGAGATGAAAAACCTCTTAATGGCGCACATCGCGCCCGACGTCCGCGCGCTGTCAAGAAGCCGTTGTAATATAATTATAATGCTGGACTTACTTCGCGGTTTCGCCGGAGCGCTTACCCTTGAGCATAAGCTCCAAGGCGCTCGCGGACACCCAGCCGCGGGTCTTGCCCGATCCCACTTCGCACCACGCATGCAGCGTATTGCAGCCGAGCACGTTGACCTGCGCGCCGCGGATCAAACGGGTCAGGATCGGGTACTTGCCGGGCCCGGTATAGACGTCGGTGCTGCGCACCAACATGGCTTTCTGATCGGCCGCCAGGGCCGCGCCGGTGATGAGCAAACTAAGCGCGGCGACCGCCGCGATCGACGAAATGCGTTTCATCATGTCCCCATGTTGTCCGCCCCAACGGCGGCCATGGATTGTGGGATCGTTCAACGCGTAACGATTGAGTCGCTACAATAGTTCCGCTGGTGTTGCGCGCAAGACCGTTCGCACGCGAAAGCTTTATGAATTTCCTACCACGGCTTGTGTGCTGCGCCGCAAAAACCGCCGCCTTGAAACCAGGGAATGATGGGCCTGTGGATTAAACAACGGCCTCGCGGAAGGACTTAGCGGCACGCCTGTGCGATGGCGTCGCGGCCCGCCGCGCCCATCGCGCGCCGCGCGCTCGCGATCAATTTTTCGTCAGGTCATACCGCCGCGCGGGCGCAGAAAACGTCCTACCCGTAAGACATCTCCGCAGCCGTCATCGTGTCTCGCTACACGACTCTCGGCCGTGCGTAGTCGTGCACCTTCTCGCCTCTGTGCCAAAGCTCGAAGCCAGTGCAATACGGGATAGGCCGGCATAGCTCGAGCGCATGGCCAATCGCGGCGCGGTCGTCCGGCTGTTCGAACGTCTCGGCCTTGAGCACGTCGGTGCGCCGGAAAAGGATGCACAGATAGGTTTTCATCTTTCGCCTGCGGCAGCGGCATTTGCGTGCGCGTCGCGGCTCTCCGCCGGGGCCGCGATCAGCCTGCGGCCATCGGACCAAATCTGGAATGAATTGATCTCGCCGCGCCGCGCCGCGCGGGCGCGCGCGATGGCAAAGACCTCCGCCGCCGTCGCGACCTGCAGATTGGCACGCGCCACGATCGCGCCGGCAGCGTCGAGATACAGCACTGTGAACATATGAACCTCCCGTGGCGCAGAGGGAGGTACGTGCGTCCACCGCGGGTTGGATCAAATTACCGATTCCCAATGACGGGTCGGAAGGCGCGTTCGCTGGGAACCCAACGGCCCGCTTCGCGTTTGGGGTGGCGACAGAAACAGCAATGCTATGAGAGATGACTCCTATAGAGCCGGAGCATTGGTTGGAACGCGCTCTCGCGGCGCGTCAGCAGGCCGAACAGGTGAACGATCCCGCGTCGCGCCAAGCGATGCTGCGCATTGCGGAAAGCTACGAGCGCATGGCCGCGCGGGCCCGCGAGCGGGAGGTTCATCAGCCGCCGCCCACCCCGCAGAGCGACGGCGCCGAACCTCGGTAGGGGACGGCCTGCAAGCTTAGCCGGGCGGCGCGGCCAGCTTCTGCAATTCTTACGATGCGCGGCGCACGAACCGCCGCATAATCCGTGGCGCACGCCAGATTTTCCGGATCGCAAGGGGAAGGTCCTGCGTTGTGGTCCCCATGATCACCTCCTGGAAAGACAAAGCGCGGCGTTACCGGGCCATGGCTCAGGCGATGCTCGCGCGCGCCGACGGCACGCAGGCCGAAGGCTGCAAAGCCTCCTTGCGCAAACTCGCCATGGACTACGAAGCCATGGCTCAGGCCGCCGATGGCGCGTTGCCGCTGGAACTCGTTCTCAATGGACAACACCGACCGCAGGGCGGGTTTTTATGACCGCTACCACGCGAGCCTGCACATCGCCGTCATGTCGGTGACGACGCCGGCCCTCTTGTTTGTCACGAGGTGTTGGAGGAAACCCGGAAATTGCGAGTCCTCATCCACGGTGTAGTGCGGCGTATTCGTTGAGAGGATAAACGGGATCGCTGCTTCGAGGGTCGCGGGCGAGACCAAGGCCGAGCCCATCGCGGGCACACTCGGCCCGACATATCTCCCATAGAACAGACCCGTGAGGGCATTGCCGAGGCGAAGTGCAAAACTCTTCGGCGATCCACCGGTGTTCATGACAGCGACGGTGCTCGGATAGTCGGCGGCGAGCACCCTCGAGTGGATGTCCAGGAGGCGCAGCGGCAGCGTCGTCACGCCATCGTCGCAGGTCGTGAGATTCGCAAGCGTCCCATCCTGTGGCCGCCACACGACATGCTGCAGAAATCCGCTCTGGCGGCCGAATTCCGACCTTACGCCGATCATATAAGTTGCCGGCTTGGGACCGGTGATACCTGCGCCCGTCTCGATCGTTGCCAGGGAGAATTGCTGAGCCGCCCCCGTGAAAATGCCGGGGCTCTGCCATGAGCCCAACTCACGCCCCGTCGCCGGATCTGCCAGGGTCAGGGTGACCGTCCCGTCGCGCGCTCCACCGATATTATAGATGCGGATGAACGATTGCCGCTCAATCTGCGCAGTCGAATACACCGACCCAATCCGCGTCGCGGCAGTGGTCTGAGGCACGGCCCGCAACGGACACACGGTGCTGAGGTCCGAGGTGAAGCCGGCCAGCTTGTTTTCGACCAGATGTTGCAGGTACCCCGTGAACGGCCCCTCGGATTTGATGATGTAGTGATATGCGCCCGCGGCCGGCGTTATGCGTGCGGTCGCTTCGATCGTGGACACGGCAATCGTCGCCTGACCGTTTGCCGCCACGGTTCCGGTCGCGAAGGTGCCCAGACGTGCGCCCGTCCCGGCATCGAATATGCCCAGCTGAACGGACGCTGCCGCGGTCGCGGTATTGGTGACGACGATCGCGCTGGGATAGTCGGCTTGAAGCAAGGACGAATGGACGTTGTTTATCTGCGTGCGGTTGGTCGTGGCGCCGCTGCTGCAGGTGCTGAGATTGGCAAGGGACCCGGCCCCGGGATTCCAAACGACGTGCTGCGTCGTTCCGGGCATGGTTGTTTCAATCGCCACGCCGTAAAGCTGAGGTTTCGCGACAGTTGGAGCAATGCCGCCTTCCATCGCGGCGACGGGAAACTGGACCGACGCACCGGCGGGGATTTCGGGGCTTGTCCATGTCGTCAAGTTCTGACCGGTCGCATTGTCCGCGAGTTTGACTTTTACGGTTCCCGCGGCTGCGCCGGCATTGGAGAAGCGCAAGAATGACTGTGTCGATACCTGTGCGCCCGAATACACGGACCCGATGGCAACGTCGGGCAGCGCCGACAGGATTGAGATCCTGTATTCCAGCTGAACCGCCGGCAGGTAGCGCGGATCACCGGATTGATTGAAGTACACGGCGCACTCGCCGGCCTGGAACAGGACCAGCTTGTCATCGACGACATTGCATGGCCCCGCGGAACTGATCTTCACCGGCAGGCCGGAACTCGCCGTCGCCGCCAACGGATAGCCGCTGTCGGCCAGCGATAAGGTGTAGGGCAGGTGAGGGAATGCGATGTTCTGCGCACCGGTGAGGGTCACGTATTCCGTCTTCGGATCCACCTTCAATCCCGCGAACTCTTCGCCTTGGCACCGATACGGGGCGGCATCGCGTTCGGCCTTGGTGAAGGCCATCTGCTCTCGGGTGGCAATCCCACGCGCCTGAAACGCAGCGAACGCTTCGTCGGTGAGAGTGTCAAAGTAGGAGATGAGCCGATAGTTCTTCGGCGTGTTCACCGCGACGGCGATGTCCGAGAAAGTCTGCGTGCCGATATGGGTGCCGAGGGATTGACCTTCGGCGATATGGTCGCCCACAGCGAGCGGCTTCGCCAGGTTGACGTGGAAAAGGATGAATATGAAGCCGGGCTGGAGATCGGACGTGATCTGCACCTGCCTGCCGTCGAAGTCATTGTTGAGCCGCGTCACTGTTCCAGCGATCGGCGACACGATTGCTGTCGTCGCGTCCGGCGCGATGAAGTAATGCTTCATCGAGCGGCACGCTTCCGCGTCATCGTGATAGTCATGTCCCGCGCTGGAGCGGAACTTCGAGATCTGGGAAATCTTCGCGACGTCGATGTAGTTGACGTTGACGAACTTCGGGATGCCGAGAGTATCGAGATCGTAGTAGCTGATCTGTTCAGCGGCGGACGAACTCGCGATATTGCAAGCCGTCAGCAGTGCCATCAGCAAGACAACCCGAAGCGTCATCGTACCGCCGCGTTTCCAAAGCATAGGCTTGCCGCAAGGACGCTAGCAATTCGTCAACATTCCACACAGGCGGTTAAATTCTCCTCGGACCAACCGATCCCTCATTGGGAAACCGTAATGATCGGAGGAAAAGCAGATGCACCGTTCCACACGCGTGCCTCTCTCCGACATAATCCAATAATCTTGTCGGTTTTGCCTCAGATCCGACCCGCTAAATGCTCGCAATGACGCGCTCAAGCTTAGACTTTACCTGCTGTGCGGCGATCTTCAGTGCGGGGTTGTCGATGGCCTGCATGGAGGCAACCGGATCGATCGCCGCCACCTCCGTCTGTCCCGCACCGGCATCTCGCACCACCACGTTGCAAGGAAGCATTGTACCGACCAAACGCTCGAGCTTGAGCGCCTCGTGAGCTAAGGCCGGGTTGCATGCACCCAAGATTCGGTAGTTCGGAAAATCAACGCCGATCTTGGCTTTGAGGGTCTCCCGAACGTCGATATCCGTCAGCACGCCGAAACCCTCTTTCTTGAGCGCTTCCTTCGTCCGCAGCAGGGCGTCCTCAAAGGAAATGGGAAGCGTTCGTGCGAGATAGTAAGTCATGTGCTCTCCTGCGTTGGCATGGCTTGTGCGTTGGGGTCCCTCGCGTCACGTCGGCGGGGCTGCCTTGGATGCGAGTTGATCCACGGCTTCCAACGCCTTGGCCGCGTACATCACGGAGGGCCCCGCGCCCATGTACACCGCCATTGCCAAGGTCTCGGCGACAGCGGCGCGCGAGACGCCCTGCTTTACCGCGGCTTCGGCGTGATAGGCGATGCAAGGCGCGCAGCGGACTGCAACGCTGATACCCAGAGCGATCAGCTCCTTCGTCTTTCCGTCGAGAGCTTCGCCACCGTGTGCCGCGCGGGCCATGTCGGAGAACGTCTTCATCAATTCAGGCGCAGCCTGTCGCAAGTCGCGCACCGCACCGTTCATGTTGCCGATCAGCGTGAGCCACTCATCCGTCATTGCTTGCATCCCTCGTGTCGGCGTTGCGCTGCGGCCCGAAGGCCATCATGACTAAGGATGATGGGCCGAATGATCCTCGGCGCTTTCCGGAGCAGTGTGTTCTCGCTTGTCCAAAGAGGACACGTCCGCGCCCATGCCGTCCTTCATTTGGCAGCCCTTCATATTGCCGGTCATTTTTTGTTCGTCGCTCCGGCCCTGCTGCATCTTTCCGCTCTTCGCGTGCTTGCCCTGATGCCTCATCATTTCGTCGCACATTTTGTGCATGCCCTGGTCTTGCATCATGCTTCCACGAGCATGCTGGGACCTGCCGTCCGCCGCTTGATCTGCGGCGTGATTGGCGCAGCCCGTAAGAAGGGAAATGCCCAGGCCAAGCATGAGTGCAACGGGTTTGGGCATCATGAAATTCTCCGGAAATGGGCGAGCGGGGATTTGCACTGTCTCACGGGTTCCGGCGGCGGGTGTTGACCCCGGTCAACCTTGCCAGTGGCTGAATGTGTCGCGGTTGGTCGAGGTACCGTAGGCAAGTGCCCGTGGCGGCCCGGGCGTCTTGACAATCGGCCGATATATTCGTATATCTGAATGTATGAATATAAAGCGCATGCAAAAGAAGGCGGGCGAGGTCAGCGCGCTGCTGAAGAGTCTCTCGAACTCCAAGCGCCTGCTCATCCTCTGCCAACTCGTGGAGCAGGAACGCGCGGTGGGCGATCTGGCGGCATTGCTGGGCGCACGCGACGCGGCGATTTCCCAGCAGTTGGCTTTGCTGCGCAAAGACGGGTTGGTGAAGACGCGGCGTGATGGGCAGACGATCTTTTACAGCCTCGCGCGCGACGACCTGAAGTCGTTGATTGGTTTTCTGTACGCGACCTACTGCAAGTAACCTTAGGTTCGAGGAGCAAGACGATGGATCACTTCACGCCCTTCGCCTCACTGTTCGGCGGTGTATTGATCGGGCTCGCCGCCGTTGCCCTCATGCTGTTGAACGGGCGGATCGCCGGGATCAGCGGCATCACGGCCGGATTGCTGACGTTTTCCGGGCAACCGCCGGATCGCGGTTGGCGCATTGCCTTCGTCGTCGGACTCATTGCCGCACCGCTCGCGTTCGTTTTCATGGGCGGCGTGCGTCCGGACATCGCCTTTGTTGCGCCGTTGCCGATGATGCTTCTTGCGGGCTTCCTCGTGGGATTCGGCACGGTGCTGGGAAACGGCTGCACAAGCGGTCACGGCGTGTGCGGTATTGCACGGCTTTCACCGCGCTCGATCATCGCGACGGCGGCTTTCATGGCCGCCGGCATCGCCACCACATACGTTGTTCATCACCTGATCGTGGGAGGTTAAGCCATGGCGCGTATTCTCGGTGGCCTGATCGCCGGCCTGCTCTTCGGCGTCGGATTGACGATCTCCGGCATGATCAATCCCGCGAAGGTCATTGGCTTTCTTGACGTGTTTGGCGCGTGGGATCCCAGCCTCGCGTTCGTGATGCTTGGCGGCGTCGCGGTCACGGCGGTTGGTTACCGCACGGTGTTGCGTCGCAGCCAGCCGTTGTTCGAGCCCGGCTTCACCTTGCCGACCCGGCGCGACATCGATCTCCCCCTGCTGCTGGGGGCCGGCCTTTTCGGCATCGGCTGGGGCCTGGGCGGTTATTGCCCGGGACCGGCCTTGGCGGGCCTCGGGTTCGGCAGCGTCGAAACGCTCGGCTTTGTCGGCACCATGCTGCTCGGAATGTTTGTCGCGCGTCAAAGCGCGGGCTGGCTGGGCAGCCTTAAACTGAAAACGAACCGCGCCGCCTAGACGTGTCTAACGATTCCTCATGGTGATCAGCATGCATATTCAATCCTTCTTCGATAAAGCGACGTTCACGGTGACGTATGTCGTCGTTGACCAGGCCACAAATGCCTGCGCGATCATCGACCCCGTGCTCGATTTCGACGCCGCGTCCGGTCGAACATCTTTCACCTCGGCGGATGCGGTCATCGCCTACGTGCGCGGGCAAGGGCTGCGCGTCGAATGGATTCTTGAGACGCACGCGCACGCCGATCATCTGTCGGCAGGCGCACATATCAAGTCGGTCCTGGGCGGCAAGCTCGCGATCGGCGCGCACATCGTCGATGTGCAGAAGATCTTCTCCAAAGTGTTCAACCTGAAAAGTGAGTTTGCGCCCGACGGCACCCAGTTCGACACGCTGCTCACGGATGGCGAGACCTTCAGCATCGGCGGATTGAGCGGACGGGTCATGCATACCCCGGGCCACACGCCCGCGTGCCTGACCTATGTCATCGAGGATGCGGCCTTTGTCGGCGACACTTTATTCATGCCCGACTACGGCAGCGCGCGCGCGGATTTTCCGGGTGGCGATGCGCGTACGCTTTATCGCTCCATGCGCAAGATCTTGGCCTTGCCGGAGAAAACACGAATCTTCACCTGTCATGACTACAAGGCGCCCGGCCGCGCCGATTTCGCCTGGGAATCCACGGTGGGCGAACAGCGCCGGGGCAATATCCACGTGCGCGACGGCATCAGCGAGGACGACTTCGTCGCGATGCGTACGGCGCGGGACAAAACGCTCGGCATGCCGCACCTGATCTTGCCGTCGATCCAAGTCAACATCCGGGCCGGCGCCTTGCCGCCGCCGGAAGACAACGGGCTGTCGTATCTGAAACTGCCGGTCAACGCGCTCTAGCCCCCGTCGGTCGGCAACAAAGGTCATCGTCCATGCTGCCTGATCTGTTCGCTGTCGCCTCCGGCGTGCTTGTGGGGTTGGTGCTGGGCCTTCTGGGCGGCGGCGGCTCGATCTTGGCTGTGCCGCTGCTTCTGTACCTCGTCGGGGTCGAAGATCCTCACGTCGCGATCGGTACGAGCGCCGTCGCGGTTTCGGCCAGCGCTCTCGTCAATCTGGTTCTTCACGCCCGCAAGGGAACCATCAAATGGCCCTGTGCCGTCGCCTTCGCGCTCAGCGGTAGCCTGGGGGCTCTTGTCGGCGCTTCACTCGGGAAGGCGGTCAACGGGCAGAAACTTCTGTTGGCCTTCGCGGTGGCCATGTTTGGCGTCGGCATTTCGATGTTGCTGCGCAAACCGGACGCCGGCGAGGTCGATGTCCACATCTCGCCGCGCCTCGCGGCGCGGCTGATCCCGACCGGGTTTTTCACCGGCATGGCGTCGGGCTTCTTCGGGATCGGCGGCGGCTTCCTGATCGTGCCGGGCCTCATCGGCGCCACCAACATGATCATTCTGCATGCTGTGGGGTCGTCGCTTGTGGCGGTGACGGCATTCGGGGCGGCGACGGCGGCCAGCTATGCCTTTTCCGGCCTCGTGCTGTGGGACGTCGCCGGCTTGTTCATCCTGGGCGGGTTCGTGGGCGGCCTGCTGGGCCAGCGTGTGGGCGCGGCGCTCGCGGGGCGCAAGGGGGTGCTCACCCGCGTCTTCGCCGGGTTCATCTTCGTCACCGCAACCTATATCGCCTGGAAGTCCCTGGCCTGACGGCGCGCGTTTCTAAGGGCGCGCGGGGCGTCGATAGAGATTCAACAGCATGGGTTGCTCGAAGACGTACTCGCCGCCCTCGCTACGTCCCGCCTCGAACAGCCGCCTGACCTCTTCCGTCTCGACCCGTTCGCGCCGGATGTCGTTGAACGTCTGACCCGTCACCCGTGTCACCATCGCCTCGAAATTCTGGTAACGCGGAAACTGCGCGTATTGGAAGCGTTCCTCGCTTTGGAACAGGCGCGGTGTCGTCCGTGCCAGTGCGGCCTGCGCCTCGTTGCGTACGCGGGTCTCATCGTTGAACGGACGCATGACCTTGAAGTAGGTGCCCGTCATGGCCGGCTCGACGACGCAGAGGAACCCGGTGTCCGGTTTCAAAACACGGGCCGCATGGCTCAGTGCGGCATCCATCGCTTCAACAGGGATGTGATGCAGCGAGCGGATGAAGAAGACGCCATCGATTGACTCCGGCTCCACCGGAAAGTTCTCGGCCCGCGCTTCGATGAACGTCAAACCCGTGCTCGGCGGCGCGGCGCGGTTCTTCGCCGCTTGGATCGGGTCCGGCTCTACGCCCAGAACTGTTGCTCCCGCCTCGCAAAGCTCGCGCGATACCTTGCCGGGCCCGCACCCGACATCGATCACACTGAGCCCGGCGACGGAGACCAGCGCGCCAATGGCGGCGATGTCGGTCCGCTCGCCCATATCCTTGCGCGGGATGGTCATGGATGGGTGCCTTTCACGTTCCTGGAGCTTGGGGAATTTGATGGGGGTAGGATGTTGCTTTGGCAAGCCCATTGGCGGAGGCATGTCCCAGAAATCGGGCCAACCCTCATGGAAGGTACAGGCCAATCGCTACTTCCTTTTGCCTCGGCCCCGGCCAGGGCCGACGGCTAGGTTTGCCGGCGGGCGTTCGCCCAGCGCCTTGGCCTTCGGTGGGTGATCGACATAGGTGTCGTACACCCGATCCGCGCCGTTGATCGCGCGATCCAGGACGCAGACGATATCCAGGCCCACGCCGCCGGCACATGGGATGAGCACCGGGGAATTCTGTATCGCCAGCTCGCGCGCGAGCCTTCGCTCCGTGCGTCTCTCTTCGTCCGTCGGCGGGCGAAGCGGGAGCGGCCCCTTGTGCATGCCTTGGCGGATCGCGCGGCATCTCTCCTGCTGCTCGCGCGGTCGCGACGCGTCGCTTCCGATGCCGCAGAGCAGATAGTCCTGCAGCGCCGTTCCCGCGACGGTGGGCGGTGGCGCGGTGCCGCTCTGCGGCATCTCCGGCTCCGCTGGAAGTCGTCGCGATCGCGGTGCGGTCCCTTTTGAAGGCGCGCGATCTGGCCGCCCGGATGCGGATGGTGTCGGCAACACCGGGCGGGACACGAGCGGCGCCAGTGGAATCCAGAACGGTTCGGCCTGTTGAGGAGCCACCGGCCTGATGGGAGGGGTACGAAGTAAGATTAGCGCGCCCAGCATGTGCAGCAGAATGACAGCCCCAGCCGAGCCGCTCTTCCGCACCAGCTTCTGAGCTCGTGTCTGAGCCAAGTGTGCACACCAGCTAACCCGCGCTGGATGAAGTCTACAGTACCTTGCGGACGACAGCAGCCAGGGACTGAGGCACGGCCGCGGTAGACGCGGTGCGGGCAGGGCGTCCGTTTGCCAAGTCCAGAGGGCCTTAAATCCCTAGCGCGGATAGTTTGGGCAGTGCCGAGATGCCTGCGCCCAGGCGCTTTCCACTTCGGCGCGGGAGCGTTCTTTTTCCATTTTTTGCGCAGTGGCGTTGTCGAGATAGGTGTTCTCACGCCGCATGACCACGAAACTGCCACCGGTCGGCGGTTGGTACAGCACGATATACCCGCAATGTCGGTCAACGTTGGCGAAACGGCTCGCGAGATCTACTGCCGCGTAGATTCCCGGATAGGGCGCTACAGGCGGGTCTTTGGTCCACGTGACTAGCAGGATTCGCCTTTCCTTCACCGGACCGGACAACGCGTTGAACCGAGCCGTCTCTCGTGTGAACTCTGCCAACGATTGATCTTTCTTGTTCACATCCGCCATCCAAGCATAGGCCTCGGTGAATCGTCCCTCATCCAGAGATGAAAGAAAATGGCGGGTGCTGTCGATGGCCTGCCGTGACTGGTCTACAGACGGGGACCAACCCGGCGCGGAGTCCTTTGACACAGTGATCTGCCGATACGACGCCATGCGTGCTGTCATGCTGCCCGCACGGGCGGCAGGAAAGGTGATTGAGAGGGTTGGAACCGGGTCATCTGCCAACGTTCCGAGCTGGTAGAAAAGCGCATGATCCTCCGGCGCGCTCGGCGGTTGGGGTGTCACCAATCTTGCGCGCGTGCCCAGAGTGGCAATTGCCTGTTGGAGTGATCGAGTCACGGCGGCGCGGTTGATATCCGTGGCGAAGACCTCGCAGTCCTTTTCATGATGGTCGATGTACACAGTGCCATTGATGGTCGGAATGCGGACGGCCTGTGGACTCAAGCGAGCGTCATTCGCCCGGAGCTTCATCGGCTCTCCGACAACATTCGGTTCGATTGAGCCCACCGGTGCGCTCGTTCCTGTAATTTCGCTCAGGCAACGGCCCAACAAGAGGTCGGCGATGGCGCTCTCCGCGCTAAGGGCGGCTTTCGTGCTCGATGTCGGGCGTTTTGCCGCGGCATCTGGCGCTCGTGCTCCTACTCCCGGAGCGGCAGCTATGGCAAACACAGATGCCGCTACCAAAATGCGTAGTGATGGAAGGCTCATGATCGAGACCGCGTGATTCTCCGGTCGCTCATGTTGAAATGCTGATGTGTTCACAATGTCACCGCGAGTTCTCTCATGAGGCTCAATCTCCGACGTGGGTCCCAAACTGCACACGCCGCGAGCTTTGACGCCCCGGCATTTCCGCGCTAAGTTCTCATTTTGTTCTTTTTCGAGAACGCGATTTGCCCATCCTCCACACCCTTGACCCGCAATCCAATGGGCCCCTCTCGCGCCAACACGGGCGCAAAATTTCCGCGCGTATTTCGCGCGATAAAACGCGCGGGCGGCAGGGTGGATTCCGCGCGTTTTGGCCGGTCTGTCCGCGCGTTTCCCGCGCGTTCCGGACCGAAATTTCACCACGTATTCACCGCGATAGAACGCGGTGGGCGGGCGCTCTCCTTTCCAGCCTTGCAGCCGTCCTGGCCCCCTTGCACAAACATCCGACGCCCCGCGCACCCGGGGCAGGCGGGGGCAAGTAATCATGGCCATCGACACGCGTCTCGGCACGTCAACCGATCCGGTCCCCGCGACCGTGCACGGCGCCTCCGATATGCCGGACCTGCGGCTGTTCGTGTTCGCGCTGTTCTTCATCTTCGGCGGCATCACCAGCCTGAACGACGTGCTGATCCCGAAACTGAAGGACCTGTTCGTCCTGTCCTACTTCGAGGTGATGCTGGTGCAGTCCGCGTTCTTCGCGGCGTACTTCATCGTCTCGCTCCCGGCGGCGGCGATTGTGCGGCGCATCGGCTACATGCGCACGGCGGCGGTGGGGCTGCTCACCATGACGGCGGGCTGCCTGCTGTTCATCCCCGCGGCGGCCACCGGCCTGTTCGTCACCTTCCTCGGCGCGCTGTTCGTGCTCGCCACTGGCATCACCATCGTGCAGGTGGTGGCCAATCCGCTCATCTCCATGCTCGGGCCGCCCGCCACCGCCCACAGCCGCCTCACGTTCGCGCAAGCCTTCAATTCCCTCGGCACCACCGTGTTTCCCTACGTGGGCGCGGCGCTCATCCTGGGCGGGCTCGCCACCGTGGATGCGAGCCAACTCACCGGCGATGCGCTCACCGCCTATCGCGCGGCGGAATCGAAGACCGTGACGCAGGCTTACGCCGGGCTCGCCGTCGCCATCGTGGTGATCGCGGGCCTGGTGTGGCTGCGCCGCAATCGCCTGCCCGAAGCGCCGCAGGAACCGTACAGCATCATGCGCGCGTTCGAGCTGCTGCGACAGCCGCGCTTCGCTTTCGGCGCGGCCTGCATCTTCCTCTACGTCGGCGGCGAAGTGGCCATCGGCTCCATCATCGTGAACTACCTCGAACGCCCCGATGTGATGGGCCTCGACGAACTCACCGCCGGCAAGCACGTGCCCTACTATTGGGGCGGCGCGATGGTCGGCCGCTTCATCGGCTCCTGGTTCCTCGCGCGCTACTCTCCCGGCAAGATCCTCGCCGTCAACGGCGCCATCGTGATGGCGCTGCTGCTCGTCTCCGGCACCCAGGCCGGCGCGCTCTCCGGCTGGAGCCTGCTCGCCGTCGGCCTGTTCAACTCCATCATGTTCCCCACCATCTTCTCGCTCGCCTGCGAGGGGCTGGGGAAACGCGCCGCCGAGGGCTCCGGCATCATCTGTGTGGCCATCGTCGGCGGGGCCATCGTCCCGCTGCTCACGGGTGCTGCGGCGGACATGGCTGGATTGAAAGCCTCGCTGATCGTGCCGGCGGTATGCTATGCCGCGATCCTGGGCTTCGGCATCTTTGCCCGCTACCCCCATCAAAGTCGCCCCCATCAGGTCTGAGGTCTCCCATGCGTCTCGCCAACAAAGTCGCCGTCGTCACCGGAGCCGCCAGCGGCATCGGCAAGGAGATCGCACGCGCCTTCGCCGCCGAGGGCGCGAAAGTGGTAGTCGCCGATCTGGACGAAGCCAAGGCTACTGCTGCCGCGGCTGAGGTCGCCGGCAAGAACGGCCTGGGTGTGGCGATGGATGTCTCCAGCGAGGCGCAGGTGGAGGCGGGCATGGCGAAAGCCATCGCGACCTTCGGCCGCCTCGATGTGCTGGTCAGCAACGCCGGCATCCAGACCGTCGCGCCGATGGAGGATTTCCCCTTCGACAAATGGAAGCAGATGCTCGCCATCCATCTCGACGGCGCGTTCCTCACCTCCCGCGCGGCGCTGCGCCAGATGTACAAGCAAGGCGACGGCGGCAGCATCATCCTCATGGGCTCCGTGCACTCGAAAGAGGCCTCGGTCCTGAAGGCGCCCTACGTGACCGCTAAGCACGGGCTGATGGGGCTGGCGAAGGTCATCGCCAAGGAAGGCGCCAAGCACCGCGTGCGCGCCAACGTCATCTGCCCCGGCTTCGTGTTGACGCCGCTGGTGGAAAAGCAAATCCCCGAACAGGCCGCGACTTTGAAGATCTCCGAGGAAGACGTGATCAAGAAGATCATGCTGAAGGACACGGTCGACGGCGAATTCACCACACTGGCCGACGTCGCCGCCGCGGCGGTGTTCTTCGCCTCCTTCGAATCCAACGCGCTCACCGGCCAGTCGCTCAACGTGAGCCACGGCTGGTCTATGCAATAAGGTCCTTCTTCAGGCGCTTGGTGGTCAGCAGCAGGATCACGGCGCTGATCACGTAGAAGATGAGACCGCTCAGGATCGCGTAACGCAGGGCCTCTTCACCGAACCGCTTGGTCAGCACGTCGGACATGATCCCGAAGAACGCCGTGCCGAGCCCGAGCCCGATCAGGTTGTTCACGAATAGAAACGCCGCAGACGCCGTCGCCCGCATGTTCGCGCCGACCAACTGCTGGATGCCCGAGATGATCGGCCCCAGCCACATCAACCCCAGCGCCTGCGGGATGATGCACAGCACGAACGCCACCGGCGCCGTCGGCGCGAGAACCGCCGCGGCGTAGAACGGAATGGAGCACAGGAACGCGATCGCCGGCACGAACGCATAAGCCCCGGGGCTCTTGCCCACGAGCCTGTCGGTCACCACGCCGCCGATCCAGATGCCGGTGCATCCGCCAAAGAACAGTAGCGCGCTATACGACAGCGAGACCTCGAGCAGGGAGAGCTGAAAACTCCGCATCAGGAACGACGGCAACCAGAACGCCAATCCATACGACAGCGCCGCCGCCGATGACGCTCCCAGCGACAAGCCCCAGAAGCTCGGCTTCTTCGCCAACAATGCAAGCGTCTCCCGCAGGGTCGCGTTCGGCGTTGTCGACGGCGGATCGAACCGCCCGCGCTCCGGATCGCGCACGGTCAGCTTGAGCACGGGCACGAGTGCGAGACCCGCGATGCCGACCACCACGAAGGCCGCGCGCCAATCGATCGAACTGGCGATCAGTCCGCCGAACAACACACCCAGCGCCCCGCCGGTCGGGATGCCGAACGAGTAGACCGCCAACGCCCGCCCCCGCTCGCTGCGCGGGAAGTAGTCCGAGATCAGCGCATACGCCGGCGCGACTCCACCCGCTTCACCGACGCCGACACCCACGCGCGCGAGGAACAAGGTGGTGAACGAGTTGACTGTCCCGCACAGCGCCGTGAACAGACTCCACACACCCAGCGCCACCGTCATGATCCACACCCGGCTGTACCGATCCGCCAGCCGCGCGATCGGAATGCCCAGCCCCGTATAGAAGATCGCGAACGCCAACCCGCCGAGAAGACCCAACTGCGTATCCGTCAGCCCGAGATCCTTCTTAATCGCCGGCGCGAGGATGCCGATGATCTGCCGGTCGATGAAATTGATCGTGTAAACCACGATCAACATGGCCAGGACATAGCGGCGGTAGCCGCGATTTTCCGTGTCGGTCATCTCATCCTCCCTCTCGCACGTGCGTCGGCCAAAGCCGGGCGACTGCGAAGATACCGCGACGGCACTGCGACTTCTCGTATTTATTGCAGTGCACAAAATGCCTGTGGCGCAGGCGTTACTATGCCATCACAAACATGACGATGCTATCATATGACAGTTGACTCATGTCTCGGTTGGCGCGAATCCTGGGGTCACTTCCGCGGATCGTGAAAACAGGGGGATGCAGATGACCATCAACAAACGCCAGTGGCTCGCCGGGTTGGTCTCGCTTCAAGCTGCGACGGCTCTGTATTCGAGCATGAGCTTTGCCCAGGCGGACGGTATCGAGGAAGTGGTGGTCACCGCGCGCCGCCGCGAGGAATCGCTGCAGGACGTGCCGATCGCCGTCACCGCCATCAGCGCCCAGGCGCTCGAGAACATCAACGCCGCCAACATCACCGTGCTCCAGCAGGTGACGCCCAACCTGACGCTGCAAGTCGCGCGCGGTTCCAACTCCACCCTCATCGCCTTCATCCGCGGCATCGGCCAGCAGGATCCGGTGTGGTCGTTCGAGCCCGGCGTCGGCCTGTATATCGACGATGTCTACATGGCGCGCCCGCAAGGCGCGCTGCTGCAGATATTCGACGTCGACCATGTCGAAGTGCTGCGCGGCCCCCAGGGTACGCTCTACGGCCGCAACACCATCGGCGGCGCGATCAAGTACGTCAGCCGCAAGCTGGGGGACGACATCGAAGGCCGTGTGAAGCTGAACGTCGGCACGTATGGTCAGGCCGACGGCGTGGCCTCGTTCTCCGCGCCGCTCGCGCCCACCCTGAAGCTCGGCGGCGCCATCGGATACTTCAGCCATAGCGGCTACGGCAAGAACCTCACCACCGGGGCGGAGCACTACAACCAGAAACTCCTGACCGGCCGGCTCACCGCCGAATGGACGCCGAGCGACAACCTGTTCGTGCGCGTCACCGGCGACCGCACGGTCGACAAGTCCAACCCCAACCATGGCCATCGCGAGGCGCCGTATCTCACTTCGCTCGTGCTGCCCGGCGTATACGACACCCAGGCCGCCGGCTTGGGCGATACGAACTACGTCATGAATCAAGGCCTCTCGGTGCTGGCGGAATGGAAGTTCACCGATGAACTCACCGCCAAATCCATCACGGCTTACCGCGAAGGCCACACCGATACGGTGATCGATTTCGACGGCACGGCCACGCCGTATCTCGACGTTCCCGCGACGTATGAGGACGAGCAGTTCAGCCAGGAATTCCAGCTCCTGTATCAGAGCGAGCGCGTCCAAGGCGTTGCCGGCTTCTACTATCTCAATTCCGTTGCCTCGGGTGAGTTCGATACCGTGGTCGGCAATCCGATCCTCGCCGCGCTGGGATATCCGCGCACCACCGCCACCTACGGCAAAACCCCGACCCGCAGCGTCGCGCTTTTCGCCGACGCCAGTTTCAGCGTCACCGACGCGCTCAGCGTGTCCGCCGGTCTGCGTTGGACGCATGACAAGCGCATCGGCGCGGTCTATCGCGCGGACTACACCGGTTTGCGCAGTCCGTACCAGGGCGCGCCCAACGCACCACGCCTTTTGGTCCGCACGGATTACCGCAACTCGCGCACCTTCGAGCCGCTGACGCCGCGCGTGAGCGTCAGCTACAAGATCTCGCCGGACTTCACGACCTACGCCGCCTACAGCAAGGGCTTCAAATCCGGCGGCTTCGACCCGCGCGGCGATGCCATCCTTACGCCCACCACCTCCGCCGGCTTCAATCCGGAAAAGGTCAATTCATATGAACTCGGCCTGAAGGGCAGTTCGCCGGACCGCACCTTCACCTTCGCCGCCGCCGGGTTCTATTCGCAATACCGCGACCAGCAGGTCACCCTGCAGCGCTTGGTTGGCACCACGGTGGCCAGCCAGGTCGAGAACGCCGGCCGCTCGCGCATCTGGGGTGGCGAGCTCGAAGGCACGGCGAACTTCACTTCGGAACTGAGCGCTACGCTTTCGCTTGGGTACACGGATGCCAAGTTCCAGCAGTATCTGGCGCTGGTCGGCACTTCCATCCAGGACGTCTCGGCCCAGCGGCTGTTCCAGAACACGCCGAAATGGAACGGGTCCTTCTCGCTTACCTACCGGCCGGAAGCAGAAGTCATGGGCGGCGGTTTGGCGCTGACCGCTTGGGCGAGCTTCCGCAGCAAGTACTCGATGTTCGAGATCCCGTCACAGCTCGATCAGAGCGGCTACGCGCTGGCGAACGCGGATATCGTGTGGACCTCCGCCAACGGCCGCTATGAGATCGGCCTGCACGGCAAGAACCTCACCAACAAGCACTACCGCGTGGGCGGCTATAATTTCCCGGGCGCAACCCTGGGCAACACCATCACCGGCTACTACGGCCCGCCGCGCACCGTCACCGGATCCATTGGCGTGAAGTTGTAGCGCCACGGCGGCATTTATTTCGCCATGGCTTTCCACTACGGTGCTGCGCCACTTGCCGGGCGGGGGGCTCGGCAAGATGGGGACGCAGCGGGACTAAGATATGTCTGAGGCCGCGAAACGGGGATCACAGGGCCGCAAGTCGGTGCCGATGCCCAAGACCGAGCGCGGCGAGAAGACGCGCCGACGCCTGCTCGATGCCGCCATCAAGGAGTTCGGCACGCGCGGCTATCACGCCGCGTCCGTGGTCAGCATCACGCAGCGTGCCCGCGTCGCCCAGGGCACGTTCTACATATACTTCCGCAGCAAGGAACGGCTCTACCGCGCGGTGATCGAGGAACTCGGTGCGTTCACGCGCCAGTGGATCAGCGAACGCCTGGACAGCACGCTTGATCCGGTTGCGGCGGAAATCCAGCGCATCGCCCTGCTGGTGGATTTCGTGCGCGGCCACCGCTCGCTCTACACCATCATCATGCAGGCGCAATTGGTGGCGCCCGACGTCCATCGCGCCTATTTCGAGGCGTTCGCCGCCGCCTACACGCAGCGCATCGAAACCCAGGTGAAGGCCGGCGCGTTCCGCCGCGGCGACATCGAAGTGCGCGCGTGGGGCATGGTGGGCCTCAGTGCGTTCATCGGCATGCGCTTTGGCTTGTGGGACGACGATCGCTCGTCCCAGGAGATCGCCAAGGGATTGTCGGATTTCCTCACCGGCGCACTGTCGGCGAAGAAGGCCTAAGGCTTCAGCGCGATCGTGTCGAAGTTGACGAAATCCAGCACCGGCGCGTAGTTCGCGACCTTCGCGCTCACGCCGTCGAAGTCCACCTTTTCCCACAGGAACAGGCCGGGCGGATCGTCGAACTCCCGCTGCAGAGTCTCGCGATACAGCGCTTCGGCCGCGTTCACATTGGGCTCCGCCTTCGCGCGCTTGGCCACTTCCAACACGTCCGGAAAGCAAGCGAATGCCTTGCGCCCCGGCGACGGGCTCAGACACGTCCGGAAGCGGTAATCGAGCAGCGGATCGAGGGAGCGGATGCCGGTCTGGAACATATCCGCCGGCATGGTGCCGGTGAACATCTCGATCGTGAACTGCGACAGGGTCACCGGGCGAAGGATCGTGCGGATGCCGACTTTCGACAGGTCCTCGGCGATGCGTTGATACAGGAGGGAGTCGCTCGATCCCAGCATGGCGAGCTCGACGGTCATCTCGAATCCGTTGGCGAAACCGGCTTCCTTCAGCAGCGCCTTCGCGCGCGCCGGATCGTACGGATACGGCTTGATCTTCGGGTTGAACCCAAAGCTCGTCGGCGCCGCCAGTTGTCCTGTGGTGTAGGTGTCGCCCAGCAGCAGGGTCTTCACGATCGCGTCGCGATCGACTGCGTAGTTGATCGCCTGCCGCACGCGCTTATCGTTCAGCGGCGAGTTGGGCCGTGATACGAGATTGAAGGCGGAATAATTGATCAGCGGCGTCGGCCGCACCACAAAGGCCGCTCCGGCGTCTTCGATGCGCTCCTTGGATTCCGCCGAAATGCCCATCGCCACATCGATCTGACCGGAGAGCAGCGCGGACTCCCGCGCGGTTTCGTCCTTCACGATCAGGATCTGGACGCGGTCGACCTTCGGCGGTTGCCAGGCATTCGGATTGCGGACCAGATCCGCGCGCGCCGTCTGGAAGCCGGTGATGATGAAGGGGCCGCTGCCCACCGGATGCGCGCTGAACGCATCCGGGCCCATCTTCTTCCACGCTCCCGGCGCGGCGATGAACCAAACCGAGGCATGGATCGGGAAGATCACGTCGACTTCGTTCAGCGTGATCTCCGCGGTGAGTTCGTCCACCACCCGCACGCGCACGATATTCGCCAGATAGCTGCCGACGGTTTCCGTCTGGCCGATGTCGCTGCGCAGGTGTTCGTGCGACACCACCAGCGCTTCGGCGGTGAACGGTTCGCCGTCGGAGAACTTCACGCCCGGACGCAGTTTGAACGTCCACACCTTGCTGTCGGTGCTCGACCACGATACCGCGAGTGCCGGTGACGGCTTACCGGTCTTGTCCAGTTTCACGAGCGGGTCGAATGCCGCTTGCTGCGGCAGCACGGCGGGCAGCGTTCCGCCGCGATAGGGATGCCCCGGCTTCAAGCCGAAGCTGGTCGACGCAATGCGCAACACCGATCCGCCGTCCGCCGCCTGGGCCTCAGCCTGGACGGCCGTTGCGGCGATAAGACAAAGACCGACGAGGGCGCTGAGACGCCTCATGCGCTCAGCACGAAGTCGCGCAGCTCGGTATTGAACCGCGCCGGGTCTTCGAGGAACGGCGAATGGCCGCAGCCGGTGTAGGTCGACAGTCGTCCGGCGGGCAGTCGCGCGAGCAGCGTATCCACCGAGACCTTTGGCACGGTCACATCCTGATCGCCCACCGACACCAACATGGGGCAGGTGAGGCGCGGCACCAGATCGTCGTTTTGTGTGATCTTGCCGATCAGCATGCGCTTCGCATAGGTGGGCAGCTGGTTGGTCATCATCTCCACCAGCGCCTGCATCTCCGGCGCGACCGTCTTATGCGTGATGAAATCCGCCTGGCCGAAGTTCGCCTGAACGACCTCGAGCGGATTGTCGGACACGGATTTTGCCTGGCTGGCCTTCAACGCTTCCAGATTGGTCGGCCCGGTGGCCGGCCGCTCGACGAGGGCCGCGATTGTGCCGACAAGATTGATCTTGGCGAGGGAGTCGACGCCGAAGCTGCGGATGTAGTCCAGCACCACATGGCCGCCATAGGACCAAGCCACAGCCGTGAAGCGCTGCACGCCGGCCGCCGCCGCCACGGCGCGCAAATCGCCTGCGGTGGTGTGCGGGCGTGCGTATGACTCCGCCGCCCACGGCTTCCCGGAGGCGCCGTGTCCACGCAAGTCGTACACGATGACGCGCAAGGAGTCGGTGAGGTCCGAGGTGAGCTGATGGACCCACGCCAGACTGGATGCGCCCAGCCCATGGATCAGGATCACCGGCGGCGCATCCGCGGGCCCGGCCTCGCCCATGTGAATGGGAACGCCGCCAAAGCCTTCGATGGTGCGGAACGTGAACTTCCGCCCAACCGCCTCCGCCGCCGTGCCGACGAAGTCGCGCATCTTACGACTGACCCGGCTCGGGATGCAGGATGCCCGCGCGCAGCAGGTTCTCTTTGCCGATGCGCATGGCCTCCACCATCTTCGCCTTGGACTCCATGGGCGCATCGAGGAAGGAATTGGCCGGGAAGAAGTCCGCCGCCGCGAACACTTCTTTGTACGCACTCGCGCGGTGCCGTAGCAGGCGGTTGATGCTGTAGGGGTCGCGCCGGGCCTCGCGGAGGCGTTCGATGTCGATCATCGCCGCGGCGCTGGTGCTCTCGCCCGGCCCGCCGGTGTTGGTCAGTTCCATGCCGTTGAAGTCGATGATGCGCGAATGCCCCTGGTTGGCCTGGGCCGCGCCGCCGGAGCCGGTCGACCCGCCGGCATTCGCGGATACGAAGTACACCATGTTCTCCGCCGCGCGCGCGATGCGGCAGGCGGTCCAGCCCGAGTGACCGTAAGCGCCGGACTCACTGGTGGGGTGCAGGATGACCTCCGCCCCGCGCAACATGAACACACGCGCGGCTTCCGGATACAGCACTTCGCCGCAGGGCATCATGGCGAGATTGCCGAGTTCGGTCTTGGCCACCGGGAACGCGCCCTCGATGCCCAGCTTCTTGATGTAGTCGTCCCAGATGTCATGGGGCGACACGCACTGCACCGTGTTGATGCGGCGGTACTTCAAGATCACCTTGCCCGTGTCGTCGATCAGCACCGAGCAATTGAAGTAGCGGCCCGGCCATTCCGGATCGTTCTCATAGGCATTCAGGCCGATGTAGCAGCCGAGCTTCGCTGCGGTTTCCTGCAGGCGCGCGATCTCCGGTCCGGGAATGGCGATACAGGCTTTCTCGATCCACTCCTTCGCGGTCTCCTTGATCGGGAAACCCTGGAGATTGAACTCCGGGAACAGGCACAGCACCTTCGGCTTATTCGGGCGCGGCCCGCCCACCGCCGAGGTGATCAGCTGGATCCAGCGATCGAGCGACGAATTGAGGATCGCCATGGCCTCGTCGCGCGTCTTGGCGAAGTTGAGACAATGATTGATCGTCTGCATGCAGACGGCGCGCCACGGCTTGATCATGGAATTCCCCGGAAGGCTTGATTTCGGCGCCATAATTCGCGCGCGCACGGCACGAAGCAATTGCGTTCGTGACAATCAGATTTGCCACCTTGTAATAGCCCGCCCGGCTTACTTCCGGGCGGCCTTCAGGGAGGTCCGCGCTTCCCGCATGAACGCGGTCAACAACGCTGATTTCACACCCTTTTTCCGCACCAACATACCGATCGGCAGGCTCTCGGGACGGAACTTGCGCCGCAGTTCGGCGAGGCGCCCGGCCTGAAGATCGGCGGCGACCGCGTGGCGGGATGAAATGGCGATGAAATCCCCCGAGAGCAGCAGTTGGCGGGTGAGGGCGGGCGAGGAGGTGATCAGCGGGTGGAAGTCCACCGATTCTCCCGCCGCGCTGAAGCGCCGATAGTGGGAACGGATCATTGCCGGCCGGTTCGACATGATGATGCGCTCGTGCATCATGTCCTCCGCCGAAACGCTGCGCTTCTTCGCCAAGGGATGGCTGGCGGCGGCGACATATATGAGGTCGCTCTTCACCACCGGCTCGAAGACCAGTTCGTCGTGGATCAACGCCGAGGTCATGGTGGCGATCACCACGTCCAATTCCGCATTCGATAGGCGATGGATCAGGTCCTCGAAGTTGCTGTCGATCACCTCGATACCGGCTTTGGGAAAGCGCTGTAGCAGCTTGGTGATCGGCGGCGCCAGCCCGAAGTCGGCGAGATAGCGCACGACGCCGATGCGCAGTACGCCGGATTTCTGCTTGCCGGAACCGGAGATGGCGACCATCGCCCGGTCGTGCTCGTTCAGGATCGTGTGCGCGTATTCCAGCAGCGTGGTGCCGAGGTCCGACAGCTTCAATCCATGGCCCGTGCGTTCGAACAGCCGGCCGTTGACCGACTGCTCGAGTCGCTTGAGGCTGCGGCTCAAGGCGGAGGTGGACTGCCCGAGGGCGCGCGCCGCCTTGCTCAGGTTCTGATGTTCGGCGGCGGCGGCGAAATGGCGCAGCTGGGTCAGTTCCATCCCATCGGTCTAGGCCGTCGCGGGGCGGGGGCCAATGCGCCCTGGCCATTGCGCTCACGTACCGGGCGCCTTGCGCAGAATGCAAAACGGCCGGGCGACGTTTCCGTCGGCCCGGCCGTCTTGGGAACTTTAGGCTTTAGAAGGAGTAACCGGCGCGCAGGCCGAAGGCCTGCTTGCGGGGCAGTTCGACGAACGCGGAGGGACCCACGCCGTTCAAGGTATCCGTGCCGCGACGGCCCGAGGCCCAGTTCTTGTCACCCAGCAGATTGGTGGCATAGACCTCGAACTTCATGCCTTTCTCGCTTTCCAGGCCCACCCGCAGGTTCACCACGTTCCGGGCCTTTACATAAGCCAGGGCGGCTTCGTCGACGTAGATCTTGCCGACGTGCACGAGATCGC
Organism: Rhodospirillaceae bacterium; assembly: GCA_965279655.1. Classification (GTDB taxonomy): domain Bacteria; phylum Pseudomonadota; class Alphaproteobacteria; order Rhodospirillales; family Rhodospirillaceae; genus SCTM01. The sequence continues at coordinate 237,274 of OZ257255.1, forward strand.
CGCGCACGTGATAGGTCCAGTCGCCGGTCAGCGGGGCTTCCCATGTGACCGCCAGCGAGCCCTGATTGGTCGGGTACTCGTAGATGGTCTTACCGTTCGCGGTGGTCAGGCCCGTGGCCGCCACGGCAGCGGAGCCGAGCAGGTAAGCGTCGTACTTCGCATCGGGCAGGTCGATGCTGACGCCGAAGCTCAGATTGTCGGTGACCGCAACGGTGCCTTCGAACTCCAGGCCCTTGATCTTCGTGTTACGCGCGAAGATCGGGTTCAGGGTGCCGATGGTGATGGTGTTCGGGCCGACCTGGAACGACCCCGTGTTGCAGGTGCCGCTAAGGACAATCACGCCGGGCGTGTTGCAGTTCACGATGTACGGCGCGGTGTTCTTCAGGTTGTTCCACTTCATGTAGTAGGCGGCGATCGAGTACTCGAACCAGCTGCCGTGGTGCTTAAAGCCGATTTCATAGCTGTTGAGCGTTTCCGGCGGCACATTGCGGGCGAAGCCGGGCTGGCTGCTGAGCACGTTCTGCACAGCCGGGAACAGGCCGTCATAGAACGCGTTGATCGCGCCCGGCAGTTTGCCCTTCGACCAGCTGCCGTACAGGGTGGTGTTCTCGATCGGGTGGTAGTTCAAGATCACGCGGGGCAGGAAAGCCTTGTCTTCCAGGGTCGCCGGCGTCAGCGATTTATACCCGCTGGTCAACTTGTCCTTCTGGTAGCGGCCTTCGAGATCGAGCGTCAGGTTCTCGAGGATGTCGTAGGACAACGTGCCGAAGCCGCCTGTGTTCACGTTGCGGTATTGGCCCGTCAGGATCGCCGGCGGGTTATAGGCCGCGACGGTACCGTTAGCGCTCGCGGAGGCGATGCCGGCCGACGAGCCCAGTTCTTCGGCGCTAAAGTGATTCACACCGACAGACCAACGCAGACGCGTATCTCCGGGCGAGGAGAAGCGTGCCTCGACGTTGCGGTTCATCAGGACAAGCGGAGCGAAGACCCACGATTTACCGTCATCATTGGTGGCGGAGGCGTACATCGACCGCGCTGAGCTCGTCGAGTACGCGGCATCAAGCCGATAACCGCCGTTGAAGGTGTACGTGCCTTCGATGCTGGAACGCTGGACGCGGCCTTCGCTGCCGTTGTGATTTAAGGTCGGCACCTGGTTCTGCATGTTGTCGCCGATCGGGCGGAACGACGGATTGTTGCGGTTCTGCGCCAGGATGTCGGCGATCAGCGTGGGGTTGGTCGTCCGACCGAAGGCTTGCGACAGCAGCGAGCCGGCGTTGCTGGCGATGCGTGCCGGCACGCCCGGGGCACCCAGAACGGGGATCGCGCCGCACCAGTACGGGACCGTGCCGGGTTGGCACTCGAGCGGGCTGGTCACTTCCACGCGTGACGCGCTCAAACTCACGACAGCACCTTGCGAGTCGTGCTGATAGGAACGCACGTGGCGCAGGCGGATCTCGAGGTTGTCGGTCGGCGTGATAACGGCCTGGATGTTGGCGTTCTCGGTCTTCTCGCGGCCGATGTCCGTGCCGTCGAGGTTGTGATAGTGCGCGCCCTTCTGGATCGCCGCGCCGCTCACGCGCAGCTTGAGCTTCTCCATGATGGGCAGATCGACCGCCGCGCTGATGCGGTGGCTGGAGCGGGTTTCGACTTCCGCATTCACCTGGCCGGCGTAAACGTCGCCCGGGCGCTTGGTGACGAAGTTGACCGCGCCGCCGAAGGTACCGCGGCCGAACAGGGCGCTCTGCGGCCCCTTGATCACTTCGATGCGTTCGATGTCTTCGAAGGTCAGCGACTGCGCGCCGCCCAGCAGGAACGTGCCGTCCAGGAACGACGAACCGATCTGCAGCAGCTGGCCGACGGCGCCGGCGTTCATGCCGCGGAAGCGGACTTGCGGCGCGACGCGGCTGCTCTGCGCGATGCTCTGGGTGGCGTAGCGGAAGCCCGGCGTGCGGCCGTTGAATTCCGTCAGGTCGCGGATCTGGGCCTTTTCAAGGGTGGCGGCGGTGAACGCGGTCACGGACAACGGTGCGCTGGCCAGCGTTTCCTCGCGGCGGCGGGCCGACACGACGATCTCTTCGATCATGCCCTGCGCGGACGCGATGCCCGGCAGAAGCGCGAGTGCGGAAGCACAAGCGGCGAGGGCGGCGCGGTACTGAAACCGCCGGCCCGAGGTGGTGGACTGAATTCGCATGGTTCTTTTGATTCCCCAAGTGCCGGTCGCCGAAGCATCGCGCGGAGTTGCCGATGGCAGGCTGTGTGCAGCATTAACGGCGGCTGAGCGCGGGGAAGAAGAGAAGAAGAGTGACTTGCGCGCAGAATTCTCGCGCATGCCTTGCGGCCCCCACGGCGCAGCAAACGCCCGCTGTCGGGATCATCCTTAGGCGCACGAACGGGGGCAATTGAGCGGACAGCAAACCATGATGCCCTTAGAGCAATAGTTGCCCTGCCGCATCACTTGCCGGGGGTGAGACGGCTATCCGACGCCGGAGCTGCCCCGCAGGGACGCCTGGGGGCTAAAGCTGCGACCGGAAGACGATCGCGATCCGCTCCAGCACGCGCTTGGTGATGGGCCGCCTGGCCCAGCGGCGCGCGACGATCCGGCGCGACTGTGCGAAGTCCTTCTCCACATGCTCGAGCTGCGCGCGCGCGAAGGCCTCGTCGAACACGTTCAGGTTCGCCTCGTCATTCAGGCGGAAGGACCGATCGTCGAAATTACACGAGCCCACCGACGTCCAGCGCCCATCCACCACCATGGTCTTGCAATGAAGCATGGTGGGCTCGTACTCGTCGATCTCGATGCCGCCGTCGAGCAGTTCGCCGTAAAGCGCCTGGGAGGCCCACCGCCCGACTTTCGCATCCGTATGCCGGTTCGGCACGAGCACGCGCACGCGCACGCCCCGCTTGCGCGCGGCGATCAGCGTCTTGATCGTGAGCGGGTCGGGCACAAAGTACGAATTCTCGATGTCGATGGTCTTGGTGGCGGCGGCGATGGCCAGCAGCACCATGAGATGCATGCTCGAACTTCCGCCCTCGGGCGAGCTTGAGAACATCTGCGCGTCCATGGTTCCCGTCGGCGCGAGCGTCGGGAAATAGACATCGCCGTGCAGCACCTCGCCGGTTGCCTTGATCCAGTTGTCGACGAACACCGACTGCATTTGCGCGACCACGGGCCCGGTGACCTCGTAATGCGTATCGCGCCAGTGCTGGGGATCCTGCGCATGGCCCGTCCATTCGTGGCCGATCCCGAGTCCGCCGGTGTACCCCTTCGCGCCGTCGACGATCAGCAACTTGCGGTGGGTGCGGTTGTTGACGCGGCGCCAGTGGTACCAGCTGAGTTCGTGGTAGATGCGCACCTCGGCGCCGGCTTTCTTCGTGGCTTCCAGCAGGCCGTGGTCCATGGTGCGGGACCCGATCCAGTCCAGCAGGATGTGCACGCGCACGCCGCGTTTCGCGGCGTCCGTCAGGGCGCGACAGAACTGCGCGCCGATCTCATCGCGGAAGATGAACGACTCAAATGTGATGCTGGTCCTCGCGGATTGTATGGCCGCGAGCATGGCCGGAAAGGTGCCGTCGCCATTCATCAGGATGCGGACATCGTTGCCCGGCAGGATCGCCGGCCCGAGCAGCACGCCCAGCGCGCGGCGGAAGTCGATGTCGGCGCTCGTATAGAGGCTCTTGGGCCGCCGGTAGAGCCGCTTCTCGGCGGTCACGATATTGGCGCCGATAAAGATGGCGAACGCCAGCACCGGTATGAACGCCACAACCCACGCTATCGAAATCATCGGCACCACGGCAAAAGCTTCGCTCCGCTGGATCAGAATGTCCGGAACGGCGTTTTGGCCCAAACAAACCTATTCAAATCTCACATTGTTCACGCGCGCGCCGCCCGCACCCGGCCGCGCGATCGGCGAAGGGCAGGAGACACGGTGGCCGGCGATCGCGCTAAGCGGTTCAAGAAACTCTCCATTTTCATCCCGGTGGTCATGCTCCCCTTGGGGGTATGGCTGGGCTATCGCACCTTTCACGACCGCTCCGTCGCCGAGGTCTTCGCGGCGGTCATGGCCATTCCGCAGCTTCACTTGCTCGCGGCCTGTGGTTGCGTGGTGGCAAGCTACCTGTGCCTGACCGGCTTCGACACTTTGGCCGTCCGCTATGTCGGGCATCCGGTGCCGTACCGGAAGATCGCGCTGACGTCCTTCGTGAGTCTGTCGATCGGCCACACGGTCGGGGTCTCCGCGCTGAGCAGCGGCACCCTGCGCTATCGCTTCTACTCCGGCTTCGGCCTCAGCGCGGTGGAGGTCGGCAAGATCGTCCTGTTCTGCGGCGTGACGGTCGGCCTCGGCCTGATGTGTCTCGCCGGCGTGGCGATGCTTTGGCGGCCCGACCTCGGCCTCGGGCTTTTGGGTCTTTCCCCGGCGCTTGCGCGCGTCGTCGGCATCCTGTGTTTTGCGCTGGCCGGACTTTACGTGCTGCTGGCGTGGCGTTCCAAGAAGTCGTTCACGATCCGTGGCCACACATTCCGCCTGCCGTCTGTGAATTTGGCCATCGGCCAAATCGCCATCGGCACGCTCAACTTCACCTTTGTCGCCACCGCGCTTCACCAACTCCTGGCCGGCGCGGCGACCTATTCGCAAGCCATCACCGCCTATGTCTTGGCCAACGTCTCAGGTCTCGTGAGCCATGTGCCCGGCGGCATCGGCGTGCTGGAGTACGTCATCTCGTCCCTCATCAAGGACGGCAACGTAATCGGCGCGCTGATCGCGTTCCGGATCTTGTATTTCCTGGTTCCCCTCGCGCTCGGAATCACGCTGCTGATCGCGGCGGAGGTGATGCGGTGGCGGCGGAAATGATTCCCAAACGACAAGAGCCGCGGTTTCCCGCGGCTCTTGGTCATTCGAGAGAATGGTGGGCGATACAAGGATTGAACTTGTGACCCCACCCGTGTGAAGGGTGTGCTCTACCGCTGAGCTAATCGCCCGTCGCAAGGCCAAGGGGCGCGTGCGTGACGCATCCCGGGTGTGCGAGGAACACGCCTTCTAAAGAGGGCGGGGGATAACGTCAACCGCCCGGCGCAGGCCGGACCGGCCCGCCTATCCCACTGGACCCGGCCGGACCCGGTCCGGACCCCATCTTTCCCCTGAACCCCTTGCTCCATGACACTTTTTTCAGCCCCCGGCGTTACCTCCGGCGCAACCACTCCTTTTCCAGGCCCGCCCCCCGTGCCATTTTTGCGTTCCCTCCGGTGACCCCCCGCCCCATGGCCAAATCCGCGACGTCAAAGAAGCCCCCCGTGGCCCCCAGCCGCCCGACCGCCGCTGTGGTCCTGGCCGCCGGCCAGGGCACCCGCATGAAGTCGCGCCAGCCCAAGGTCATGCACAAGGTGGCCGGGCGCACCCTGGTCGGCCATGTGCTGGCGACCCTGACGGACGAAGCGGTCAGCCCCGTCGTGGTGGTGATCGGCCCGGAAATGGCCTCCGTCGAGAAGGCGGTCGCCCCCAATAAGTGTGTCGAGCAAACCGAACGCCTCGGCACCGGCCATGCCGTTTTGCAAGCCCATCCCGCCCTGCGCGGGTTCGCGGGCGACGTGCTGATCGTTTACGGCGATACGCCGTTCGTCAGCGCGGACACCTACGCCCGCATGCGCGCCGCCCGCGCCGCCAAGAAACCACCGGCGATCGTCGTGCTCGGCTTCACCCCGAAGGACCCGGGCGGCTACGGCCGCCTCGTCGTCGGCAAGAAGGGATTGGAGCGCATCGTCGAAGCCAAGGACGCCTCGCCGAAGGAGCGCAAGATCGGCCTGTGCAACTCCGGCATCATGCTGGTGGATGCGGCGGTGCTCTGGCGCCTGCTGCCGAAGGTCACCAACAAGAACGCCAAGGGCGAGTACTACCTCACCGACCTCGTCGGCTTGGCGCGCAAGGCGAAGCTCACCTGCGCGGTGGTCAAAGGCGACGAGGAAGAACTGCTCGGCATCAACAGCCGCGCCGAACTCGCCGAAGCCGAAGGGCTGCTCCAGGCGCGTCTGCGCCGCGCGGTGATGGACAACGGCGCCACCCTCACCGATCCCTCTACCGTCTATTTCAACGCCGACACCGTCGTCGGTCAGGATGTAGAGATCGGTCCCTTCGTGGTGTTCGGCCCCGGCGTGACCGTCTCCGACGGCACCATCATCAAGGGCTTCTGCCACATCGAAGGCGCCACCATTGCACCGCGCGCGATCATCGGTCCCTATGCGCGCCTGCGGCCCGGCGCGGATATCGGCTCCGACGCCCATGTCGGCAACTTCGTCGAGATCAAGAACGCGCAATTGGAGCAGGGCGCGAAGGTCAATCACTTGACCTACATCGGCGACGCCCGTGTCGGCGCGGGGGCCAATGTCGGCGCCGGCACCATCACCGCCAACTACGATGGCTTCAACAAGTCCTTCACCGATATCGGCGCCAACGTCTCCATCGGCTCCAATTCCGTGTTGGTCGCGCCGGTGAAGATCGGCGATGGCGCGATGGTCGCCGCCGGCGCGGTGGTGCGCAAAGACGTGCCCGCCGATGCGCTGGCGGTCAACGAAGGCGGTCAGAAGACCCTGGAAGGTTTCGCTGGCCGCTATCGGGCGAAGAAGAAAGCCGACAAAGCCGCGCGCGCGGCCCAAAGGAAAACTTAGGCGACGTGCACCCGTTGCGTGCGTTAAACCCCCAGACTGTCACCCCGGACAAGCCGCGCAGCGGCGCGATCCGGGGTCCAGGGGCCGCGAGCGCCGGAGCAAATTACCCTGGATCCCAGCCCTCGCTGTGCTCGGCCGGGATGACAACGGAGTAGAGACCATGTGCGGAATCGTCGGTGTGATCGGCCGGAACAACGCGGCCGACTGTCTTTTGGACGGGCTGCGCCGCCTGGAATATCGCGGCTATGACTCCGCCGGTATCGCGACGCTGGTCGGCAAGTCGATCCATCGCCGCCGCGCGTCTGGCAAGATCTCCCAACTTGCCAAGCGTCTCGACGCGGAACCCCTGGAAGGCACCATCGGCATCGGCCACACCCGTTGGGCCACCCATGGCGTTCCCAACGAGGCCAACGCCCACCCCCACGCCAACGAGAAGGTCGCCGTCGTTCACAACGGCATCATCGAGAACTTTCAGGAGCTGCGCTCCGAGCTGGAAGGCAAGGGCCACAAGTTCTCCAGCGACACCGATACCGAGGTCGTCGTCCACCTCATCGCGCAGTATCTGCAGGAAGGGCTGGAACCCGAGAAGGCCGTGCAGCGCGCCATCGGCCGTCTCGACGGCGCCTTTGCGCTCGCCATCCTGATCGCCGACCAGCCGGACGTGCTCTACGGCGCGCGCAAGGGCAGTCCGTTGGCCGTCGGATACGGCACCGGCGAGATGTATCTCGGCTCCGACGCCATGGCGCTCGCGCCCATGACCAACCAGATCACCTACCTCGACGACGGCGATTGGGCGGCGATCTCCAAGGACAAGGTGGTGATCCATGCCCGCGACGGCGAGATCGTCGAACGCCCCATCAAGCAGACCGCCGTCTCCGGCGCCATGATCGGCAAGGGCGAGTTCCGCCACTTCATGCTGAAGGAAATCTACGAACAGCCCCAGGTGCTCGGCGATACCCTGCGCACCCTGTTCAATCCGGTGGAGCGTTCGCTCACGTTGCCCGAATTGCCGTTCGATCTTGCCAAGATCAATCGCGTCACTATCGTCGGCTGCGGCACCGCCTATCTCGCGGGCCTCGTCGGCAAGTATTGGATCGAGCGCCTCGCGCGCGTGGAAGTGGACGCGGATGTGGGCTCCGAATACCGCTACCGCGAACCGCCGCTGACGAAAGGCGGCCTCGGCATCTTCATCTCGCAGTCGGGCGAGACCGCCGACACGCTCGCGCCGCTGCGCTACTGCAAATCCCAAGGCCAGCACATCATCTCGGTCGTCAACGTGCCGGAAAGCGCGATCGCGCGTGAGTCCGACGCGGTGCTGCCCACCCACGCCGGGCCGGAAATCGGCGTCGCCTCCACCAAAGCCTTCACTACGCAGTTGATGGTGCTCGCGTCCTTCGCCATCGTCATGGCGCGCGCCCGCGGTGCCATCGATGCGAAAGCCGAAGCGCGCCTCTCGACCGCGCTCACGGAAGTGCCCAGCCGCTGCGCCGAAGTGCTGGCGGCGGATGCGCAGATCGCCAAGATCGCCGAAGAAATCGCCCAGGCCCGCGACGTGCTCTACCTCGGTCGCGGCTCGTCCTTCCCGCTGGCGCTTGAAGGCGCGCTAAAGCTGAAGGAAATCTCCTACATCCACGCCGAAGGCTACGCCGCCGGCGAGATGAAGCACGGCCCCATCGCCCTGATCGACGAACACGTACCGGTGGTCGTGATCGCGCCCACCGACAGCCTGTTCGAGAAGTCCCTGTCCAACATCGAGCAGGTGGTCGCGCGCGGCGGAAAGGTCATCCTGATCTCCGACGAGGAAGGCTGCCGCCGCGCCGGCAAGAACGCCGCGCACACCATCTGCATCCCGAAGGTCGACCCCTTCGTCGCCCCGATCCTCTCAGCGATCCCGATCCAGCTGCTCGCCTATCATACGGCCGTGCTCAAAGGCACCGACGTCGACCAGCCCCGCAATCTCGCCAAGAGCGTGACGGTCGAGTAGGGCACTACCTTGTCACCCCGGCGAAGGCCGGGGGTCCACTCTTCAAATAGCAAGCGCCTATCGGTACGCTGTTGCGCCACGACAAGTGGCCCCCGGCCTTCGCCGGGGTGACGGCCTGAGCATGAGGCGAGGGCAGGGGACCTCCGCTTGATCTTCACCACCGCGCTTCTCATCAAGATCGTCTGCGCCATCCTGGTCGCGCTCGTCGCGATCTATACCGCGGAGCATTTAGGCCCGGTGTGGGGCGGCATGGTGGCGGGCTTTCCGTCCACCGTCGGTCCCGCCTACATCATTCTTGCCATGGACTACGGCGATGCGTTCGTCGCCGACAGCGCGCTCGCCAGCGCCGCGGCCATGATCGCGACCTACTTGTTTCCGACGACGGCGGCGCTCGCCGCGCGGCGCTTCAATCCCTGGCTTGTGCTGCCGATTACCTGGGCGGTCTGGGCCGCCGCCGCCGCGCTCATCCGCACGGTGCCGTGGACCCTACCGCTCGCACTCGCGGTCAACGCCGTCACCTTCATCGCCGCCGTCGCCGCCACCCATCGCATCGCCACCACGCCGGTCGACGTGCCCGCGGTCGTGCGCCGTTGGTACGATCTGTTCGCCCGCGCCATCCTCGCCGGCGTCTTCGTGGGTTTCGTCACGGCGGCGTCGAATATCCTCGGCCCCACCATGGCCGGCATTCTCACGATGTTCCCCATCGTCTTCTCCACCCTGTGCGTCATCCTCCTCAGCCGCATGGGAAAAGACGTCGCCGCCGCCACTTTCGCCAACTGCCTCTGGCCGATGATGCCCTTGCCGCTGGCCCTGGGATTGGTTCACATGACGGCGGTCCCGTGGGGATCGGTCCTATCCTTAAGCGCCGGCCTGGGCATCTGTGTGGGTTGGAACGGGGCGCTCATCGCCTGGCGTCATATCCGTTTGTCACCGGCAATGTAGCCTTCTGACACTTGGTTTATTGACAACCGTCAACGTGCTTCCCGTGCAGGCCCCGTAGAACGGCTGCATTGCAGAGGGCGGAAGCCATGACACTCACGAAAGTGCGCCCCACCGGGCGCGAGAGCTATTTCGGCGAAGAGGAGATCATCGTCTCGAAGACGGATCTCAAGGGCCGCATCACCTACGCCAACCAGGTCTTCCTGCGGGTGGCGCATCTTTCCGTGGATGAGGCCATCGGCGCGCCGCACAGCATCATCCGCCATCCGGACATGCCCCGGTGCGTCTTCAAGCTGCTGTGGGACACGATCCAGGACAAGCGCGAGATCTTCGCCTACGTGCTCAATATGGCCGCCAACGGCGACCACTACTGGGTCTTTGCCCACGTCACGCCGAGCCTCGACGCCAACGGCAATATCGTCGGCTACCACTCCAATCGCCGCAAGCCGTCGCCGGCGCAGACCGCGAATGTGCAACCGATCTACACCGCGTTGCTGGCCGAGGAACGCAAGCATCGCAACGGGAAAGACGGGTTGCAGGCGTCAACGGATATGCTCGAAGCAGCGGTGCGTTCGAAGGGACTGGAATATGACGAATTTGTCTTCTCTCTCTAAGGCGACACTCCTCCAAATCACCGGCGTTGCGCTGATTGTGATCGCCGGCATTCTCTGGGCGGTCGATGGGAATAGCGTGTCGCCGCTCGCCGTCATGGCGTTCGCGGTTGCCGCGATGCTGGGTGCAAGCTACTTCGTCCAGGCCGCGAACAAGTCGCTCGTCGAACTCGCCGATGTCTGCGACCGCGCGGCCAAGGGTGATTTCGAGGCGCGGGTGCTGCAGACCGATTTGGGCGGCGATCTTGCTCGCGTGGGTAACGCCATCAATAACTTGCTCGACATCTCGGATGCGTTCGTGCGCGAAGCCGGTGCGTCCATGAACTACGTCAGCCGTGGAAAGTACTTCCGCAAGATTCTGACGCGCGGGCTCCCCGGCGCTTTCCGCACCAGCGCGGGAGTTGTCAACGCCGCGACCGATGCGATGCAACACAAGGTGCACGAATTCACGTCCTTCTCCGGCGCGATTGCTTCGAGCGTGGAAACCGCGATCAAGTCGATCACGAGCACGAACCTGCAGTTGGACGAAAACGCGCGCTCGCTTGAATCGATGGCGCGGAGTGCCGAGGACCAATCCGAAGCGGTGGCCGAACACTCCCACGGCGTGTCCGCGAATGTGCAGACCGTTGCCGCTGCGACAGAGCAGCTGTCCGCGGCGATTTCCGAAATATCGCGCCAGGTCACGCGCTCTTCCGAAGTCGCCGGCGAAGCCGTCCAGCAAGCCGATCGCAGCAGCGGCGCAATTGATGGCCTCGCCGCCGCCGTTGGCAAGATCGGCGAAGTCATCAATCTCATCAACGACATCGCGAACCAGACCAATCTGCTCGCGCTCAACGCGACCATCGAAGCCGCGCGCGCGGGCGAAATGGGCCGCGGGTTCGCTGTTGTCGCCAACGAAGTGAAGGGCCTCGCCGTTCAGACCGCCAAGGCGACGGGCGACGTGACCTCCCAAATCCACGCGATTCAGGCGGCGACGACCGAAGCCGTGGGATCGATTGCGGCGGTGAGCAAGACGATCGGGATCGTCAAGGAGATCGCGACGTCGATCGCCGGTGCTGTCGAGCAGCAGGCGGCGGCAACGCAGGAGATCGCCCGCAACGTGCAGCAGGCTGCGGCCGGTACCGCTGAGGTTTCGTCCAACATGGCAGGCATCACCCAGGCCGCCCAAGACACCGGACGAACCGCGCAGGACATCGGCGTCGCTTCGACCGGTCTGTCCAAGGAATCGGAGGCCCTGCAGGGGGAAGTCCGTCGGTTCCTGGAAGGTATCAAGGCGGCCTAGCACCAGCCCGAAAGCCCTTCCCCGGGGCGGCGCACAAGGGCCGGTTGCCCGGGCCTTGCCGACGCTTTATCTCTCCAGGACCCCATTCCTGGAAAGCGCAGCCCATGCCGACGTTCGACTACGACCTCATCACCATCGGCGCCGGGTCCGGCGGCGTGCGCGCGTCGCGCCTCTCGGGCAAATACGGCGCCAAGGTCGCGATCGTCGAGAACTCCCGCGTCGGCGGCACGTGCGTCATGCGCGGTTGCGTGCCGAAGAAGCTCTTGGTCTATGGCGCCCACTTCGCCGCCCATTTCGAGGACGCCGTCGGCTACGGCTGGACAGTCGGCCAGCCCACCCACGACTGGGGCGCCATGATCGCGGCCAAGAACAAGGAACTCGACCGCCTTGAAGGCGTCTACAACCGCATGCTGCGGGACGCCAATGTGGAGGTGGTCGCGGGAAGGGGCGTGCTCGGTGACGCGCACACCGTGGAAGTGAACGGCAAGCGCCTCACGGCGGAGAAGATCCTGATCTCCACCGGCGGCTGGCCCGTGGTTCCGGACTTCCCGGGCAAGGAACACGTCATCACCTCCAACGAGGCGCTCGAATTGAAAGAGCGTCCGCAGCGCGTCGTCATCTTCGGCGGCGGCTTCATCGCCGTGGAATTCGCCGGCATCTTCGCCGCTCTCGGCTCGGAAGTGCACATCATCATCCGCGCCGGCCAGATCCTGCGCGGCTTCGACGAGGACGTGCGCGCCACGCTCGCCAGCGAACTGGAGAAGCAGGGCATCAAGATCCAGCGCGACTGCACCATCCGCTCCGTCGAGCCATGTCCGGACGGCAGCTATTCCGTCATGCTCAACATGGGCGAGGAGATCAAGGCGGACAAAGTGATGTTCGCCACCGGCCGCGCCCCCAACACCGCCGACATCGGCCTCGAGGCCGCCGGCGTGAAGCTCAACGCCCGCAAGGCCGTGGAAGTGGACGCGGACAGCCGCTCCTCGGTGGAGAACATCTTCGCCATCGGCGACGTGACCGACCGCATCAACCTGACGCCGGTCGCCATCAACGAGGGCCGCTGCTTCGCCGAAACCTTCTTCAACAAGAACCCGATGCAGATGGACCACGCCAATGTTCCGGCGGCGGTGTTCACCCATCCGCCGGTGTCCGTCGTCGGCCTCACGGAAGAACAGGCGCGCAAGAAGCACAAGGTCCGCATCTTCATCTCGCGCTTCAAGCCGATGGTGCACACGCTCTCGGGCCGCGACGAACGCACGATGATGAAGCTCATCGTCGACAAGGCCACCGACAAGGTGCTGGGCTGCCACATGGTCGGCGAGGACGCGCCGGAGATCATCCAAGGCCTTGCCGTTGCCATCAAATGCGGCGCCACCAAAGCCCAGTTCGATTCCACCGTCGGCATCCACCCCACGGCGGCGGAAGAATTCGTCACCATGCGCGATGCGCTGCCGGACAAAGAGCCCGCCACCAAGGAGTTGTAGACGATGAAGATCGATCTCACCGGCAAGCTTGCCATCGTCACCGGTTCCACCGCCGGCATCGGCTACGCCATCGCAGTGGGCCTCGCCGGCACCGGCGCGGAGGTGGTCATCAACGGCCGCACGCAGGCCCGTGTCGATGCGGCCATCGCGGCGATCAAAAAGGCCGTGCCCGGCGCGAAGCTGCGCGGCGCGGCGGCGGATGTGGGCACGGCGGAAGGCTGCGCCGCGCTCGTCAAGGCGGTGCCCGCCTGCGACATCCTGGTCAACAACACCGGCATCTTCGAGCCCCGCCCGTTCGAGGAGATCACCGACGCCAACTGGATGCACACCCTCGAGGTCAACGTGCTCAGCGGCGTGCGCCTGTCGCGCGCCTATCTCGGCGGTATGCGCGCGAAGAATTGGGGCCGGGTGGTGTTCATCTCGAGTGAGTCCGGCCAGCAGATCCCGAAAGAGATGATCGACTACGGCGTCAGCAAAGCGGCCCAGCTGGCCGTGGCGCGCGGTCTCGCCCAGCACGTCGGCGGCACGGGCGTGACGGTGAACACCGTGATGCCGGGCCCGACCCGCTCGGAAGGCGTGGAGACGTTCCTCGCCGACCTCGCCAAGCAAAGCGGCAAGCCGCTGGCCGAGATCGAAGCGGATTTCTTCAAGTCCGTACGGCCGTCGTCCGTCATCCAGCGCTTCACCACCACGGAAGAGGTGGCGAACATGGTGGTCTACGTCTGCTCGAAAGAGGCCTCCGGCACCACGGGCGCACCGTTGCGCGTCGACGGCGGGGTGGTTCAATCTATCGTCTAGACGTCGATCCGCGCGTCATGGTCGCCGTGCCGCGGCGCGGCGAATAGGAAGGTCCATGCTCCGCCTCGTTATCACCCTCGCGCTCTTCACCTTCGCCTCCCAGGCCATGGCGGCGGCGCGATTTACCTGCGACGGGGCCGACGTCCTGTTCCACGTCTCCCGCACCGGTCCCGCACCGGAAGCCGCTTCGGCCACGTTGGAAGTGCGCCGCGGCGCGCAGGCCCTGTCGCGCGACCTGCGCGGCGATTACGTCGGCGGCGAATGCCTCATCGACGATCGCGGCCAGCGCATGATCGCCTACCAGGCCTATTGCGGCGCCCCCGGCTGCAAGGAGTTCGCGAACTGGGGCGTCGTCGATCCGCGCACCCTGCGCGAGATGGTGAGCCCGTCGGACACCAGCCGCGACGCGGCGCTGCGCCTCATCGGCTGGGCGCTGCCCAAGCAGGTCAACGAGGTGCTCTCCGTGCGGTCCGGCAAGCTGATCCAGATCCGCCCGCCCAAGAAACCCGCCAAGAAAAAGCGCCGCTGACGGCGACGTTGGGCGGACTGCTTGACTTCACCCTCCCGCGCCTTGTATTACACCGATCAGTTAAATAACCAATCGGTGTAATACGCCATGCCGGCCGCCGCCGACCGCCTCAGCGCCACCTTCGCCGCCCTCGCGGACCCCACGCGCCGGGCCATCCTCGCCCGCCTCGCGCTGGGCGAGACCACGGTGAACGAACTCGCCAAGCCCTTCGCCATCACGCTCCCGGCGGTGTCCAAACATCTCAAGGTGCTGGAAGGGGCGGGGCTCGTGTCCCGCGGCCGCGCGGCGCAGTGGCGTCCGTGCCGCCTCGAAGCCGAACCCATGAAGGCCGCGCTCGCCTGGATCGAGCACTACCGCCGTTTCTGGGAAGGCTCGCTGGATCGCCTCGACGATTACCTCAAGGAATTACAAGCTCAGGAGAAGAAGAATGTCCGCCGCCCCCGCCCCCCTGGAAAGAAAAACCGCAAAGCTTGAGATCGACATCGACCGGTCCGACCGCGAGATCCATCTCACGCGCACCTTCGACGCGCCGCGCGAACTCGTGTTCAAAGCCTGGACCACGCCCAAGCACATCCAGAAATGGCTGGGGCCCCAGGGCTTCACCATCACCACGAAGTCGATCGACCTGAAGCAAGGCGGCGCGTGGATCTACACCATGCACGGCCCCGACGGCACCGATTGGCCCAACCGCATGCGCTTCACGGAGATCGTGCGCCCCTCGCGCATCGTCTACGTGCACGACGAAGGCAAGGACGACGGCGCGGAACAGCAGCGCTTCGAGGTCACCGTCACCTTCCGCGACGACGGGCCGATGAAGTGCGTGCTCGATTTCCGCATGGTCTTCGCCAAGCCGGAACTGCGCGAACTCGCGTTCAAGCACGGCGCCATTGAGGGCGCGCATCAGACTATGGCCAAGCTCGCCGCCGAGGTCGCCACCATGGGCGCCGCCGTGGGCGTGGTGCACTTCGAGCGCATCCTCGACGCTCCGCGCGCGCTCGCCTTCAAGGTCTGGACCGACCCGGCCCACATCGCCAAATGGTGGGGCCCGCACAAGTTCACGGTGCCGGAGTGCAGCCTCGATCTGCGTCCGGGCGGCGTGCTCCGCATCATCATGCGCGCGCCCGACGGCACCGATCTCTGGTGCAAGGGCGAGGTGCGGGAAGTGAAAGCGCCGGAGCTTTTCGTGTTCACCAACATCGCCGCGACGATGGACGGCGAACACATCGCCGAGGGCCTCACCACCGTCACCTTCGCCGACATGGGCGCCAAGACCCGGATGACCGTCGACTCCCGCTCGGTGCTCGTGAAGGACGGCTGGGAAGCCGCCATCGCCGGCATGCAAACCGGCTGGTCGCAACAGCTCGAACGCCTCGAGGTGTACGTAAAGACGGCGGCTGGCTAACCCCGGTTGTCATCCCGGCCAAGCGAAGCGCGAGCCGGGATCCAGGGTAACTTGCGGCAGTGTCTGCAACCCTGGACCCCGGATCGCGCCGCATGCGCGGCTTGTCCGGGGTGACAAGCAGGGGCGGCCTCTAGCCGTCGGCCTTCTTGCCGAAGCGGGCCAGCACGGCGTCATCCATGCCGAACTCCTCCGCCAGTTCCCGCATGTGCGCGGCGGTCACCCGCACAGCACCTTTGCCGCTCGCGTGTTTCTCGGTCTGGGTCATCACCATGTTGCGCACCATGGCCGGCACCTTCATGAGCGCGGCCATGGCGTCCTCGTCCCACGCCAGCGCCGTCTTCAGCTTCGCCGCCTGATACCCTTGCGGTGTTTCCTTCAGCGTGTGGTGCACCACGTTGTCCATGATGCCGTAGAAGTATTCCACCCGGTCCTCGTCGCCCAGGCCGACCGGCAGGTTCATCGCCCGGATGCGCTCCTCGCGCTTCATCTCCGCGATCTTCTCGTCCACCACAATCGCCACGATGTTGGCGAACACGATCCCGCTGCTTTTCTCCAGCTTCACGATCTCGTCCACGGTGCATTCCGCGATCTGCGGACACTCCGCCAGGCTGGGCGGCTTGACCTTGCGCGACGGGATCGTGGTGAAGCGGGTGTGCTCCAGTTCGTTGATCCCCTCGGGATAGAACCGCGCCGTCTCCATCACGTCCTCGAGGTAGTCCGCGGGCGGGCAGTTGATGACGAACTCGCCGGTGGCGCAGATGTTCTGGAACGTGTGCGAGTCCTGGCGGAAGCCCACCATCATGCGCGGCTTCTTGTGCATCACGTCGTACTGCATGATGTGCGAGTAGGGCGCCGCGTTCAGCCGCCCCCGGGCGTCCAGCGACGTGATCACCGTGATCAGCTTGGGGAACAGCCAAACGTCGGAATACCAGAAGGGCTTGATCTTGATTTCTTTCTTCACGGCCCCTCCGGCGAAAGCTGAAGGGGAGACTACACGGCCCCGCCGCCGCGCATTCAAGCGCGCGCCCGAACACCGTCCGGCAGGCGGCTCGGCCACCCGCCCGCGCGCGAAGGACGGCGACAAACGTCCCCGGAATTGCTGTAATGGCCGCCGACGTTCGGGGAGGAACGGCGATGGGCTTGAGTTTCGACGCGCTGAAGCAGCGTTCGGCGGACCCGGCGTTCGACCGGATGATGAGCGCTCCCGCCGCCCTCACGCCCGATTTCGAGAAGCCGCAGCAGGCCTTCGTCGCCCATTGGAAGCAGTTGGCGGCTGAGGGCGCCCTTGTCCCGACACTGCAGGCGTTCCTGGACAAGCCGTCGACGCTTCACGCCCCGCAACTCTTCATCTTCGAGATCGAGAACCAGCGGCTTCGCGTTCGCCTCCAGGGCACGGCCCTCGTTGAGCGCTGGGGCAAGGATTTCACCGGCCAGTTGCTCTACGAGCAACGCAGCGCCAAGTTTCGCGAAGACTCGATGGCGAATTTTCTCGCCCTCGTCGCCATGCCGTGCGGCTGCTTCATGGTGGACCACTTGGCGACCGATCGCGGGCGCATCAGCCAGGCGAAGGTCGTGCTGCTGCCGCTGTTGTCCAAGCCGGGCCGCCCGCCGCTGGTCGTGGCATACTCGACCGAGATCGATTCTCTCCTGTGGAATGAACGGTTGACGGCAAAGAGCGTGACCGTGGAAGCCGAATGGCTCGATCTCGGCGCGGGCATCCCCGCGCTCCCGCCCCGCAAGCCCGGCCGCTGAGCGGAGACGACCCGGCTCCGCCGCCGCGCATTCAAGCCCGCGCAAGAAGTCCGTCAGGCCCCCCGACTGTCATCCCGGAGGAGGCGCGTTTGCGCCGACATCCGGGATCCAGGGTAACTTGCGCCGGTGTCTGCAACCCTGGACCCCGGATCGCGCATCGCCTTGCGATGCTTGTCCGGGGTGACAGGCGGTGCATCAGCCGCTACTTCCCCCGCAACTCCACCCGATCCAACAAAATCACATCCTGCGCATGGGCGTAGCCCTGCACGCGCGGCGACAGCCCGTCGAACTCCACGTCCTGCCACAGCAGCAGGCCCGGCGGGCTGCGCTGTTCGAACGCGGCGATCTCGCCGTAAAGCTTCCGCTTCGCCTCCACGTCCTGTTCCGCGACCGCGCGGCGCAGCAGCGGCAGCAACTCCGGATCGCAGTGGTACGGCGCGCGCCCCGTCGCGAACCCGAGACAGGTCCGGAACCGATAGTCGCCCATCATGTCCAGCCCGCGCGTGAACATGTTGAACATCTGCGTCGTCCACGCCCCCGTGAACATCGTCGCGTTCAGCTTCACCGCCGGCTCGGGCCGCAGCTCCAACGCCACGCCCACCTTCGCTAGGTCCGCGGCGACCTGCTGGTAGTATAGCGCATCCGACCCGCGCCCCACCGACGTCGTCATCATCAGGCTGAAGCCTTTGGGGTATCCCGCCTCGGCCAGCAGCCGGCGCGCTTCCGCCGGGTCGTAGGGCAGGGGCTTGAGGTTCGCGTTGTAGCCGAACGCGCTCACGCCCGAGAGCTGGCTTGCCGGCGTCGCGGTCCCCTTCAGCACTTCGCGCACGATGGCATCGCGGTTCACCGCCATCGTCAGCGCGCGCCGCACCCGCGCATCCCGCACCGGCGACTTGGCATCACCCATCTTCGCTTCAACGGTCACGAAACCCAGGAAGTGCACCAGCGTGGTCTCGCGCGGATGGAACACCAGGCCTGCGTCTTTCACCGCCGCCTCGTCCTCCGGCGCCAGGCTCAGCGCGATGTCGATCGCGCCCGACGCCAGCGCCTGCAGGCGCGGCGTCGCGTCCGCGATCTGCAGGATGCGCAGCTCGTCCACCTTCGGCCGCCGCCACGATTGCGGATTGGCGCGCAGCGTCATCGCGCTCGCCGCGCGCGACGTCGCCACGAACGGCCCTGTGCCGATGGCCGTGCGGAACGTCTCGCGCGTCAACGTCTGCCAATGCTTCGGCGCCGGAATGCGCCACAGCGACGCATGCAGCGGAAACAGTGCGTCCGGCTCGCTCAGGATCACCCGCGCCGTCAGCGCATCGACCGCCTCCGCCCCCACGACCTGATACAGCGTGCTGCCCACGGTCTCGGTGCGTCCCGTCACGGTCGCCATATGCGCCGCGGACACCACCAGCGCGTCGGCCGTGAACGGCTCGCCGTTGGAGAACGAAATCCCCGGCCGCAGCTTCACCAGCCATGTCTTGGGCGTCTCCAGCGTCCAGCTCACCGCCAGCCCCGGCTGCACGTTGCCGGCCGCATCCACCGTCGTCAGCGTGTCGAAGATCGCCTGCGCCGGCAGTGCGATGGGCTGCGCGATGTCCTGATAGGGGTTCCCCGCGTTTGACGTGATCAGGTTGAGCCCGATCCGCAGGGTCTCCGCGGACGCGGTGCCGTGGACCGCGAGACTGAAGGCGAGAACGATTTGAAATATGCGCATGGCGCACTGTGCCGGAGGATGCGGTGATCGCCAAGCCGACGACCCATCACATTGTCATGCTGGCACCGCGCGTGGACCAAAAAGCAAAATGCCCCACAAAACAAAACCCCTCCCCCTTGCGGGGAGGGGAAGGGGTGGGGGTGTTTTTGTTTTCAAAGAGGGCGACCCACAAAGGCGATACATCGCCTCTATCGGCTCCCCGCGACCTCTATTTCCCACCGGTTGTGAACTCGACTAGCATTCGCGTTCCTCCTCAAGGAGGGCGTCGAGGGGGCACATGAAGTTCCTGCCGCTGATCTGGGCCGGCCTGTGGCGAAAGCCTTTGCGCGCGCTCCTGACGCTGATGGCGGTGGTGACCGCGTTCCTGTCGCTGGGGTTATTGGGATTTGTCGACAGCGGATTCAGGCAGCTGGTGAACAATTCCCGCGAAGACCGCCTCATGATCGCACCGGCGTTCGCGGCGCAAATTTCCCAGGCTGCCGTTGATCAGCTGCGTGCAATGCCGGAGATCAAGCATCTGGCGGCACTGGGAATCGTTGGTGGCACATTTCAGGCAGGCCGCGAGAACTTGAGCGTCCAGTTCACCGACGACGCCTATTTCGATCTCCGCGACGACCTGATCATTTCGCCGGCCCAGCGCAAGGAACTCGCCGAAACACCCACCGGTGTCGTCATCAGCCCGAGCGTCGCGCGCCGCTATGCTCTGAAAGCCGGCGACACCTTCACCATTACTTCCGTGCTGGGCGTCCGCCGCGACGGGAGCCACATTTGGACTCTTCAGGTGGTCGCCGTCGTTCCGAGCAAAGTGAAAGAGGATGACTTTCTCGCCATTGGGAACCACAGTTACTACAAGGAGGAGCGCGCCGCGAACCGGACCGGGTACTTCCGGGTTTGGGTTCAGATCGTCGACGGGTCGAAGGCGTCCGCGCTCGCGAAGGAGATCGACCGGACTTTCGGCAACTCGCCCTCTCCGACACGGACCGTGTCCGAACGCGCCATGCTTCAAGCGGGTTCGCAGAGCCTGGGTGACATTCATCTGTTCATCAACGTCGTGTCCGGCGCCGTTCTTTTCGTCCTTCTGCTCCTGACGGCGAACACGCTTGCCCAATCCGTGCGCGAACGCACCGGCGAATTCGCCGTGATGCATGCGCTGGGCTACACGCGCGCCGATACGATCACGATCGTCTGCGCGGAGGCGG
This sequence comes from Rhodospirillaceae bacterium, assembly GCA_965279655.1. Lineage (GTDB taxonomy): Bacteria > Pseudomonadota > Alphaproteobacteria > Rhodospirillales > Rhodospirillaceae > SCTM01. The sequence continues at coordinate 257,620 of OZ257255.1, forward strand.
TCCTCCTCTGCCTGGTCGGCGCCACGCTCGGCCTTGCGCTATCGGTGCCGATTGCGCCGATGTTGGCCCGGGTCGCGGATCTCCCGAGTCCGAAGGGAATCCAGTGGAGCACCCTGAGCCTGGGACTTGCGGTCGCGGTGCTCACCGGAGGCATCAGCAGCGCGTTGCCGATGCAGCGGCTGCGCCGCTTCTCCGTTATCGACGTGCTCGCGGGACGATGACCTTGGCTTTCGGAACCCAATCCGCGACGTCGTTTCGCCTCGCCCTGCAGACGCTTCCGCAACGATTGGGCCCGTCACTCATCATTGTCCTGAGCATGGCCTGCGTGGTGATCATCCTGATCAGCGTTCAGGCGCTGCAGGCCGGATTCGCGCAAGCCGTCTACAAGGGGGCATCGCCGGATCGGGCCATCGTGGTCGGCAAAGGCAGCGCCCACGCCAATATGCTTTGGGTCGCCACCGTGAACCGCGCCGACGCGCTCACAATCATGGATACGCCGGGGATCAAACGGGACGCGGAAGGCGCCCCGGTCGCGGTTGAAACGCTCCTGTCGTACACGCCAGTAGAGAAGAAGCGGGATGGATTCAACACCTCCACCTCGCTGCTGGGCGTCGGGCCACAGGGCGACAAGGTCTGGCCGGAGCGCACCCTGGTCAGCGGCCGCATGTATGCCGCCGGCAAACGCGAAATCATCGTGGGGCAGCGGGCGCAGGCGGAGTTTGTCGGCTTGAACGAGGGCGATACCGTTGCCTTGCCAGGAAGCGAGTGGACCGTCGTCGGCACTTTCGCGGCCAATGGCTCAAACCTGGAATCGTTCATGATGACGGATGCGGATACCCTCATGTCCGCTCTGCGCAAGCCCGCCTACAATTACATCACGGTCGTTCTTGAGAATCCCGCTGACCTCGGCCGCCTCACGGATGCGCTCACCACCAACCCGGCGCTGAACGTCGAGACCGTCTCGGAATTGGCGCTCGCGGAGGAAACGACGCGCGGGCTGACCAACTTCCTCGGGATGGTGAGCGTGATTCTGGGCAGCTTGATGTCGGCGGGCGCAATCTTCGGCGCGCTCAACACGATGTACTCCGCCGTGGCCGATCGCCGCCGCGAAATCGGCACCTTGCGCGCGCTCGGGTTCGCGCCGGTGCCGATCATGGTCTCCGTCGTCTTGGAAGCGCTGATCCTTGCGCTTCTCGGCGCTTTGCTGGGCACTCTCAGCTCGTGGATGCTATTCGACGGTACGACGCGTTTGATCGGCGGCAGCGTCATCGCCATGGCGGTCACCTCACGCGCGGTTCTGATGGCGCTTGCCGTCGCCTGCGCGGTGGCTCTTCTCGGCGGTTTATTTCCCGCGCTCCGCGCAGCGCGGATGCCGATTGTCGAGGCGCTAAGGGCGACCTAGACCACGAACCGCACACACCGCGACCTTTGACGCCCGCTCACCCCCGCGCTATGTTCTATGTTTGTTCTTTCGAGCATAGCGCATGTCCTCACGCCCGCAGATTTCCCGGAAATCCCCCGCGCGTATTCAGCGCGTACCTGTGCGCGGGCGCGGAACCCGGTTTTCCGCCCTCCAACCGATTCGTCGGCCCCCTTCGCGCCACTCCGGGCCGGAATTTCCACCGCCTATATACCGCCATAACATGCGGTGGACGCCGGGCCCTGCCGCCCCCGTGGCCGCAGTTATCCCCAGGGACTGGCCAAAACCGGCCCCTCACTCTAGAACATCGCCTCCTAAACCCCCGGCCCGCCGCTTGGATCGCCCCCTTACTTGCCTTTGGGGCCGTCCCTGGCAGGCGCCGCCGGCATTGCCTATTTGAGGCCCGTGATGGCGAAGACGACCGCGCAGAAGTGGAGCCGCGACAGCTGGCGCTCCAAGCCCATTGAGCAGGTGCCGGTGTATCCGGACGCCGCCGCTCTGGCTGCGGTCGAGAAGACGCTGCAGAACTATCCGCCGCTGGTGTTCGCGGGCGAGGCCCGCCGCCTGAAGACCGCGCTCGCGAAGGTCTCCGAGGGCAAGGCGTTCCTGCTCCAGGGCGGCGACTGCGCGGAAAGCTTCGCGGAGTTCCACCCCAACAACATCCGCGACACCTTCCGCGTGTTGCTGCAGATGGCCGTGGTGCTCACCTACGGCGGCGCGCTGCCGATCGTGAAGGTCGGCCGCCTGGCCGGCCAGTTCGCCAAGCCGCGTTCCTCGCCGGATGAGACCATCGATGGTGTCACGCTGCCGTCCTATCGCGGCGACAACATCAACGGCATGGAGTTCACCTCCGCCGCGCGCATCCCCGATCCGGCGCGCATGGTGCAGGCGTACAACCAGTCCGCCGCCACGCTCAACCTGCTGCGCGCCTTCGCGCAGGGCGGCTACGCGGACCTGCACAAGGTCCACCAGTGGACGCTTGGTTTCACGGGCACCGAACAGGCCGCGGAATACGCGCGCTTCGCCAACCGCATCCAGGAAACCCTCGAGTTCATGGAAGCCTGCGGCCTCACCGGCGAAACCGTGCCGCAGATCCGCGAGACCGAGTTCTACACCTCGCACGAGGCGCTGCTGCTGCCCTACGAAGAGGCGCTGACGCGCAACGATTCCACCACGGGCCAATGGTACGGCTGCTCCGCCCACTTCCTGTGGATCGGCGAGCGCACGCGCCAGCTCGATCACGCCCACGTGGAATTCATGCGCGGCATCCAGAACCCCATCGGCGTGAAGGCCGGTCCCAAGACCACGCCCGACGAACTGCTGGGCTTGATCGATGCGCTCAATCCGCAGAACGAGGCCGGCCGCCTCACCGTCATCACCCGCATGGGGGCGGAGCGTCTGTCCGAACACCTGCCGACCCTGCTGCGCGCCATCGCCCGCGAGGGCAAGAAGGTCGTGTGGGTGTGCGATCCCATGCACGCCAACACCATCAAGGCGGCCTCGGGCTACAAGACGCGCCCGTTCGACAAGATCCTCGCCGAGGTGAAGGCGTTCTTCGCCGTGCACCGCGCCGAAGGAACCCATCCGGGCGGCGTCCACTTCGAGATGACCGGCACGGACGTCACCGAATGCACCGGCGGCAGCCAAGGCGTCACGGAAGCCAGCCTGGGCGATCGCTACCACACCCACTGCGACCCGCGCCTGAACGCGGCGCAGGCGCTGGAGCTTGCCTTCCTCATGGCCCAAAACCTCCGCGACGAACGCCGCCACTTGCAGGCCGCCGCCGCGAAGGATGCCGTGGCTGGTTAGGAAGTAACAAAACCCCTGGATGCTCGCGATCCTTCGGATCGCAAGCATGACGGCGGCGTAGCGTAAGTTTTTCGTCATCCTTGGCCCGCAGGGCCGAGGATCCAGAGTTTTAGGTTTCTGGTTTGCGCGGATCACAGTGACCGACTCCCTCACCATCGCGCTCGCGCAGATCAATCCCACCGTCGGCGACGTCGACGGCAACGTCGCGCGCCTCATTGAGGCCCGCGCCGCCGCGAAGGGCGCCGATCTCGTCGCCTTCCCCGAACTCTGCGTCAGCGGCTACCCGCCGGAGGATTTGGTGTATCGCGAGTCCTTCCTCGACACGGTGAAAGCCGGCGTCGAGAAACTCGCCGCATCCACCGCCGATGGCGGCCCCGCGCTCCTTGTCGGCGCGCCCTGGCGCGACAATGGAAAAACCCACAACGCCGCCCTCCTGCTCGACGGCGGCAAGATCGCCGGCATCCGCTTCAAGCATCATCTCCCGAACTACGGCGTGTTCGACGAAGCCCGCGTGTTCACGCCGGGCCCGGCACCGGGTCCGATGATCTTCCGCGACGTCCGTCTCGGCGTGATGGTCTGCGAAGACATGTGGTTCGAGGACGTGGCGGAAACGCTCGCTGAATCCGGCGCGGAACTGCTGATCGTCCCGAACGGCTCGCCCTTCGAATTGGACAAGCCGGACTTCCGCCTGAACCACGCCGTCGCGCGTGTGACGGAGTCGGGTCTTCCGCTGATCTACGTCAATCAGATGAGCGGCCAGGATGATCTGGTGTTCGACGGATCGAGCTTCGTCCTCAACGCCGACCGCTCCCTTGCGATCCAACTCCCGGCGTGGACCACCAACGTCACGCTGACCACATGGACACGCACCGGCAAGTCCTGGACCTGCGCGCCGCAAGCACTCGCGGCCCCGCTGGATCGCTTGGAGAACGTCTATCAAGCCATGGTCCTGGGCCTGCGCGACTACGTCACCAAGAACCGTTTCCCCGGCGTCGTGCTCGGCCTGTCCGGCGGCATCGACAGCGCGCTCGCCGCCGCCGTCGCCGCCGATGCGCTGGGGCCTGACAAAGTCCACTGCGTGATGATGCCGTCGCCCTACACGTCCCAGGAAAGCCTGGACGACGCGGCCGCCGTGGCGAAGCTGCTGGGCGTGAAGCTCGACAACGTCTCCATCGCCCCGGCCATGAACGCCTACTACGCGATGCTGAAACCGCTGTTCGCCGGCGTGCAGGCCGACATCACGGAAGAGAACCTGCAATCCCGCGCGCGCGGCATGACGCTCATGGCGCTGTCGAACAAGTTCGGCAAGATGGTGCTCTCCACCGGCAACAAGAGCGAGATGTCCACCGGCTACGCCACACTCTACGGCGACATGTGCGGCGGCTACGCGGTGCTGAAGGATGTCTACAAGACCACCGTGTTCGCCGTGTGCCGCTGGCGCAATGCGCACAAGCCCGCCGGCGCGTTCGGTCCGTCCGGCCCCGTGATGCCGGAAAACGTCATCACCAAGCCGCCGACCGCCGAACTCAAGCCGAACCAGAAAGACCAAGACACCTTGCCGCCGTACGACGAGTTGGACGGCATCCTGCGCGGCCTGATCGAGGGCCAGCTCGGCATCAAGGCCGTGGCGGCGAAGGGCTACGACGAAGCGACCGTGCGGCGCGTCTACAAGATGCTGAAGACCGCCGAGTACAAGCGCCGCCAGGCGCCGCCGGGTGTGAAGATCACCCACATCGCGTTCGGGCGCGACTACCGCTACCCGATCACCAACGGCTTCAACGACCTCGGCTAGAGGAGGCTCCCGTGCCTGCTGTGTATGTTGCTCAAAGCCCGGCCCAGCAGGAATGGGGCAGCGATGTCGGCATCAGCAAAGACATCTACAAGGTCGGCCTCGCGGATGGCGACGGCGATGCCGCCGCGAAGGCGGCGGTGGAAGCGCTCAATGCCGACAAGGCCTGCGGCCAGACCGATTGGCAGCTAATCGGCACGAAGGACGTCGAGATCGACAGCGAGGAGGCGGTGATCGCCAAGCTCGCCGACCGGCAGAAGATGATCGATCCCAACTACTATCCCAAGCTCAAGGGCGTGAAGGGGATCTTCAAGGTCAACGTGCGCAATGTCGAAGCGCATATCGTCATCAAGAACACCATGGACGGCAAAGCCTCCAAGGTGCCGAAGCTGAAACCCAAGGACATCGCCGCCTATCTGCTCTCCGCGCTTGCCTGAGAAACATGGCGACATCGTGGCATCCCCGTGTCGATGACACGGTTGCCGCGAAAGCCGGGTATCGAAAATTCTGCATACCGTCCGCTTCTCCGCCCGCATAAATTGATCGTGCAAGCCGGAATTCAGACAGTGGATGTAGTCATGACGAAGTATCTCGCGATCGGCGCCTTGGCGCTGTTGTCCTTCACCTCGGCGGCGCAAGCCGATCCCGGGTTCTACGGCGATCTGCGCGGCGGCGCCGCCATGGTCGACAACATGTTCTCCGCCGACCGCCTCACGGACCTCGCGATCAACCCGCGCACCGGCTGGTCGCTGCAAGGCGGCGTCGGCTACCGCTTCGATGCGCCGCTCCGCGTCGAGCTTCAGGCCGGCTATCAGCACAGCAACGTGCGCGCGACGTATCGCGAACTCGTCCAGGTCACGATCCCCTGCGGCACCGTGCCTGCGCAGCCGTGTCTTGATCCGAACGTCACCGGCTCCGTCAAAGGCCCGAGCGTGTTCGCCATGGGCTACTACGACCTGCCGCTCGGCGATCGTCTCACGCTCTCCCTGGGCGCCGGCGTCGGCGCGCAGCGGGTCGATGTCGAACTCCGCACCATCGCCCGCATGAATAGCGGCACCTCGTCGCAGTTCAGCATCGTGGACGCGGGCGACACCGTGTTCGCCGGCCGGGGCGCTGCGGAACTCGCTTACAACGTGGGCCCGGTCGACCTGACCGTCGGCTACAGCTTCACCCGCACCGGCAAGGCGACCTTGCCGGTGAAGGGGGCCTACATCCCGACGTCCTCGTTCTCCGACAACCTGTCGACCCACCAGATCACGGGCGGGGTGCGCTTCACCTTCTAGGCCGCTATCATGGGTGCATGACAACGTTCAAACGCAGCGCCCAAGAGAAGGGCCGCCTCCCACCAGCGCCGGTGCACAACGCACCGGCGGTGATCCTCGTTGAGCCGCAGCTCGCCGAGAACATGGGCACCACCGCCCGCGCCATGATGAACTGCGGCCTGTCCGATCTTCGCCTTGTCGATCCGAAAGAGGATTGGCTGAGCGAGCGGGCGCTCGCCGCCTGTTCCGGCGCTGACCGCATCCTCGAACAGGCGCGCCGCTTCGTCTCCACCGAAGAGGCTCTGGCCGATCTCGAGATGGTCTACGCCACCACCGCCCGCCGCCGCGAAATGACCAAGCCCGTCATGACCGCCCGCGCCGCCGCCACCCACATGCGCGATCAGGGCGACCGCAAGCTGGGCCTTCTGTTCGGCCGCGAGCGTTCCGGTCTCACCAACCACGAGATCGCGCTCACCAACGTCCTGGTGGAGGTGCCGCTCAATCCGGAGCACTCCTCCCTCAATCTCGCCCAGGCCGTGCTGCTGGTCGGCTACGAGTGGTTCACCGCGGCCTACACCGGTCCGGACGCACTGGTGACCGCGCGCACCCAACTCGCCGACAAGGCGGAGATGGAGGGGCTGTTCAAGCACCTGGAGGAGGAGCTCACCATCTGCGGCTTCCTGCGCAACGACGAAATGAAGCCGGCCATGATCATCAACCTCCGCAACATGCTCCAGCGGACCGAACTCACCCAGCAGGAGTGCCGCACCTTTCACGGCATCATCAAGGAATTGCGCTACGGTCGGCGCCCCGACCGCCCCGTCCGCCAGCCCGGATACGCGAACGAGAGCAATAAGCATTTGAAAACGCTGGATAAATAGGGCCAAAGGCCCGGTTTGACTTCACTTCCGCGATCCCTATACTCCGCCCGCTTTCACTTCCGGGAACGAGATGGCTTAAGCCATCCGGCTCGCTTGAGCCCTACCGGGACAAAAACAACAAATGAAACAGGATCAACGAGATGACAAAGCGTACTGAATCTAAATTTAAAATCGACCGCCGCCTCCAGGTCAACCTCTGGGGCCGCGCGAAGAGCCCGATCAACAAGCGGGAATACGGTCCCGGCCAGCACGGTCAGCGCCGCAAGAAGCCGTCCGACTACGGCGTGCAGCTGATGGCGAAGCAGAAGCTGAAGGGCTACTACGGCAACATCTCCGAGAAGCAGTTCCGCAAGTATTACGAAGAGGCGATGCGCCGCAAGGGCGACACCTCCGAGAACCTGATCGGCATTCTGGAAAGCCGCCTCGACGCGATCGTGTATCGCATGAAGCTGGCCATCACCCCGTTCGCCGCGCGTCAGATCGTCAGCCACGGCCACATCGCCGTGAACGGCCGCCGCGTGACCATCGCCTCCTACATGGTGAAGGTCGGCGACAGCATCGAAGTGCGCGGTAAGTCCAAGGAACTCACTGTGATCAAGGAAGCGACCGAGTCCGCCGAACGCGACGTTCCGGACTACGTCGAGATCGATCACGGCAAGCTGGCCGGCTCCTTCAAGCGCGCGCCGAAGCTCTCCGACGTGCCGTACCCGGTCCAGATGGAACCGAACCTCGTGATCGAATTCTACTCGCGTTAATCCGCGACGATCCAACGATGCGACAAGCGGCTCCTGCCTCATGGTAGGGGCCGTTTTCGTTTAGAGGTCCGATGAACACGTACGCCATATTCGGCACACCAAACCCCGACTGCGCCACGATCCCGGCGGACGCGGTGCAGACGTCACCGCTCTTGCCGGGAAGCATGGCGCTTGAGGACGTCGCGCCCGCAAGCCTCGCCGGCATGGTGATGGCCGCGCCGCCGGGAACGGTGGAGCGGCGGTATGCCCTGGCGCTTGCGCTGCGCGCGCTCCAACCCCGCGCGCCGGTCACCGTCATGGCGCCCAAGGAGAAGGGCGGAAACCGCCTTGCCAGAGAACTCGAGACTTTCGGGTGTGTCGTCGAGGCGACAAGCCGCCGGCACCAGCGCATCTGCCAAACGCTGCGCCCCGATACGCTCCTGGAGATCGACGCAACCGTCGCCGCCGGCGAGCCGCGGCTCGTGGCGGATCTCGGTCTTTGGAGTCAGCCGGGCATCTTCAGCTGGAACCGGACCGATCCCGGCACGGCGCTTCTCCTCTCAACCCTTCCTGCGCTGGTAGGGCGCGGCGCCGATCTGGGATGCGGCATCGGCATCATCGCGCAGTCGGTGCTGGCGAGCGCGAGCGTCACCCACATCGATTTGCTGGACATCGACCGCCGCGCCGTCGCGGCGGCCCGGCGGAACATCGCCGACACGCGCGCGGCCTTTCACTGGGCGGATGTCCGGCGCACGCCGCAGCTCAAGGACCTGGACTTTGTGGTGATGAATCCGCCGTTCCATGACGGCGGCGTGGAAGACAAAGCCTTGGGACAAGCCTTCGTTCAACAAGCTCACCGCATCCTGCGGGCCGGCGGAGCGGCGTGGCTGGTCGCCAATCGTCATCTGCCCTATGAGGCGACACTCGCCGCGGCGTTCTCGTCTGTCGCGCTCCGGGCCGAGCGCGACGGATATAAAGTCTATGAGGCGCGCAAATGAGCACAGCGACCAGACTAGATCGCCTGCTCGCCAATCTCGGCTACGGCTCGCGCTCCGAGGTGCAGCGTCTCGTCGGTGCCAGTCGCGTGTTCCTCGACGGCGCGCCGGTTAAAGACGCCAGCGTGCGCATCACCGTATCGGCCGATCTGCCGTCGCGCATGTTTATTGGCGGCGAACCGCTCGATCCCGTGCCGGGGCTGGCGCTGATGTTGCACAAGCCCGTCGGCGTCACATGCTCCCACAAGGAAGTCGGCCCGTTGGTCTACGCCGTTCTGCCGCCACGCTGGCGACGGCGCGAGCCCGGCATTTCCACGGTTGGCCGCCTGGACAAGGAAACCTCCGGTCTGTTGTTGCTGACCGATGATGGTGCTTTGCTGCACAAGATCATTTCGCCCAAGAAACACGTCACCAAACACTATGTGGCGACACTCGCGCGGCCATTGTGCGGCGACGAGGCGGCGCTGTTCGCGGCGGGGACGTTGATGCTGGAAGGCGAGGCGAAGCCGCTTTCCCCCGCCAAACTGGAAACGCTGTCTCCGACCTCCGTCCGAGTCACCGTGACCGAAGGCCGTTATCATCAAGTGCGCCGCATGTTCGCCGCCGTGGGCAATCACGTCGAGGCGCTGCACCGCGACCGCATCGGCGCGTTGACGCTCCCGATGGATCTCGCGCCGGGCACATACCGTCAGTTGTCGACCGGGGACATTGCCGCGATCTTTTCCTAGGAACTTCTACGCGCACTAAGCGATACCTTTTCTCGGAACTATCTGCGAAAATCCCGCGCCCGCAAGGTCGCGGGTTTTTTCTTGTCGGCCCTCGCTCATGACAACACGCGCTGCAGCCCCTAGCCGAACCGATGTTGCGGCCTATGTCGCGGAGCTCGCCGCGCAGCCGGGGATGACGGCGTCCCGCCTATTCCGCATCTGGTCCTACGATCGCGCGCCGTCCGAGTTCGAGGGCGCGAAGAACGCCATCAACATGGTCGCGGCGGAGAAGCTGGGGTGGGCGCGGTATCGCAATGCGCTGCCGAAATACCGGCTCACGCCGGTGAACGGCTTCAACGTCATTATTCCGACCTACACCAATACCGAAACCATCGTTCCGGAAGTGGTCGATTACATTGATCCCGCGACCGAAGCTGTCATCGAACTCGGCTGCGGCCCTGGCCGAAACCTGTTTGAGATCCGGGACCTGATCGAACACCGTTTTCCCAAGCTGAGTTACATCGGCACCGATATCTCCGACGCGGATCTCGGCATTTGCCGGCAGGTCGCGGCGCTCGAGCCCGCGCGCGCGCCGATGTCGTTTCACAAATTCGATCACCTCAATCCGTCGTTCGATTTTATGGCCGGTCTGAAGAATGTCGTGTTCTTCACCTGTCATACGATCGAACAAGTCACTTACATCACGGACAAGCTGTTTCTCGGCATGCTCGCGGCGGGTGAGACATTCGTCTGCATCCACGAGGAACCAGCCGGTTGGCAGTTGAATGAAGAAGTGGCCGCAGCCGTGGAAGCGAACGCCTTCCCGACGGCGCCACGAATCGTGAAGCCATTCCAGCCCGTGGATGACTACGCCGCCGCATCGGTGCCGGTGGGCTCGCGTTGGAATCTCAATCTGGTTCCGGTGCTGCGCGACCTGGAAGCGCGCGGCAAGCTGAAGATCGAGCGGGTGGAGAAGCACTGCTCCGGCATGCACCTTTATAATCCCACGACCCGCATCACCTGGACGCGGGCGTAAGAACCGCTTTCACTTTGACAACACGGTAGCCGGCGCGTTGAATGATGCGGGGAGGGCCGCGTCATGCCTCTGCGTTGCGAACCAGCCGAAACGGATTTCGCCGGGTCCTGCTTCATCTGCGGGCCATCGGATGCCCCGCCTGACCCGCAGCGTCGGCGTTTCCTGGCCGCCGCCACCGCCCTTCCATTCGCCGCCGCCGCCGCGCCGGCGAAAGCCGCAGCGCTGCCGACGGTTCCCAGCGGCACCTTCGGGATCGATGCCGGATGGGCGCTCATCGAGAAGAACGGCGCGCCGGTTCTTCAGCGCGATGCTTTCATTGTCGTGCGTGACGGGGCAATCGAGGAGGTCCGCGCCGCGGCTCCGCGCGGCAATCTCCCGCGTGTCGATGCGCGCAATCTTCTCGTGCTGCCCGGGTTCATTTCCGGTCACACCCATGTGTGCTGCGGAACGCCAACGCGCGGTCTGATCGAAGCGGGGCGGTCCTATCGCCGACCGCTGGACATGATGCATCAGCTGCCGGACGACGAACTGGATGCGCTCACGGCCATCAATCTCGCCGAACTCCTGCGCTCCGGTTGCACGACGCAGGTCGAAATGAGCCTGACCTTGCGCGAGGCGGAGTCCTACGTACGCGTCGCCAAGGTCTGGGGCGTGCGCGGCTATCCCGGGCCGATGATCCCCGACGGCACCCGCAACACGCCGATCTGGTACCGCGCGGACGACAAGGTCCTGTTCGCGGCGGACGAAGGCACGCTGGCCGACATCGCCAATGGCCTCAAGTTCGCCAAGGCCCACATGAATGCCAACGGCGGGCTCATCCGTCCCATGATGTGCGCGCACGCGACCGACACGCACACCGAGAAGACCATGACCGCGCTGGCCGCTGCCGTGCGGGAACTCGGCACCGGGCTGCACATCCACCTGTCCCAGGGCGGCGCGGAGACAAGCCGGGTGAAAGCGCTGTGGGGCATGACCCCGGCGCACTGGCTGAAGAAATTCGGCTTCTATGACTTCCCCGTGTTCGGCGCCCACATGACCGGCGTGGAATGGGAAGGCGACGCACCGGTGCTGCGCGACGGCGGGGTGATCTACGCCCATTGCCCGGCCGGCGGCGGGGCAGGTGCCGGGTCGCAACCTTATCCGGAAGCGCTGGCGGCGGGCGTGAAGGTCTGCATCGGGATCGACACCCACTCGAACGATTTCGTGGAAGACATCAAGCAGAGCGTGATCGTCGGACGCCTGCGCGCACGGCTGTTGAAGGGAAAGACGCCGACCCCAATGCAGGAACCGACCATCTGGGACTCCATCAACGGCGCGACGCGTATTCCCGCCGATGGGTTGCGGCGCAAGGATCTCGGCCGGATCGTTGCCGGGGCGCGGGCAGACCTGACAATGATCGACGTGAGCGGCCCACTGGTGGGCTCAGGCGCGCTGCCGCCGGAGCCGCTCAACAACCTGCTCTATGCCAATGGGCTGATGGTGCGCCATGTCATGACCGACGGACGCCTGCAGATCTTCGATGGGCATCTGATGGTGGCCGACGAGCAGAAGGTTGCCGAGGCCGGCGGCCGCGTTGTCGCGAAGATGTGGAAGAAACTCGCCGACGAAGGCTTCTTCGAGCGCACATAAAGAAAGGGCCGCTAAACCTGCGGCCCTTTTCGTCCCTGACGCGGCGGCCTAGCTGGCCATCGCGACTTCCTTTTCCTCGAGCAGCGTCTGCAATTCGCCCGCTTCGGCCATCTCGCGCACGATGTCGCAGCCGCCGACGAATTCGCCCTTCACGTAGAGTTGCGGGATCGTCGGCCAATTGGAGAACTGCTTGATGCCGTCGCGGAGGGCGGCATCCGCCAGCACGTTCACGCCTTTGAACTTCACGCCCAGGTGGGTGAGCACCTGAACGACCGCGGCGGAGAAGCCGCATTGCGGAAACATCGGCGTGCCCTTCATGAACAGCACGACGTCGTTCTCGGCGATGTCCTTGCTGATCGCGGCGATGGCGGGATTGTCGGTTGTCTGGGTCATGACGTCCTCGTCTGGAATGGGCCGGAAGGCCTTGCCGTCTTTATAGCAGGTTCAGGCGCCCGCAGGCACCGACGTGGTGAGGGCCAATGCATGGAGTTCGTTGCCCATACGGCCCTTCAGGGAGGCATATACCATCTGGTGCTGCTGCACCCGGCTCTTGCCCTTGAAGGCCGCGGAAACCACCGTCGCGGCATAGTGATCGCCGTCTCCGCGCAGGTCGTCGATCGACACTTGAGCGTCCGGGAAAGCCTGTTTGATCAGGCTCTCGATCTCGGCGGCATCCATGGCCATGACAGGCGTCCTTTAGGTCTTGCCGCTCATATAGGTCGGAAACCAGCCCTCGTGCAACTGGCGGAGTTCCGCCAAGGACACGGCGGATTCGTCCGCCAGGACAATGTCCTTGCCGCCGGTCACACCCAGCATTTGCGCCGGGATATTGAGCGGTTCGGCTTCGCGCAGGATGGCGTGCGCGTCGGCGGCTTTCACCGTCAGCACATAGCGGCCCTGGTCCTCTCCGAACAGGCGGCCATGGCGCGGTACGCCTGGGTCATTGAGGAGGCAGCCGATGTCGCTCGCCAGCGCCATCTCGGCCAGGCCCACGGCGAGGCCGCCGTCGGACAGGTCGTGGCACGCGGTCACGCGGCCGGCCTGGATCAGGCCACGCACAAAATCGCCGATCAGTTTCTCGTGCTTCAGGTCCACCGGCGGCGGCGCGCCTTCTTCGCGGCCCGCGACTTCGCGCAGGTACAGGCTCTGGCCGAGCCAACCGCTGGCGGTGTCTTTCTGGCCGACAAGCAGGATGACGTCGCCCGGCGCCTTGAAGGCGACCGTCGTCGTCTTGTCGAGGTCCTCGATCACGCCCACGCCGCCGATGGCTGGCGTCGGCAGGATCGCGCTGCCGTTGGTCTCGTTGTAGAGCGACACGTTGCCCGACACGACCGGGTAGTTGAGGTGGCTGCAGGCCGCGCCGATGCCCTTAATCGCACCGACAATCTGCCCCATGATCGGCGGCTTCTCGGGATTGCCGAAATTGAGGTTGTCGGTGATGGCCAGGGGCTTGCCGCCGACGGCGGTGATGTTGCGCCAGGTCTCGACAACCGCCTGCTTGCCGCCCTCGAACGGGTCGGCCTTCACATAGCGCGGCGTGCAATCCGTGGAGATGGCGAGCGCGCGGTTGGTGTCGTGAATGCGCACCACCGCCGCATCGCCGCCGGGACGCTGCGTGGTGTCGGCCATCACCATGTGATCGTACTGCTCCCACACCCAGCGGCGGCTGGCGAGGTCGGGGCAGCCCATGAGCTTCTTCAGCGCGTCGCGCCAATCGACCTCGGCGACGTCCGCGGCGTGCAGCACCGGCAGCTTCTCGGTCTCGACCCACGGGCGGTCATACTCGGGCGACGCCTGGGCGAGAGGATCGATCGGCAGATCGCCGACCACTTCGCCGTGATGCTTGAGCACCATGCGGCCGGTGTCGGTCAGGTGGCCGATCACGGCGAAATCGAGTTCCCACTTCTCGAAGATCTTGCGGGCGAGGGCTTCCTTGCCCGGCTTCAGGATGATGAGCATGCGCTCCTGGCTCTCGGAGAGCATCATCTCGTAAGGCGTCATGCCCTCTTCGCGCTGGGGCACCTTTTCCAAATCGAGTTGCACGCCCATGCCGCCCTTCGAGGCCATCTCGAACGACGAGCTGGTGAGGCCGGCGGCGCCCATGTCTTGAATCGACTGGATGGCGTCGGTGGCCATCAGTTCCATGCAGGCTTCGATCAGCAGCTTCTCGGTGAACGGATCGCCCACCTGCACGGTCGGGCGCTTCTCTTCAGCGTCCGCGCTGAATTCGGCGGAGGCCATCGTCGCTCCGTGGATGCCGTCGCGGCCGGTCTTGGACCCCACATAGACCACCGGGTTTCCAGCGCCCGCGGCGGCGGAATAGAAAATCTTGTTCTGGTCAGCGAGACCCACGGTCATCGCGTTGACGAGGATGTTGCCGTTGTAGCTCGGGTGGAAGTTCACTTCGCCGCCGACGGTCGGCACGCCGACGCAATTGCCGTAGCCGCCGATGCCGTGCACAACGCCCGAGACGAGATGGCGCGTCTTAGGATGATCCGGCGAGCCGAAGCGCAAGGCGTTCATGTTGGCGATCGGGCGCGCGCCCATGGTGAACACGTCGCGCAGGATGCCGCCGACGCCGGTGGCCGCGCCCTGATAGGGCTCGATGTAGGACGGGTGGTTGTGCGACTCCATCTTGAAGATGGCTGCCAAGCCGTCACCGATGTCGATCACGCCCGCATTCTCGCCGGGGCCGCAGATCACCCACGACGCCTTGGTCGGCAGGGTCTTCAGCCACTTCTTCGACGACTTGTAGGAGCAGTGCTCCGACCACATCACCGAGAAGATGCCGAGTTCAACCAGATTGGGCTCACGGCCGCCGAGAATCTCGAGGATCCGGGCGTATTCGCTTTCGGAAAGACCGTGGGTCTTGATGTCCGCCGCGGTGATGCGGGCATTGGGAAGCTGGTTCACGACAACGCTTTCACGAGACTATCGAACATCTTGCGGCCATCGGTGCCGCCGAGTTTCGGATCGGACAGGCGCTCCGGGTGCGGCATCATGCCCAACACAGTGCGACCCTTATTGAAGATGCCGGCGATATTGCGCTGCGCCCCATTCGGGTTCGCGGCGTCGGTGGCTTCGCCTTCCGGCGTAACATACCGGAACGCGACGAGGTCCTTGTCCTCAAGCTCGTTCAAGGTCGCTTCGTCGGCGTTGTAGTTGCCTTCTGCGTGAGCGATGGGGATGCGGATCACTTCGCCCTTCTTGTAGGCGGAGGAGAAGTCGTTCTTCGCGTGCTCGACGCGCAGGTGCACGTCCTTGCAGATGAAGCGCAGGTCTTTGTTGCGCATCAGCACGCCCGGCAGCAGCCCGGCCTCGGTGATGATCTGGAAGCCGTTGCAGATGCCCAGAACGCGCGCGCCTTTTTCGGCGGCGCGCTTCACTTCGCGCATGATCGGCGAATGGGCGGCCATGGCGCCGCAGCGCAGGTAATCGCCGTAGGAGAAGCCGCCGGGCACGACGATCAGATCGGCTTTGGGAAGCTCGGTGTCGCGGTGCCAGACCATCTTGGTCGGCACGCCGGTGCTTTGTTCAAGGGCGACCGCGGCGTCGCGGTCGCAATTAGAGCCGGGGAAGACGATGACAGCGGCTTTCATCGCGTTATTCGACCACCTCTACGGCGTAATTCTCGATCACCGTGTTCGCCAGCAGCGACCGGCACATCTCTTCGACTTCTTTCTTCGCCGCGGCGGCATCGCCCGCCTTCAGCTTCATCTCGATGAACTTGCCCTGGCGCACGTCGGACACGCCGCCGAAGCCCAGGCCGTGCAGCGCATTTTCGACCGCCTTACCCTGCGGATCGAGCACGCCGTTCTTCAAGGTGATATGGACTCGCGCCTTCAAGACAATCGTCTCCGTTACTGAAGCGTAGATGGGCCTTTGACGTCCGTCGGGCCGCTTTCCGGCAGGATCCCGAGACGCCGCGCCACTTCCTGATAGGCTTCCTCGATACGGCCGAGGTCGCGGCGGAATCGGTCCTTATCCATCTTCTCGTTGGTCTTCACGTCCCACAGACGGCAGTTGTCCGGCGACAGTTCGTCGGCCAGGACCACCTGCACGTCGCCGCTCTCGTGATAGAGACGGCCGAACTCGACCTTGAAGTCGACCAAGCGAATACCGATGCCGAGGAACAGGCCGGACAGGTAGTCGTTCACGCGCAACGACATGTTCAGCATCTCGTCGATCTCGTGGATCGCGGCCCAGCCGAAGCCGGTGATGTGTTCTTCCGACACCATCGGATCGCCGAGCTGATCGTTCTTGTAATAGTACTCGACGATTGAGCGGGGCAGGCGGGTGCCCTCGGGGATCGCGAAGCGCTCGGAGATCGAACCGGCGGCGACGTTACGCACGACCACTTCGACCGGGATGATCTCGACTTCCTTCACCAGCTGCTCGCGCATGTTCAGGCGGCGCACGAAGTGTGTCGGGATGCCGATCTCTTCCAGCCGCGTCATCAGGTATTCGGAGATGCGGTTGTTGAGCACGCCCTTGCCGGTGATCGTGCCCTTCTTCTTGTTGTTGAAGGCGGTCGCATCGTCCTTGAAGTACTGGACCAGCGTGCCGGGCTCCGGTCCCTCGAACAGGACCTTTGCCTTGCCTTCGTAGATTTGTTTGCGACGCGCCATGGCGGCTTCCCCAGGGGTGGTGACGATCGGCGGCCGGGTGGCGCAGACCCGCGGGATTGGGCCCCGAAAACGCTCGAAAATAAGGGCCCCGCCCCGCCTAGGAGGGCTGGATATAGCAGGTGAGCCCCCCGGGGACAACGATAGGTCGGGCCTGTGGAAAACTCTGGTTTTTCGGGCCTCTAGAGCGCGACGGGCCGGAACGCGGTGGTGTCCGGCGGGCCGGCGGCGAAGCGCCAGATCGGCCGTTTCGGCTCCTTGGCGTGGGCCGCGGCCACGGACGGCAGGGCCAGCAGGGACGCGGACGACGTACCGAAGCCGGTGTCCATCTGGAAGCTCATGGCATTGCCGGGCTTGCCGCCTCCAGTGGACGCCAGCAGCGATTCCCAGGCCTGCCAGTGATCGCCGTCCGGATCGGGGATGTCCGCCCCCTCGAAGGCCGACAGATAGGCCGCGATTCGCTCGTCGTGGGGGTCATTGCGGTTGCCGGCGGTGAACATCGAGAAGCCGGGCGGAATCCGCTCGACCCGAACCCCCGCGCCGGTCTCCTGGCCCACGGCCGTCAGCGTTAGCCACCAGGCGTCGCGATTGTCCGCGATCACGAGATTGAACGGCCGGTATGCGGTGGGATCGATTCCGCTCAGCGCTTTCGCCGCATCGACCGCATCGGCGTGGTCGAGGGCGTCCAACACCAGTTCGCCGCGGCTGCGCTTGTTCGGCGCGGGGCCGAGGGAGCCATGGCGATTCAGGATGCAGGCCACCACGCCGGTATCGTTCAGACCCATCCAGGTGCCCCCGGCGAGTTCATCCAACCCGCCGACCACGTCGGCGCGGTCAGGCCAGTGGCGGGCGGGCACCAGCCAGGGGCGGTCCCGCATCTCATCCCGGTTCGCGCCGAGCAGAATCGGCCACGGATGATCCGGCCGGCGCAGGAGAACGACGGTGCACATGGATGACGCTTAAGCCCTTTTTATCATCACGGCATTGTCATGCTGTTGAACCTACGCCCAACGGTAGCTATATCCAACCTAGGCACCCCCGGAGAGATATTCCATGAGCGACGGATTCAACGACCGCGAAAAAGGCTTCGAGCGAAAGTTCCAGCTCGATCAGGATCAGCAGTTCAGGGCGCTTACCCGCCGCGACCGCCTGTTTGGGCAATGGGTCGCGGGCCAGCTCGGTCATGCCGGCGATGCGGCGACGGCCTACGCCAAGGAAGTCGTGGAATCCAACTTCGAGAAGCCCGGCGACGACGACATGTTCGACAAGGTCCGCAAGGACCTCACCGCCAAGGGCGTATCCGTGCCGGACGCGGAACTGAAGGCCAAGCTGGCCGGCTTCCAGAACGAAGCCGCCGCGCAGATCGTGGCTGAGAAGAAGTAGATCTCAGCCGTCGTCCTGGGCCCAAAGGGCCGAGGACCCAGAGGTCTTTCGTTTTCTGTTTTTGCGAAGGCGAATCCACAAGTCCCTGGATCCTCGCGGCCTCGCGGCCGCAAGGATGACGACGAGATTGATGGACCGCGTGTTTACCCAAACACCCGCTTGAAGATCGTGTCGACGTGTTTGGTGTGGTAGCTCATGTCGAACAGAGCTTCCAAATCCTTCGGCTTGATCTTCGCCGTCACGTCCGCGTCGGCCTGCATGCGCTCGAGCAGCGTGCCGCCCTCGTTCCACACCTTCATCGCGTTGCGCTGTGAGATGACGTAGGCGTCCTCGCGGCTGATGCCGGCTTGCGTGAGCGCGAGCAGGATGCGCTGCGAGAATACCAGGCCGCGCATCATGTTGAGATTGCGGTCGATGGCGTCCGGATAGATCACCAGCTTGTCGACCACGCCGGCGAGCCGCGCGAGCGCGAAGTCCAGGGTGATGGTCGCGTCGGGGCCGATGTAGCGCTCGACGGAGGAGTGCGAGATATCGCGCTCGTGCCACAGGGCCACGTTCTCCATCGCCGGGATCACATAGCCGCGGATGACGCGCGCCAGTCCGGTCAGGTTTTCCGTCAGCACCGGGTTGCGCTTGTGGGGCATCGCCGAGGAGCCCTTTTGGCCCGGCGAGAAGTATTCCTCCACTTCGCGGACTTCCGTGCGCTGCAGATGGCGGATCTCGGTAGCCAACCGTTCGATCGAGCTGGCGATGACGCCGAGCGTGGCGAAATAGGCGGCGTGACGGTCGCGCGGGATCACCTGGGTCGACACAGGCTCGGCCTGCAGACCCATTTTCTCCGCGACATACTCTTCCACGAACGGATCGATATTGGCGAACGTGCCCACCGCGCCGGAGATGGCGCAGGTGGCGATCTCCTCGCGCGCCGCCAGCAGGCGCTTTTTGTTGCGGTCGAACTCCGCGTAGAAGCTCGCGAACTTCAGGCCGAATGTCACCGGCTCCGCATGGATGCCGTGGCTGCGGCCCATGGCGACGGTCATCTTGTGTTCGTACGCGCGCTTCTTCAGCGCCGCGAGAACGTCGTCGATATCCTTCAGCAGGATGTCGGTCGCCTGCACCAGTTGCACGGACAGGCAGGTGTCGAGCACGTCTGAGGACGTCATGCCCTGGTGCACGAAGCGCGCTTCCGGGCCGACGTGTTCCGCGAGATTGGTGAGGAAGGAGATGACGTCGTGCTTGGTCTCCCGCTCGATGGCGTCGATGCGGTCGATCTCCCACTTGCCGCGCGCCCACACCGCCTTGGCCGCGTCCGCCGGGATCACGCCGAGCTTGGCCTGCGCGTCGCACGCGTGCGCTTCGATCTCGAACCAGATGCGGAACTTGTTCTCCGCCTCCCAGATCTTGGTCATGGCGGGCCGGGCGTAGCGGGGGATCATTCGGTGGGTTCCCGAGAAGCGATTTCGCCGGATGTATAGGCAATTCCGGGGGTTAACTCCACCCCGTTCCGTAGGCCCCGCAGGGCCACCGCAACGTCCACGGGAAGGGGGGCGTTATGCCGATAATCGTCTTTGAGTGGAGGTCCCTATGACTATTCTCGGTTGGCTGATCCTCGGGCTGATCAGCGGATTCATCGCCAGCAAGATCGTGGATAACACCGGCCAGGGCGTGGTGCTCGACATCCTGCTCGGCATCGTCGGCGCCTTCGTGGGCGGATGGCTGTTCAACACCTTCGGCAGCGCCGGCGTCACCGGCTTCAATATCTACAGCATGGTGGTGGCGACCATCGGCGCGATCGTCATCCTGCTGGTCTATCACGCCATCGCGCGGCGTGGCTAAGCGCGCGATAGGGAAAAGTGGGAACCGGCCCGCCGGCCGGAGGCCGGCTGTTAGATAGAGGCGCACCTTCGCGCGCAGCCGCCCATCGCGCGCCAAATATTTCGCGCTACATGTTGCAGCTCACATGTCGCATTTGGGCGTCATGTTCGTGATGATCTGCGGCGTCAGGTTATCGACGATGTGCTGAGCGAAGCCTGAGAATCCGCCGGTCAGGGTCAGGTTGAGGTGATCCTGATCCGGCCGCGGGGTGTAACCCAGGAATTGCATAATCCCGCCGATCGGGATCAACGCGGTTCCCAGCGGCGGGATCTGGCTCGACGTGGTGAACGTGCCTAAGTCCTGCCCGTTGTGCGCGTCGCGCACGATGAAGCGCGGCGCCGCCGCCACCGGCCCGGTGTTCTGCACCAGGGCATAGCTCGGATAGTTGGAAGGCACAGACGACGTGTGCACGTTGATCAGCGTGCGCGTGTCCGATGACAGCCCGGCGGCGCATCCCGAAATATTGCTGATCGATTGTCCGATGGAATTCCAGATCGCATGCTGCACATGCCCCGTGTTGGGGGAGTCGACGTAGAATGTGTAGCCGCTGCTCGCGGCGGGATTGATCGCCGGCACCGCCTCCGCTTCGATGATGCCGACGTAGAACTGCGGCGAACTGCCGGCGGCGAAGTTCTTGCTCCAAACCCCCAAGCGTGTGCCGTTCGTGTCGAGGATGGTGACGGTCACCAGGCCGCCGCCGGTGCCGGCGTTGTGGAAGCGCAGATACGAAAGGGCGATGCGGTCGCGGGACGTGTGGACGCCGGTCACCGCGACTCCCGCCGGCGCGCTGCTGGTGGTGCCGAGCAGGATGTCCAGCGCCGCACTCACATCCACGCGCGGTGTCGTCCACGTCCAGCCGGTGGCGCGCGTCGGCACCCCGCCGGCCTTCAATGCGGACTCAATCGTCGCCGCACTGGCGTCCGGCTGGGCCGATTTCAACAGCGCGATAGCGCCGCTCACCTGCGCGGTGGACATGGATGAGCCGCTCTTGGCGCCATAGCCGCCGGGAACGGCGGAGTTGACCATGATGCCGGGCGCCAGCAGGTCCACCGTCGGCCCGTGATTGGTCGAGCCGTCCGGCTCCGCGGCGCCGACGGAACTCACCGCAATTGCCGTGGAAATACACGCCGGCGGATCGACGATGCCGCGTTGGCCTTCGTTACCGGCCGCCATGGTCGTGAGCACGCCGAGATTGCGCAGGCTATCCACCGCCGACTTCATCGGGTTGGTGTCGCAGGTGGCGCTCACGGGATCGCCGCCGAGACTCATGTTCACGGCGGCGATACGCATCGAGCCCGCGAGCCCGATCACATAGTTGAGCGCGCTCAACTGCGCGGAGTCATAGGAGATGAGGCAACTCTGGGAGAACCCGCAGACGTCCGGATCCGTGCTCAGGGTGTAAATCTGGATCGGCAGCAGCATGGCGTTGTAGGCGACGCCCCGCAGCACGCCCGAGATCCCGCCCGCGATCCCGGCGACATGGGTGCCGTGGGCGCAGGCGCCGGCGTTCCCCGGGCACGCCGCAGCGGCATGCGCACCGGTGGCCTGTGTCGTGCCGCCGGGGCAGAGCGACTGGTCGCCGCCCATGAAGCGCGGCGAGAAGCAGGCTTGGGTGTTGATGCGCCCGGCGAACATCGCGTGGGTATCGTCGATGCCGTCATCGAGGATGACGATGGTCTGCCCCATGCCGGTGTAACCGCGTTGCCAGGCGACATCGGCTTTCATGAAACGCGTCGTCTCATTGGTGCCGACGGGGTCGTTCACAGCCTGCTTGGGCTCCGCCAGGTCCAGCAGCGGGGCACCCAGCGACCGCAATTCCGGCGTAAGCTCGCGCGCGCGGCGCGGCTTGTTGATGTGAACCGAGGCGACGTCCGCCACGCCGATCAAATAGTCGAACTGCGCCGCATCCACGGTGACGACCACCTGCGGCAGGTTCTCGAAGGACTGTTCGACGATGATGCCCTGGGCGCCGAGTTGCGCGATCAGGCCGCTGACCGTTTGCGCGATCTGCGTGGCGCCTGGCGCGGCCGTATTGAACGCGACAATGACGCTGGCGCGCCCGCGCGCGGCGATGTGGGCGCGGGCCTCCGCGACGGCGGGGTCGGATGCATCGACGGCGGCTTGCGCGGCGCTGACCCACCCCAGGAGGAGGGCGGCCGCAATCAATCGAACGAGATTCACCTGTGCCCTCCGTTTGCCCACCGCCGGGACTAAACGGCCCCAGCGTCAAAACGGTTCGCCGCGGCAGAGCCATGAATCAGAACCCCCGCCCTGGCGGTCTGCCGGGGCGGGGGTTTAAGTGTTTTAGATCAACGTATTGGCTAGAAACCGAAGTTCATGCGCAAACCGATCTGGCGCTTGTCGGGCAACAGCGCGGTGACGTGGCTGATGACCGTGTTGCGCGGCGCCAGGAACGACACGTTCCAGTTCGGCAGATACACGCCGTTGGCCTTGAATTTATCGTCGTCGAACACGTTGTTGACGTAGGCCGTCACGCTCCATCGGTCCGACCGAACGCCCGCGCGCAGATCAGCCATGAAGTAGGCTTCGATCTCCAGCGTGTTCTCGAAGGTGGTGTAGCGCTCGGTCTGGTAGCGCGTGTCCACGTCCACGAACCAGGTCATCGTATCCGAGATCTGCCCGCGCACTTCGCCGCCGAGCTGGAAGTTGTGCTTGGGCGCGCCTTCCAGCATGCGGCCGCTGTAATCGACAAGGCAGCGGTTGGTGGCGTTATTGGGGAAACGCACCACCGTGCAATTGCCCGCGCGGGAAATTGCACTCGCCGAGGTGCTGACGTCCGTGAAGTTGGCGTACTTGGCGTCGTTGTAGGTATAGCCGAAGTTGACCGAGACGTTTTCCGACAGCGCTGCGTTGGCGTCGATTTCCAGGCCGTAGACGCGCGCCGAGGCCGCGTTGACGATCTTGGTGGACGGCAGGCCCGTCGTCGGGCTCGGTGTCTGGACGGACACCTGCTTGGCAGTGAAGTCCTGGTAATAACCGGCGACGTTGAACTGAAGGCGGTTATCGAACCACGCGGTCTTCGCGCCGAGTTCGTAGACCCACATTTCTTCAGGCAGGTAGGAATTGTCCGCGACCGCTGCAAAGGCGCCGCCGATGGTGCTGAAGCCGCCCGGCTTCTGGCCCTTCGCCGCTGAAGCATAAACCAGCGCGTCTTGGTTCAGCTTGTAATCGACGGTCACGCGCGGGGTCCAGAATTTAGACGCAGCCTTCACCTTCACGAAGGTGTTGATGGTGTTCGGGCCCGAAACGGCGGGGCCGAAAGCGCCGGAGCAGGTGACCACGCCGTTGGTCAGGACACGGGCGCCGGGTGCGCCCACGCCGCCGCAGCCTAGGATGCCCGACGCCGGCAGGCCGAGCGCATTGCCGTTGCTGGTCTCGAGTTCCTTTGTGTACCGCGCTTCGCCCGAGATCCCGAGACGATCGGTGATCTTGAACTCAAGCGATCCGAACGCGGAGTAGTGGTGCGTGTCGCGCTTCACGTCGCTGCTGAGGCCGGCCGCAGGGCCCGCTGCCAGGATGGCACCGCAGTTGTTGGCCTGGCCACCGCTGGCGCCGGCGCACACGAAGTTGCGGCCGATCTGGTAAACCGTTTCATTCCAGAACAGTCCGCCGATCACCCACTGGAGGCGGCCCTCTTCGTTGGACTGCAACCGCAGTTCCTCCGTCAGGAGCTTGGTGCGCGTGTCGATGTTGGTTTCCTGGATGCCGTTCACTGTCGGGTCGGTGGTGATGTCACCCACGCCGAACTGATCCGAGAACAGCGAGGACTTCACGTTGCCGTAATGCGTGATGGAGGTCAGCAGCGCCGGTCCGAAATCGGCTTCGGCGCGCAAGGTCGTGCGGAAGATCTGGCGATCCGAACCCGGATAGTCGCGCATCGTGCGCGGGTTGCGGCTCACCGCGGGGCCTGGATAATCGCTGGCGCTACCCATTTTCCCGACGACCTGCGGGAACGTGACGTTCAGCCCCGACAACACGGGGTTGCCGCCCAAGGACGGAGCGGTGATCGCGTTCGTCGGCTGGGCGACGTCGACGGTGCGGGTTATGTAGATGCGGGCTTCGTTGTCGAAGTGATCCTCCGAGTATTCCAGTCGGCCGGTGAACTTGAACACGTCGTTCGGCGTAAAGACGGCGTTGCCCGCAAGGCCGCCGCCTTTCGAGCCACCGAGATGATTGCCGTTCACCGCGTTCTTGTAGAAACCGTCGAAGCGGTAGAGCGCGCCGTTGATGCCCATCGCGAGCTTGCCTGGGACGATCGGTCCGCTGATTCCGGCTTTGGCTTCCATCTTGCCGTGGGTGGCGCCCTCGAGCTGGACGGTGCCCTCCACGGTATCGCCGGGCTTCTTGGTGATGTAGTTGATCGCGCCGACGAAGGCCGAGCGGCCGTACAGGGCCGAGTGCGGGCCCTTCACGACTTCGATGCGCTCCACGTCGAACAGGCGCGGGTTGATGATGAACGTGCCGCCCGCCTGACCGATGGCCAGCGAGGAGATGTCCACGTCGTCCTGCAGCACGGCCACGTTTTGGCGTCCGCGGGTCGGCGACAGGCCGCGCAGGGTGATGCGCGTGTCCGTCTTGGAGAAACCTTCGTCGAGGATCAGGCCGTTGGTGTATTTCGCGACGTCGGCGAGGTCGGCGATGCCCTTGCGCTCGATCGAGGCGGCGGTGAACGCTGTCACGACGATCGGAACCTCCTGGAGGTTTTCGGCGCGTTTGCGCGTGGTGACGATGATCTCTTCGATTTGGGCCTGTGCTTCTTGGACGAAGCCTACAGTGGCAGTCCCGGCCATTAAGATGGATGCCAGTGCGCTCACGCGCGAATGACGAGACATGTGCAATCTCCCCCTGAATAAGTCCCCCGACCGGATCAGGTTAAATCAGGCGCACAATTCTCCCAAACGAATTAATCCTGTTGTCATGAAGTGCTGACTTTTGGGGAAAGCCCACGAGAAACATCTAACGAATTGCCGAACCACAGAAAAAACGCCCCCGGCGAACCGGATTTTTTAATCCGCACGCATGACTCCAACCGCACTCGAAACAAGTGACGGGGCGGCGACAAAGCTCCGTGCGACCCTCGTCACACCAGAATTTGCGGATGCGAGGTGTCGTTCAGCAGTTCATGCCCGTCGGCGGTGATCAGCGTCAGGTCTTCCAGGTGCGCCGACCCGCCAACGCCGCTTTCGAGCATCGGGAAGTCCACGCTGATGATCATGTCTTTTTCGAGCGTGAGGCCGGCGATGTTGTGCGCATCCGTATGGAGAATGCCGACACTGTGCGGCGTGATCCGCACGGCCGTATCGAAGCCGCCCTTGGTCAACGCTTCCTGACCCAGCGCCTGAAGCTGCGTGAACTTCAGGCCCGGCCGCATTTTCTCCCGCACCGCCGCCCAGGCAAGTTCCATTCCCTTCGTATGCCGCGCCATGGTCTTCGACGGTTCGGCGACGAACACCGTGCGGCCGTAGTCGCCGTGATAGCCTTGGAACGTACTGACCGCATCGATCATGAACGATTGCCCGTTGCGGAACTCGCCCTTGACCACATCGCTGTGCACCCGGTCGACGATCATCCACACCCCGCGGCTGCCGCGCCGGGCGCATTCCGCATAGAACGTCGAACGCAAGTCGCGGTGGGTCGCGCCCGCGCGCACGGCCTGGCACGCGATGAGCGCCGCCTCGGCATTGGCGCGCGCGGCATAGCGCATCAGCGCGATTTCGGCGGGGGACTTCACCAGCCGGATCAGCCCGGTCGCGTCGTTGGCATCGGTGAGTTGCGCGCGGGGCGCGAGGCCCGCGATCTCCGTCCACTCCTGCGAATTTTGCGGCGCATCGGTTCCGATCCGCCCCCGATCCAGCTCGAGGTCTTTCATCGCCTTTCCAAGCGCCTGCAGCGCGCTGGTCGCAATCGGCCGAGCCTTGGCCTGCGCACGGGTGTGCCGTTCGCGGTCTTTTTCGAGCTGGTCCAACGGCTCTTGCTTGTGGTCGCGCAACACGCCGATGTCGCCCGCCTTGAGGCTGTGCCCCGTGGCGAGGACCGCGCTGTTGTTGGAAAGGTCTTTTTCGTCCGCCGGCGGCGGGTCCGTGTACTGGTAGACGACGACGTTGCGTTCGTCTTGAACGTCGGCCATCTGGAAGTAATACGGGAACGACGCCATCACCATCGCGACCGGCTGCGCGCGATTCTTGCTGATGGCCGCGAAGACGCTTGTGTGACCGCCGATGGACGGGGTGAACGTGCCGCCGTCGAAGCCGGTGACGTGGTACCGGTTGATGGGATGGATGAGGACCAGGCCTTCCAAGCCTAGCCGCTCCAATACCTCCGTCGCGCGGTCTCGGTTGACCAGCGGCCCAAGATGGTAGGGCGCTTGCGCCGACACCGTCAGAAGCGATCTTGCCTCCGCAGCGGCGCGTGCGCCCGAGGTGCCCGCAAGACCGATGCCGCCGGCGGCAAGGGTGGAGAGAAGGCTTCGGCGGTCCAGGCTCATCGCGATCACTCCCACATGAGGTTCATCGGCGGTCCCGCGCGCGCGGGTCGCGTCTCAACAGTGAGGATATTGCAATCAGCCGCGCACCAGGTCGTGCGCGGTCGCGCATCGAATCAATCGGTATGCCAAGCTGTTCTTGAGCATAGGCGGCGAGGGGGCGGAGTCAATCCGCCCCCGGACACCGCAAAAATCGGGCATCATAAAAGCTTGGGCCCGATAACGAGAGCGTTGGCTCGGATTGGCGAGACCGTGCCGCGGACGGCGAACGGCTCTACAACAGCCCGGCGGTCTTGAAAGAGACCGTGCCGCCGCGGCCGACGACCACGTGGTCGTGCAGGGTGATGCCCACCGCGGTGGCGGCGTCCTTCACCTTGCGGGTCATTTCGATGTCGGCGCGGGACGGCGTCGGATCGCCGCTCGGATGGTTGTGCACCATGATGAGCGCGCTCGCGTTCAACTCCAGCGCCCGCTTCACCACCTCGCGCGGATAGACCGGCGTGTGATCCACGGTGCCCTCGCCCTGTGCCTCGTCTGCGATGAGTTGGTTCTTACGGTTCAGGTAGATCACGCGGAACTGTTCCGTCGCACCATAGGCCGTCCGCGCGGTGAGGTAGTCGACCAACGCATTCCACGACGAGATGAGATTGGTGTGCAGCGGCTTGGGCCGCAGCAGCCGCAGCGCTGCTTCCTGCACCACCTTCAGCACGACCACCGACGTCTCGCCCACGCCTTTGACGGTGCGCAGCGCGTCCGGGTCCGCCGAGATCACTTCGGCGAAACTCTCATTGAACTGTTTGAGGAGCGCCTTGGCTTCCGGCTTGGTGTCCACCCGCGGGCGCGCCGTGGCGAGCAGCATTTCCAGAAGTTCGTAATCCGGAACCGCGTCCGGCTCCTTCATGAACCGTTCGCGCAGGCGTTCGCGGTGGCCTTCGTAGAGGTCCTTGCGCGGCGTGGGAGGGAAGAGCCCGCCCATTTCACCGAGGGCGTCGTCTAGTTCGTTCTTCGCCCCCCGCCGCGTCATCGCGCGCTACGCAGGATAGGGCGGGCAGGTGTAGCCCTTGGGGGACAGGGTGAAGATCTCCGCCCCGTCCTTGGTGACGCCGATGGTGTGCTCGAACTGCGCGGAGAGCGACTTGTCGCGGGTGACGGCCGTCCAGCCGTCTTCCAGCACCTTCGTATCCGAACGGCCGGCGTTGATCATCGGTTCGATGGTGAAGATCATGCCTTCTTCCAACACCAGGCCTTCGCCCGGCTCGCCGAAGTGCATTACGTTCGGCGGCTGATGGAACACGGTGCCGATACCGTGGCCGCAGAAATCGCGCACGACGGTGAAGCGATTCTCTTCCGCGAACGACTGGATGGCATAGCCCACGTCGCCCAATGTCGCGCCCGGCTTCACCGCGGCGATGCCGCGCATCAGGGCTTCATAGGTCACCTCGACCAAGCGCTTTGCTTTGATCTTCACGTCGCCCACGAAGTAGGTGCGGCTGGAATCGCCGAACCAGCCATCGAGGATCGGCGAGACGTCGATGTTGATGATGTCCCCGTTTTGCAGAATGCGTTCGCCCGGGATGCCGTGACAGACGACGTGGTTCACGGACGTGCACACCGACTTGGGATAGCCGCGGTAGTTCAGCGGGCCCGGGATCGAGCCGCTTTTGATGTGCATGTCGTAAATGATCTTGTCGATCTCGCCGGTGGTGATGCCGGGCACGACGTGGGGCGTGATGTCGTCGAGCATCTCCGCGGTCAACCGACCGACCTTGCGCATGGCGGCAAAGGCCTCGGGACCGTGGATTTGCACGTCACGGGGACGTTTTAGGGCAGCATCACGCATCGGAACAAAAAGCTTTCAAAACGAAGGACGTCGGACGGCCAGGGGGGCGGTCAGAGGTCCGCCAACATATATGTCCTTAGCGGGGTAAATCCAACGTCAACGGCGCATCCACGTGGATGCCGTCGGGGGCGACCCTGGCGGTGTAACAAAGCACCTCAACCCCTTCCGCCATCGCGGTTTTCAGGCCCGCCGCATAGACCGGGTCGATATCGTGGGCGATAGCGAAGCGGGCACAATCTCCCCGTTGGACGAGGTAGAACATCACCGCCCGAGCGCCGGAGCGGACCATATCCGCCAGTTCTTTCAGATGCTTAGCGCCACGGTCGGTGACCGAATCGGGGAATTCCGCCGGCCCGGCCGCGTCGCGGCGCATGGTCACGTTTTTGACCTCCACAAAGCATCGCGGCCGGTCGGGCGCTTCCAGCAGGATGTCGATGCGCGAGTTCTTGCCGTACTTCTGCTCGCGCTTCAGCACCGGATAGTTCGCAAGCTCCGGCACGCGCCCGGCCTGGATGCCCTCGGCGACGACAAGATTGGGATGGGCGGTATTGATGCCGACCAGCGCGCCGCCGACTTCGATCATCTCCCAGGTGTAGCGCAGCTTGCGCTCCGGCTTGGCGGCGGGCGAAAGCCACACCCGCGCGCCCGGCTCGCGCACAGACAGCATCGAACCGGGGTTCGCGCAGTGCGCCGTCACCACTTCGCCGCTGGCCAGCTTCACGTCGGCGAGAAACCGCATGTAGCGGCGCACGAGGGTGCCTTCGATCAGGGGCGCGTGGAATTCCATCAGTGCGGCTTCTTGACTGATTCGCCCGCTGGCTTCTCTTCGGTGTCGAGCGCGCTGGCGAGGCTGGCTTTCGCGCTGCCGGGGCGCAGGGGCTTCTGCTGCGAGTGATGCGGCGCCCAGGCGGTGAGCGTGACGAGTTGGAAGGTCGTGTTGATGCGCTGCGCGGAATTGGTGAAGCGCTCCGTGTAGATCTGCGCGGCGCGCAGGAAGATCGCCCGGCGGGTCGGTTTGCGCGACCGTTCGATCACGGTGTTGGTCTCCGCCATGGCGCGCAGGTCCGCCATCAGCTTGAACATATCGGCGTAGGTGACCGTCACGTTGTCCGCATCCGCCACCGGTAGGGCGAAGCCCGCGCGGGTCAGCAGATTGCCGGCGTCGCGCACGTCCACGAACGGCGAGACACGCGGCGTGACGCCGCCGGCGACCTCGGTTTCCGCTTCCATCAGAGCGACGCGCAATTCGCGCAGGGTCTCGCCGCCGAACAGGGTGCACAGGAACAAGCCGTCCGGTTTCAGCGCGCGCCGAATCTGCGTGAACGCGCCGGGCAGATCGTTCACCCAGTGCAGGGACAAGTTGCTCACCACCAGGTCGAGGGACCCTTCCGCGACCGGCAGGGCTTCCTCGTCCGCGACAAATGTCGGCTGCGCGTTGGCCGCGAAAGCACCACAGGCCATGCCTGTGGAAAAATCGCATTGCATGAGATGGCCGACCTTCGGATGGCCGTGCAGTTCCGTGCCGAGTTGCCCGGTGTGGCAGCCGAGATCGAGTGCCAGGGGAAAATCGCGGGTCACGTCGAACAGCCGGTCGGCCAAACGCGCGGCGCCCTCGCGCAGCAGGAAGTCCGCTTGCCCCAGGCGCGGGGCGGCGCGGTCGCGCCGGTGGCGGACAAGGGCCCGCTCGAAGACGTTCATGCTGTCGACCATGGGGGGCGGTTATGGCATTTTTGACAGCAGCGAGGAAAGCGGGAGGGGACTTTGAGTATCGCTTCGGTACTCTTGGCCGCACGCGAAGCGAGCCGCATGACGATCGATGCGGTTCTGCCGCCGCGGTGCTTGAGTTGCGGTACCATCGTCGACATGGCGGGTGCCTTGTGCCCCGATTGCTTCAACGGCTTCACCTTCATCGCGCAGCCATCCTGCCGGGTGTGCGGCATCCCGTTGCAAGCCGCCGCACCGGACGAGCCGGTCTGCGGCGCGTGCCTGCGGGAGCGCCCCGACTACAATCGGGCCCGGGCGGTCTTCGTCTATAACGACGCGAGCAAATCGCTGCTGTTGAAGTTGAAGCACGGAGATCGCACCGATGCGGCGGTGCACCTCGCGCGCTGGATGCAGCGCGCCGGCGAAGAGTTGCTGCACGCCTGCGATGTGATCGTGCCCGTCCCGCTGCACCGCTGGCGCCTGTTGTGGCGCAGCTACAATCAATCGGCGCTGCTTGCCAATGCCCTGGGAAGGATCGCGCACAAGCCGGTCGTGGCAGATGCCCTCGCGCGCATCAAAGCGACGCCGAGCCAAGGCCGCCTCGATCGCCAATCGCGCCGCCGCAATGTCGCCCGCGCCTTCGCCGTGCGGCGCGGCCCGGCGATCGCGGGGAAGCGCGTATTGCTCATCGACGATGTGCTCACCAGCGGAGCCACCGCCGAGGCCTGCACGCGCGCGTTGCTCGCCGGTGGCGCGCAGCGGGTGGATGTCCTGGTGCTCGGCCGCGTGCCGACGCCGGGAAGTTAGGCCGGCGACCTAGTGATCCGTGCGCATCCAGCCCGGATCGGGTTCGAACACCTGACCGCCGAGCGCGCGGCGCCGCCGGGCGATTTCCGCAGGAGTCAGATCGGGCGTCAGCCGCGCGAGCACGTCCACCTCGGCCAGTCTTGTCTTGCGTCCCGACCACGCCGCGTCGATTGCGGGCAGCGGTGACGCGATGCGCGCGAGATGCGGGCCCAAGGTCCGCAGCAGCGCGATCAGGCGCTTGAAGGTGAGGTTCTCCAACGTGCGCAGGTCGCACCCATGGGGGACATCGAACAAGTCCACGGCGACGATCGGCCCGGAATCCACGCGCGCGGCCATTTCATGCACCGTCACGCCGAAACGTGCGTCCTCATGGTAGAGCGCGAACACGCCGGGGTAGCGCCCGGGTCGCGTCGGCGGGCCGGGATGGAAGTTGTAGGCGGGGCCGGGCAAGGCGCGCAGCGCCTCGTCGGGCACGATCACGGGGGAGCAGACGGAAAGCAGCCGGGTGCCGGGACCCGCCGTCAGACAAGCCGTCGTCACGGCGGCCTTGTCGTGGACGGGAACGACGGCCAGCGCCGCGTTGTAGGCCCGCAGGATGTCCGCCAGCAGCGGCGCCTCGTCCCGGCCGGTCAGAAGGATCAGTGTGTCGATCTCGCGCGAGGTCCTGGCCGTCATCCGTATCGCCATGGTTTTGCCACCGGCAGGCACTATATATCACGCGTACGCTGCGGCGGCGGGCGGCTTTTGCTTGCCAGCCGGGGCGGGCGAAATCACACTCCAACGACGCGACCAGGGCGTGACGGCGAATGGCGAAGATCGAAATCTATACCTCGCCCTACTGTGGCTACTGCCACAGGGCAAAGCAGTTGTTGACCCGCAAGGGTGCCGACTTCACGGAAATCGATGTGATGGTGGACGGCGCCAAACGCACCGAGATGCTCGCGCGCGCCCACGGAAGCCGCACGGTGCCGCAGATCTTCATCGACGATAAGCACATCGGCGGCTGCGACGATCTCTATGCCCTCGACCGGAACGGCGGGCTCGATCCGCTCCTGGCCCCGGCGTCATAGCGATGGCCGGAACGCCCTTCACCGCGGCCTGCGTTCAAGTCAATGCATCGGACGATATGGCGGCGAACATCGCCGCCGCGAGCGCGCTCGCGCGCCACGCCGTCGACAAGGGCGCCGATCTGGTGCTCATGCCCGAGAACGTCGCGATGATGACCTGGGGCAGGGCGGCCGTTCTCGATAGTGCGAAGTCGGAGAATGAGCATCCCGCTCTAAAAGCCTTCGCCGACCTGGCGCGCGAGCTGAAGGTGTGGGTGCACGCGGGCAGTCTTTCCGTGAGCCTGCCGAACGGCAAGGCCGCGAACCGCAACTATGTGCTCGCGCCCGACGGCAAGATCGCCGCGCAGTACGACAAGATTCACATGTTCGACGTCGACCTCGGCAACGGCGAGCGCTACGCCGAGAGCGCGACGTTTCATCCGGGCAACGCGGCTGCGTTGGTCGATCTGCCCTGGGGCAAGTTGGGGCTGACGATCTGTTACGATCTGCGCTTCCCGCAGCTCTACCGCAATCTCGCGCAAGCGGGGGCGGACTTCATCTCCGTGCCGTCGGCGTTCACGCAAGTCACCGGCGAAGCGCATTGGCATGTGCTGTTGCGGGCCCGCGCGATTGAAAACGGTTGCTTCATTTTCGCGCCCGCACAGACTGGCACCCACGCCGGCGGACGCAAGACGTTCGGCCATGCCCTCATTATCAACCCCTGGGGTGAAGTGCTTGAGGATGCGGGCGCTGAGCCGGGTGTAATCATGGCCGCGATCGATCCGGCGGAAGTCGGCCGGGCGCGCGGCAAGGTACCTGCGATTGGGTTGGAAACGGGATTCTCGCGGCTCGCGCCCAGCCCCAATCTTGCCAGCAGTGTGCAAAAGGCCTAGATCAACGCGCGCATTGCGAGAGAGCGGTAAGTGCGATGATCCTTTACGACCTCACCTGCGACGAAGACCACACGTTCGAGTCCTGGTTCCGCAACAGCGATGCTGCGGAAAAAGTGCTGCGCGCGCGTCAGTCCCCGTGCCCAGTGTGCGGCAGCACCCGCGTGCGCAAGGCGCCCATGGCGCCGCGCCTGAACAAGAACGAAGCCGCGCCGACACAGGAGACCGCGCCGAGTGCGGCGGCCGCGCCCACCGGCGCGCCGGTGCAGCAGTCCCTCGAGGACATGGCCTCGGCGATGCAGAAGGCCGCGGCGGCTCTCACCCAATTGCGGGAGACGATCGAGAAGACCTTCGATCACGTCGGCGCCGAGTTTCCGGAAGAAGCCCGCAAGATTCATTACGGCGACGCACCGGATCGTCCGATCTACGGCGACGCGACCCTCGAAGAGGCCAAGGCCCTCACCGAGGAAGGCATCAAGGTCGCCGCGATCCCCTGGCCGAAGCGCAAGAACTGACGGCCACACCCAGGCCGTCATCCCGGCCAAGCGAAGCGCGAGCCGGGATCCAGGGTAAATTGAACCGATGTTGCTTGTGACCCTGGACCCCGGATCGCGCTGCTACGCAGCTTGTCCGGGGTGACAACGTTGCCAGTTACGGCTTCGTCGCGAACGCCAGATAGTTCACGTCGAGATCGCGGCCGAGTTTCCAGCCGTCCGTGGCGATGTCGTAGCTCATCCCCGCGAACTCCTGCAGCACCAGACCGCCGCGCCGCAAACCTGTCGCGAGTTCGCTCGGACGCACGAACTTGCGCCAGTCGTGCGTGCCCGCCGGAAGCCAGCGCAACACATACTCCGCGCCCACCTTCGCCAGCAGGAATGCTTTGAGCGTGCGGTTCAGCGTCGCCACCACCGCAGCACCCCCGGGCCTCACCAGCCCGCCGACCGCGCCGAGGAACGCGCCGACATCGCTGACGTGCTCGACGACTTCCAGCCCCAGTACCGCATCGAATTCCATGCCTGCCGCGCGCAGGGATTCCGGCGCGGCCGTTTCGTAGCGGATCGCCAGGTTCATGCGCTCCGCATGCAGCTTGGCGACGGCGATGTTCTCCGTCGTTGCGTCAATGCCCGTGACCTCGAAGCCGAGGCGCGCCATGGGCTCGGCGATCAGCCCGCCGCCGC
Organism: Rhodospirillaceae bacterium; assembly: GCA_965279655.1. Classification (GTDB taxonomy): domain Bacteria; phylum Pseudomonadota; class Alphaproteobacteria; order Rhodospirillales; family Rhodospirillaceae; genus SCTM01. The sequence continues at coordinate 291,732 of OZ257255.1, forward strand.
AGCCCACGTCCAGCAGGCGCAAGCCGGCGAACGGCGCCGGTCCTTCCGGATCGCGGCCGAAATGGGCGGCCAGCCGGTCGCGGACGAAGCGGATCCGCTCCGGATTGAACTTGTGCAGGGGCCGGAAGGCGCCCGCGGGGTCCCACCAGCTGTCCGCCATCTTGGCGAACTTGGCGACCTCCTCAGGGGATACGGTGGGGGAAACAGTGGCGGTTGCAGTCATGGGCGGCACTATAAGGCTGAAAAACCTGGAAGTTCAGCCCCAGAAACCTGCTTTTGGGCGCTTGTGAGCCGAAACACCTTTGAGTATCTATACGCCCGCCGTGCCCCCCCGGCATGGCACTCCAAATAGACAGCGTTCGAGTACACCGGCTTATGGCGCGGATCGTTCAGAAATTCGGCGGCACCTCCGTGGGCGATATCGCCCGCATCAAGAATGTCGCCAACCGTGTGAAAGCGGAAATCGACCGTGGCAACGAAGTGGCCGTGGTGGTCTCCGCCATGTCTGGTGTGACCAATCAGTTGGTCGCCTATTGTAATGAACTGTCGCCGGACCACGATCAGCGCGAATACGACGCGGTGGTGGCGACCGGCGAACAGGTGACATCCGGCCTGTTGGCCATCGCCCTGCAGCAGCTGGGCATCCAGGCGCGGTCCTGGTCCGGCTGGCAGATTCCGATCATCAGCGACGACGCCCACGGCAAGGCGCGCATCGTCGACATCAAGGGCGACGAGATCGATAAGTCCATGAAGGCCGGCCATGTCGCGGTCATCGCCGGTTTCCAGGGCATCGGCCCGGACAACCGCGTGACCACCCTGGGCCGCGGCGGGTCCGATACCACCGCCGTCGCCGTCGCCGCCGCCATCAAGGCCGACCGCTGCGACATCTACACCGACGTGGACGGCGTCTACACCACCGATCCGCGCATCGTGAAATCGGCCCGCAAGGTCGATAAAATCTCTTACGAAGAAATGCTGGAGATGGCGTCCCTCGGCGCGAAAGTGCTGCAGACGCGCTCCGTCGAGATGGCCATGAAGCACCGCGTGCGCGTGCAGGTGCTGTCGAGCTTTTCGGATGCCCCTGGCACCCTGGTTTGTGACGAGGACGAAATCGTGGAAAAAGAACTGGTGAGCGGCATCGCCTACAGCCGCGACGAAGCCAAGGTGACCCTGATCGGCGTGAGCGATCAGCCGGGGATCGCCGCGGGCGTGTTTGGGCCCCTGTCGGCCGCGAACATCAACGTCGACATGATCGTGCAGAACACGTCCCAGGACGGCACGACCGACATCACTTTCACCACCACCCGGACCGATCTCGAGCGGGCCCTGAAGGTCGTGAAGGAAAGCATCAAAGTGCCGTACAAGAGCATCGGCTCGGACAAGTCTGTCGTGAAGGTTTCGGTGATCGGCGTGGGCATGCGCAGCCATGCCGGCGTCGCGCAGACCATGTTCAAGGCCCTGGCCGACAAAGGGATCAATATTCAGGTGATTTCGACCTCGGAGATCAAGGTGAGTGTCCTGATCGCCGAAGAGTATACTGAACTCGCCTTACGCGCCTTGCACACGGCCTACGGCCTAGACGCCGCCTAAGACCAGGGAAATCCCGATGAACGACGCGGTCGCCCTACAAAAAGTATCGACGGCCGCGACGCTCCCGCAACAGTCGCCGCGGCTGGCGGCGCTGTGGAAGCGCGGCACCGACTTCCTGGGCTGCCCTTTCGCCATCATCAGCGGGGCGATGACCTGGGTCTCCGAACGCAATCTCGTCGCAGCGATCTCCAACGCCGGCGCCTTCGGCGTGCTCGCTTGCGGCGCCATGACGCCGGAGCTGTTGGATAAAGAGATCAAGGCGACCCAGGCGCTCACCAAGAAGCCTTTCGGCGTGAACCTCATCACCATGCACCCGCAGCTCCTGGAGCTGGTGGGCGTGTGCGGCGCCAACAACGTGAAATTCGTCGTGTTCGCCGGCGGCATCCCGCCGACGGAGGCGATCAAGCAGGCCAAGACCTTCGCCAAGGTCCTGTGCTTCGCGCCCGCCGTCGTGCTGGCCAAGCGGCTGGTGAAGAACGGCGCGGACGCCATCGTCATCGAAGGCGCGGAAGCGGGCGGGCATATCGGCCCAGTGTCCACCTCCGTGCTCGCGCAGGAAATCCTGCCGGTGATCCGCGACGTGCCGGTGTTCGTGGCCGGCGGCATCGGGCGCGGCGAAGCGATCGTGTCCTATCTCGAGATGGGCGCGGCCGGCGTGCAGATGGGCACGCGGTTCGTCTGCGCGACGGAGAGCATCGCCCACCCGAAATTCAAGAAGGCGTTCATCCGCGCCAGCGCGCGCGACGCCATGCCGACCGTGCAGTTGGACAAGAAGTTTCCGGTGATCCCGGTCCGTGCCCTCATCAATGAAGGCACCGACGAGTTCATGGAAACCCAGCGCCGCGTTTCGGAGAAGTTCGCCCGCGGCGAGGTCGACCAGACCGCGGCGCAGTTGGAGATCGAGCACTTCTGGGCCGGCGCCCTGCGCCGCGCCGTGATCGACGGCGACGTCGAGCGCGGCTCCCTCATGGCCGGCCAAAGCGTCGGCATGGTCACCAGGGAAGAGCCCGTCGCCGCGATCGTGGCCGAATTGCTCCAGCAAGCCGAAGCCGCCCTCTCGTTGCGGACCTGACCATGGTCAGGTTCGGGACGGGCGCATGACCGGCGGCTTCAGCGCAGTCGACCTGCGCCGCATGTTGTCGCGTCTGCGCGACGTCATGGCGGGCGCGGGTTCCGTCCAGGAACGCCTCGACAAGACCGTGGCCCTGATCGCGAAAGAGCTGAAGGCCGACGTGTGCTCTTGCTACGTGATGCGCGCCGGCGAAGTGCTCGAACTGTTCGCAACCTTCGGTCTGTCCCAGACCGCCGTGCACAATACGCGCCTGCGGGTCGGTGAAGGTCTCGTCGGCGAGATCGCCGCGCACTCCAATCCCGTGGCGCTGGCGGATGCCTGGTCCCATCCGCAATTCGTCTACCGCCCGGAAACCGGCGAAGATTTCTTCCGCTCGCTGATGGGCGTGCCGATGCTCCAGGCCGGCCGCGTGATCGGCGTGCTGGTGGTGCAAACGCGCGAGCAGCGTCCCTTCAACGACTGGGAAGTGGAGACGCTCGAGACCGTGGCGATGGTCATCGCCGAGTTGATCGCCGCGAGCCAGGTCGTCAAGCGCGAGGAACTGTTCCAGACCGAAGGCAACGCGCTGATCGCGCCGCGCCTGACCGGCGCGACATTGGTGGCCGGCGTCGGCATCGGCCTTGCCGTGATGCACAAGCCGCACGTGCGAATCGGGCGCATCGTCAGCGACGATCCGGCGGTGGAGGAGCAGCGCCTCGACAAGGCGCTCGCGGCCCTGCGCGCGGAAGTCGACGCCATGATCGACGGCGCCCACGGCGACACAAGTCTCTACGGCGACATCCTCGAGGTTTACCGGATGTTCGCCGACGATCGCGGCTGGATCAGCCGCATCATGGAAGCGATCGGCTCCGGCCTCACCGCCGAGGCCGCCGTGCAAAAGGTGCACGACGATACGCGCGTGCGCATGCAGCAGGTCAGCGACCCGGTCTTGCGCGAACGCTTGCAAGATTTGGACGACCTCGCCAATCGCCTGCTCAACATCCTTGCCGGCGGCGGCATGCGCGTGGAATTGCCCGACAACGCCATCCTCGTGTGCCGCTCGATCGGGCCCACGGAACTGCTCGACTACGACCGGCGCAAGCTGCGCGGCCTGGTGATGGAAGAGGGCTCGCCCACCATGCATGCGGTGGTGGTCGCCAAGGCGCTCGATATTCCGGTGGTCGCGCAGGTACAGGGCGCCCTGCAGCGCATCGAATCGCTCGACCTGATCGTGCTCGACGCCGATGCCGGGCAGATCATCATCCGCCCGTCCGACGAAGTCGTGGACCTCACCACCGCGGCGGTGGACGCGCGTACGCGTCGCAAGGCCGCCTATGCGGAGCGCAAGGACCTTCCGTCCATCACATTGGATGGCCATCCCGTCGGGCTCTACCTGAACGCGGGCTTCTTGATCGACATGCAGGCATTGCCGGAGACCAACGCGGCGGGCATCGGCCTGTACCGGACGGAGATGCCGTTCCTGAGTCTGCCCACCCTTCCCGACGTGAAGACGCAACAGGCGCTTTATCGCCAGGTCGTCGATGCCGCGGGTGGCCGGCCCGTCACCTTCCGCACCCTCGATGTCGGCGGCGACAAGATCGCGGCCTCCACGTTCGCGATGCAGGAAGACAATCCGGCGATGGGCTGGCGCTCCATTCGCCTCACGCTCGATCGCCCGTCATTGATGCGCCAACAGTTGCGCGCGCTGATCTCGGCGACCACGGGCGCGACCTTGCGCGTCATGTTCCCGATGATCGCGTCCGTGGCGGAGTTCGCGACGGCGCGCGATATCCTCAACCGCGAGCTCGCGCGGCATCGCGACAGCGGCGCGCCGGGGCCGAGCGAGATCAAGATCGGCACCATGCTCGAGGTGCCGTCGCTGCTCTGGCAGCTGGACGAACTGGTGCGCCATGCCGATTTCATCTCGGTCGGCTCGAACGACCTGATGCAGTTCCTCTACGCGGTGGACCGCGGCAACACCCGTGTCGCCAGCCGCTACGACACCTTGTCGCCCACGATGCTGCGGGTGCTGCATTCCATCGTCACCAAGTGCGACGCGGCGGGGGTGGAGGTGTCGATCTGCGGCGAGATCGCCGGCCAGCCGCTCGAGGCCCTGGCCCTGGTGGCGCTGGGCTTCCGCAATCTGTCCATGTCGGCCTCGGGCATTGGCCCGGTCCGTGGCATGGTCCGCAGCCTGCGCTTGGAAGCAGCCCGGAGTTATGTGAAGACACTCCTCGCGGCTGAGGTTTCCACGGTCCGCGAGAACCTCAGGGCCTTTGCACGCGACCATGCCATTGCCTTGCAGTAAGCCCGCGCTTTCCTTCCGGGCCCTGCCGTACTAGAATTTTGCCAAATTCGTTAATGCCGCGAAGGGTTTAGTTAATCCTCCAGCTTGCTGCCTCGGGCAGGGCAGCGGCCACTAGGGGCACCATCCGAGTATGTCAGGCGGTCAGCCAGAACCCGCATCGACCGAAGACGCCGCACCGCGGGAGTCCGCGATGGGGAAAACGCGCGCGCTGTTCCGCCGCGCTTTCGGCCGTGGCGGTCATGCCGGCGCGGGCGAGGCGCGGGACGAGACCGGCGTCGGCCGGCTGCTCTGTGCCACGCGCATGCGCCTTGGCAAAGATCTCCAGCACATCGCCCAGGTCCTGCACATCCGCTACACCTACCTCGTCGCGATCGAGGACGGCCGTTACGAAGACCTGCCCGGTCAGGCCTATGCCATCGGCTTCGTGCGGGCCTATGCCGACCATCTCGAACTCGACGGCGATGAAGTCGTCCGCCGCTTCAAGGAAGAAAGCTCCGGGCTGAAGCGCAAGGCCGCGCTCGATTTCCCCATCCCGACGCCCGACACAGGCATCCCCTCGGGTCTGTCGCTCCTAGGCGCGATCCTTCTGGGCATGACCATCTACGGCCTCTGGTATGCCACCTCCGGCGCCGGCCGCACCGCGCCCTTGGTGCAGGAAGTGCCCGCGCGCCTTGCGCCCGCGAAGCCCACCGAAGTCGCCGCCGCGGAACCGACCGCACCCACCGCGCAAGACGGCGGCTCGGATGATGCGGGCAGCGAAGCCCCCCAACCGCCGTCGCCGCCCATGGCAACGGAAGAACCGCCGCCGCCGGTGAACACCACCGCGGACGCGCCGACCGAAACCGCCGCGCTCCCCACCGACGTGCTCGAACTGCGCGCCAAGGTGGACAGCTGGATCCAGGTGCGCCGCGGCGAGACCTTGATGATCACGCGCCTGCTCAAGAAGGGCGAGATCTACCGGGTGCCCAACGAGACCGGCCTGACCCTCATGACCGGCAACGCCGGCGGCATCGAGGTGCTGGTGAACGGGGACGTCATGGCCCCCCTCGGCGAAGAGGGCGCGGTCGCCAGCGGCATTCCGCTGGAATCGCAGCATTTCAAAGCCGGCGGCTGAGAACGCGGCCTATTTCGTCTTGGGGTCTTCCAGGCGCGACATCGACGCCAGAAGCTTCCAGTCGCTTCCATCGCGAATGAACACGTGAATGTTCGCGAAGTACTGATCGACCGGCGTGCCGTCTCTCAGCATCGTGCGATGGTTGGTGTAGTAAAGGATGGCCGTGTTGCCCTCCAAACTGAAGTCCGTGAACTCAGGCGTAATGACTTCCTTGGTGGGCGTTGCCCGCGGCGCCTGCGGGTCCTTCGGCTTGCGGAAGGGCTTGGGTGAGCCGTACGTCCAGCCCAAATAACCGTCGGCGGAGATGGAGTGGTAATAGTCGCCGCCGAGATTGCGCTGTTCGTATGTGTAGATTTTCTTTTCCTTCGCCCAAACTTCGTCCCGGGCTTTGGCGATTTCCGCCGCGCTTTGCGCGAAGCTCGCCGTCGGCATCAGGACGGCGGCGACGGCCATGGCAACGCATGCCGACAAAACCCGCTTCAGCGACAGTACCGGCAAGCTGGACGACGTAACCATTGACTGGCCCCTTGTGTTGATGGCGAAACCCTTTCGACGCGGATACGCCTATTTCTGAAGCGACTTGAAGTTCGTCTCGGACGCCGCATCTCCGTATCGATCCGCGAAAACGCCGCGCAATTTCGGCAGCCACGCGTCCGATGAGGCTGTGTCCAGACCTTCAGCGGAAACGACAGCGCGTGCAAAGCTTTCCGGCGTGATGGTTCCACCCTGGTGCGTTAACTCCCATCCGGTGAGGCCATTGCAGAAGCCCCAAATGACGCAAAGGTCGCCAAGCAGGATATCGAGATCGTCCGCCAAGCTTTGCCCCCGGCGCTTGGTCCATTCCTTCACTGTCTCCGGCATCGTTCGCGGCTCCCGCCATGGGCTGCAGGGACAGGATTCTGCACACACCGTGACCTTTGACGGAATGCCGGAAACGCCCAATGCGGACCGTCGTCTCGAAAGGCACGCCAGCTCGCCAGGGACAGGGCGGCAATCCCCCTCTGCCTACGTATGCGTAACCACCCCCCCCGTGTCACTAGGACCGGGCTTCATCGCTGATCAGCCCGACAGTCCGCGGCGATGCTGGCTTGGATTACGGCGCCCGCAGACGGCTAAACGCAGCGTCCAGAGCTTCTGCAGCCCCATCTAAGGCAGAATGCCGTTCAGATAACCAAGCGCGGTCGGCTTGCAGTCGCGCATGCTGTGCTCCCAGCATCCGGGCAACTTCGCTGGGTTGGGGTCCACCGAGCCCTAAGCTTGAGCGCACCATGTTTTCGGGTGTTAGCGACCGACGGAAAGTTGCTTCGTCCAAGGGCAGCTTGGCGTTCTTGATGCCGAAGTTGAGCGCGGATGTCGCGTAGATACGCTTCGCGTCCGCATAGGAAATGCCCGATGGGGGAAGCGCCCTGGCGCGGCCAAACGTTACCAACTCAGATGCAAAATGATGCCCTATGCGAAAAGGAATGTTTGCGTCTCGCTGCAGTACGTCTGCCAACTCGGTGGTGGTGGCGTAGTCGGCGTTGACTTCCGCCAGCGCCCTGCGCTCGTCTAAATTTAGCTGACGGATCACCGCCGTTAGCTGCGTCATCGTAGACGCTAACAACCGCATCGACTCCTGTGGCTCCGTGCTTTTGTAGTCCGGATATCCGTGGCCAACATTATGGGCCTTGAAGTAATAGCTTGTGGCCTGCCCAAGCACATTGCTGGCGGCAATTCCTACACTGAGTAATGCATTTGGGTTCCGTTTCTGAGGCATGATGCTGCTTGTGCCTGTAAGCGTTCCCTCAGTCAGCGTCAGCCAAGGCGTTGTCAATTTGTACTGAGCTTCGATGTCGGACACGAAGGTGCCGATGGTCAGTGCAATAGATGCCGCCACTCCTGCCTGTTCAGCCCCAATGTCCACAATCGAGATCTGGTTTGCGTCTAGCGAGTTGACGATGGGGCCGTCGAAACCAAGCAAAGCGGCAAGCCGCGCGCGGTCGACCGGAAAGCTTGACGTCCCCAAAGCAGCTGAGCCGAGGGGCGACTTGTTGACGCGAACATATGCTTCTTTGAGCCTGTCAGACGCTCGCTCCAGCGCTTCCGAGTAGCCGAGAACGTAGTGGCCGAACGAGATGGGCTGCGCCTGAACGCCCTGTGTGTATGCGGGCACGATAGCGTTGGGATACTTACCGGCGAATTCCAACATTGTGGCGCGAAGCGTATCGAGATCGCGAATTGTCCTCAGAAGCTGTTCTCGTTGAAAAAGGCGGCTGCTTGTGGCTCCGATGTCCTGTCGGCTCCGGCCGGAGTGCATACGCGTAACATCTTGACCTCCAGCTCGGACCAGCAGTTCCTCGACCCGCAAATAATCCCCAGACCGAAGCGTCCGGTCTGTTTCGGCCTGACCAATGACCGTGGCGACTGCGTCCGCGATCACCTTACCCAAAGCTGCGGGAACGATGTGCGTCTCAACGACCATCACCGCCGAGGCTTTGTTGATCTCGCTTAGCCAATAGAACGCATCGTGGTTCTGCACTTCCGACGCTGTCGGGCTGGTCGGGGCGGGGGCTGCCGCCAGCAACGCGTTAGTCGTCAACATGGTGAAAACGACGGCGGCGGAAAGCATTCGGTGCAGGAGCATTTGCGGTCCTCGTATCCATGTCGGGCAAGCGCGGAGTGTGGAGGTCGCTCCGGGAACGTTCAACAGAGTTGTTGTTCCGCAGACGCATGCGTCAAGGCGGGGCAAAGCAAGTGCACTGACCGTGTGGAATTTCGAAGCGGCCTGAAACGGCTCTTGGCAGGAGGGCGTCAGCTATCGTCCCTGGGTCAATGGCACGCCAGTCGACGGCGCAAACAACGAAGATTGCTCAGCAAGGAAAAGGGCTCAGCTTCGCTCAATGGCCGCGACAGTCTAGAGCCTAATGATCTAGATTCAGGTGTTCACAGAATCTTCAAAGTTGGCGTGCCGTCGGTGACGAAGCTGGGCGCCGCTGGTGCGTCAGTATGGGCGTCCAAAATGACCGTCGAGTGATTGCCAAGCATATGCGACCTCCCAAAGCGTGAAGTCCTCGCGCTTATCTGCTTTCTCCGCCACGATGGCTCCGCCAAGAGCCTCATAAAAGCGGCATGCCGCGAGATTTTCACGAACGACCCACAACGCCGCAGAAGACATTTTATTCTCCATGAGGTGTTGGGACATTGCCGCCATAAGTGCGCGGCCTAGGCCCCTGCGTTGGGCGCTTCTAAGAACGTAAATTGCCTGGAACTCACCGACATACGGCAATTCGGGCGAACGCTGCTTGCCGCAACTACCGAATCCCAGGAGCTCTCCGTCATCGCTAGAGGCAACAAAGATACCTGCGGCACCCTGTTCCACGATTTTGCGCCACATCTCTTCTCGGCGATCTATCGACAGCGTCGAAAGATAGTCGTCCGGCACGATCCCCGCGTATGTCTCGCGCCATGACGCCACGTGTATCCCAGCAATGCTGCGCGCGTCAGCTAGGGTTCCTGAGCGAATTTTGGTCATGTCGATGGTCTCCTCGCTTCCAGATTTCGCCCTAAATAGGTCTGTGACTATTCTGGCGGTGCCCAGACTTGTTTCGGCTTACCAGACGAAGATGCAAGGCAATCAAACGTGTGAGGATTGTGGCGTGACGTAGGTGGTGAAAGTGGGCACTGCTGAACCATCCAGCTTCCCAGCCCTTAGGCGAGATTGACCAGAACAAAGCTATGTCTCAGACAACTGGCCCAACTTCTCCTGGGCGAAATTGATGATCATGCGGATACACGGGAGTATCTGGCCATTCGCCATCGTTAGCCCTTCACCATCCTGGGGCGAAAATCCCATCTTCGCGTAGAAGGGAGCGGCATTGGTCGACGCTAGGACGGATAACTGGAGAAGTCCTGTATCTCGACCCAAAGCTATTACGTGGCTCACCAAACTCCGCCCGATACCGGCATTTTGGACGGCAGGAGCTACATAGCATTCCGTTAGCGTGGACCGCTCGTGATCAAGGCCAGCATAACCAACAACGGTCGTAGCGATCTGGGCGACATAGCGCGTTCTGCTCGCACCCAGGCCAACAAATTCTTCGGCGGTCCTGTTCGCCCACTCTCGTAAGATGTTCGGGCTATACATGACAGTCGGCACGTCCAAGATCGCTTCTCTATACAGAGACAGGACAGCTGTGGTGTCGTCAGTCCTGATTGGCCTAATAAGCACTTCCATTCCGGCACCACTCATTTCGCGGAGCCAAGCCGAGAGACCAAATGCCCGTCGGCGCTCTGAGAGTTCGCGCAATTTTCTCCACGCGATCCTAGCAAATTTGGCGTCTGGAAAGGCTTAGAAGTTGGCGTGCCGTAGGTGATGAAGATGGGCACCTATGGACACTGCGGATAAAACTCAAGAACTAATGTACGGCTCAGCAGCCAAGGGCAATGATGCCGTCACTTCTCTCAGCGAATCGGTCGAACCGCTTCCAACTCGGCGGCGATGCCGCGTAAGGCCTGCTCGAAGACTTCGACCGGCTGGCCACCGGAGATCAGCCACTTGTCGTTTATCACAACGCCCGGAACGGAATTGATCCCACGCGACATCCAAAGCTGTTCAGCGCGGCGTACGTCGTCGGCATAACGACCGGACGCAACGACCTGGCGTGCCGGATCCGCTTCGAGCCCGGCAGAGGCCGCAACGGAAATCAACACCTCATGGTCGGAGATGTTGCGACCGTCGGTGAAATGCGCGCGAAACAGGGCGTACTTGAGGTCCACTTGTCGATTCAGAGTGTTGGCCCAATGCAGCAGGCGGTGCGCGTCGAACGTATTGTAAATCCGACGCTGGTGCGTACCGAAGGAGAAGCCGAGCTCGGCCAAGCGCTCACGCAGTACTTCGCGCGTAGCTGCCCTGCGCCCGTCGGTATCCGGGCCAAGCTTCCTTGCCATATGCTCGCCAAAGTCTTCGCCTTCGGCGGACATTGTTGGATTGAGCTCAAATGGCTGCATGGTGATGTCCGCCTTGACGACATCGGCCGTGCGCCGCAACGCCTCTTCTAAGCCACCCAGCCCGACCACACACCAGGGGCACATCACGTCCGAAACAAAGTCGATTTTCAGTTGCGTCGTCATAACTTTCCTTAGTGGTGTGCCGTAGGTGATGAAAGCGCGAACTGGCGGATTTTGATCCGGCTAAGGGCGTAAATCAGCGGGATACTCCCCCCTCGACGCCACGACTACAATTTCGTCCGGCAAATTGCACTCCAGATATTGATGTCCACCAGGTTGATTGGAAAGAGCGAGTACATCGACCATCTCTGCAAAGTCCATAAGTACGGGTGCATCTAACCCCCACTCAAATCCCGAAGCCGTAGGCTTCAGGCCCGATCGTGCGTCCTTAACGACGAGCTTGATCTCGTTTCCGTCTATCGGTTGAGATATTTGAGTTAACGAATGCGTCCCCCCGACCTTGGAGGCCTTCGTCAGCAGATCGCTGAGTTGGCGCATCGCCAAGGCATCACCCCAGAGGAGGACCGTTGGCCCACCGTTGAAGTCGGAAAAGTATGCGGAGCGAAGGATCACCAGATGCCTCCTTATCTGCTCGCGGGGTGTCAAATATCATCTTGGCAAGGGCTGGGGCTGGCGTGCCGTAGGTGATGAAGCTGGGCACTGGTGCGTCATCGTTGGGAAGGCTATTTCGAAAACTTGATCTTCTTGAGTGCAGTTAACCAATCAGCCCATTGGGCCGGGTCTGCGGGTGCGCCATCGGCCCAAGTCCCGCGAGATAAGTTACTCAGCAGGTCTGCTAGATCATTCGACGACTTTCCTCCGCGCTCCCAATATGAATGCAGGAAGGCCACCATCGAGTCATAGGCCTCATGCTCAGAGAGGGCGTATTCGCTCGGACCAAGCTTATTGGTTCTCTCGGAAAACTCGTCAGAAGCCATGGGTGTTCTTACCTTTGTCTCGCGCCTCAACGATATCCGATTGCCTCATCAATGAGGTAGTCGCTGGCGTGCCGTAGGTGACAAAGCTGGGCACGTCTGGGCTGTTCTGATCAAGGTTTGACGTCCGGTATATTCGCGCGCCTCCCGGCAAATACCTGGGAAACGCGCAAGAAGGGGCCATCAGCATGATGGCAGTAGCCCATAACCATCAGCGCGGCAGGCCAAGCCGTTTCACATTGGGCTAAAAATCCCACCATTGAGTAACGCGCGGGAGTTTTTGGTGCCGACTGGAAGACCTCGTCTCGTGCGTAGATACCGATCCTGCGAGCAGCAAACTCCGGGCGTGTAATGGCTTTAGCCCTCCCTGCGTCGGATCGCCGTTCAAATAGCGCGCCTGCCCAGTAGCCTTCGACTACGACACATTTGCCTTGAAGCGTCGGACCGGCCTTGTGAATGCGGTCGATGGTCGCTGGCTCTGCAGTCCGAATATTGCAGTCAGCGGAATCTGCCCACGCGCCCATTATAATCTCCCCAGGCGCAGTACCATTTCCAGGTGAACTTGGCTCCGCGCCTGCTGCGGGGTGTGCAAGGAGTGCGACGGCGATACACCAAACGTTCAAGGAGTGCTGCATCAGGAGTTATCCCAAAATAGTTCGCACTTTTGTCTCGGCGCTATCTTAGCAATTCATTTATCCGCAAAGGCTTGGCCGCTGGCGTCCCCACGGGGATTCGAACTGGCGCTTGAGTTGCCCACTATACCCGCCAAAACCGCACACACCGTGAGCTTTGACGGAATCCCATAACCGCCCCATGCTGGCCGGTATGCTTAAACCCACGCTTATGCCGGAAATTTCACCGCGTATTCACCGCGATACCGAGCGCCCGAAATCGACCCAGTGGGTCGATTTCAGCGAGGAGGTCCGGAAGGGACCGCGGTGGGTGCGGGAAGAATCCCCGCGCGTATTTTCGCGCACGATTTCGTGCAAGAGCCTGCCGCGCTTCAACAATTCCTCCGGCACCGAAAATTCCGCGCGTATTCCGCGCGTTAAAACGCGCGAACGGGTCATCCCGCCCGGCGCGTGCCTTGCGGCTAACCCATTGATTTTGTTATGGTGTGGTGCTCGCCTGCGAAATGCTCTATAAGCCCGGCACATCCCCAATGAGGCCCCTATGAGCCTGCGACCCTACCGCGATATCGACCGCCGCAAGTCACGCCAGATCTACGTGGGCAAAGTCCCCGTGGGCGGCGGCGCGCCGATTTCCGTGCAGACGATGACCAACACGCTCACCAGCGACGCCAAGGCGACCATCGAACAGGTCGAGGCGGCGGCGCGGGCAGGGGCGGACATTGTGCGCGTGTCGTGCCCGGATGAAGAGTCCACCGCGGCGCTGAAGGAGATCGTGCGCAACGTCAGTGTGCCGATCGTGGCGGATATCCACTTCCATTATAAGCGCGCCATCGAGGCCGCCCAGGCGGGCGCGGCCTGCTTGCGCATCAATCCCGGCAACATCGGCAATGCGCAACGCGTGAAGGACGTGGTGAAAGCCGCGAAGGATCACGGCTGCTCCATGCGCATCGGCGTCAACGCCGGCAGCTTGGAAAAGCATCTGCTCGAGAAATACGGCGAGCCTAATCCCGCCGCGTTGGTGGAAAGCGCGCTCGAACACGCCAAGATTCTCGAGGACAACGATTTCCGCGAGTTCAAGATCAGCGTGAAGGCGTCTGACGTTTTCCTCGCTGTCGCTGCCTACACTGAGCTTTCCGCGGTTTGCGATTATCCGCTGCATCTCGGCATCACGGAGGCGGGTGGCCTGCGCGGCGGCACGGTGAAGTCCGCCATCGGCATGGGCTCGCTCTTGTGGGCCGGAATCGGCGACACCATCCGCGTGTCGCTCTCCGCCGATCCGGTGGAAGAGGTGAAGGTCGGCTTCGACATCCTGAAGTCGCTCGACCTGCGCCATCGCGGCGTGCGCATCGTCTCGTGCCCTTCGTGCGCCCGGCAGGGCTTCGACGTGGTCAAGACGGTGGCGAAGTTGGAAGAGCGCCTGGCGCACATCGCGACGCCGGTCTCCCTCTCGATCATGGGCTGTGTCGTGAACGGACCGGGCGAAGCGCGTGAGACCGACGTTGGCCTGACCGGCGGCGGCAACGGCAGCCACAAGATCTATTTGAGCGGCGTGCAAGCCCACAACATCCAAACCGACGCGATGCTCGACCATATCGTCAAGCTGGTTGAAGCCAAGGCGGCGGATATGGAAGCTGCCAAGGCCAAGAAGGCCGAACCGGCCGCCGCGGAGTAGCGGGCGCGGCTCCCGCCGCATCCCGCTAACGTTTCCGCCCTGCTTCATTTGGAATTCCGACGTGTCATCTCTCCAGCCCGTTCGCGGCACCCATGATTTGATGTTCGACGACATGCGGCGTCACCGCCTCGTCGAGGCGACGGCGTTCGAAGTCGCGTCGCGCTATGGCTATGGTGAGATCGCCACGCCGGTGTTCGAATTCACCGAGGTGTTCACGCGCACCCTGGGCGATACCTCCGACATCGTCACGAAGGAGATGTACACCTTCGAGACCAAGGGCGGCGAGAGCATCACCTTGCGTCCCGAAGGCACCGCCGGTGTCGCGCGCGCGTTCATCAGCGGCGGGCTGGCGCAACAGACGCCCCTCAAGTTCTTCTATCGCGGCCCCATGTTCCGGCATGAACGGCCCCAGAAAGGCCGTCAGCGTCAGTTCCACCAGATCGGCGTGGAATTGCTCGGCGTGCCCGGCCCGCAAGCCGACGTGGAAGTGATCGCGCTCGCCGCGCACATCCTCAAGGAACTCAAGGTCGCGGGCACGATCACCCTGCAGCTCAACTCACTGGGCGATGCGGACAGCCGCGCCGCCTATCGCGACGTGCTGGTGAAGTTCCTCAGCGAGCGCAAAGACAAGCTGTCGGCGGAAAGCCAGGAACGTTTGGAACGCAATCCGTTGCGCGTGCTGGATTCCAAAGATCCCGCCGACAAGGCCGCGATCGAAGGCGCGCCGAAATACAGCGATCACCTGAACCAGACCTCGCAGGACTTCTTCAAGGCCGTGCAGGAAGGCCTGACCGCGCTCGGGATTTCCTACGTGCTAAATCCGAACTTGGTGCGCGGTCTCGACTACTACAGCCACACCGCATTCGAATTCGTCACCGACGCGCTGGGCGCGCAGGGCACCGTGTTGGCCGGCGGCCGTTACGACGGCCTCGTGAAAGACATGGGCGGACCGCCCACCGCCGGCATTGGCTGGGCGGCAGGCATTGAGCGTCTGTCGATGCTGCTGCCGGAGATCGCGCCGGCGAAGCGTCCGTTGGCGGTGATCCCGGTCGGCGCGGGCGAAGAGAAGACCGCCGAACTGCTGGCCAACGAATTGCGCCAGGCCGGCTTCTCCGTCGACCTCGGCTACGGCGGCAATATGAAAAAGCGCATGCAGCGCGCCAATAAGGTCGCCGCGCTCGTTGCCTTGATCCTGGGCGAGGACGAAGTGAAGGGCAACGTGGTCACCGTGCGCGATCTCGACAGCGGCAACCAGGCCACCGTTGCGCGCGCAGATCTCATCGCCCATCTCGCGTCTTATCGTTGAGCAATAGCCATGGCGATTGAAGAAAACCTCAGCAAAGTCCTGGCCCGCTACGACGAGCTCCAGGCGCTGATGGCGACCAGCACCGGCGGCGGCAACTACGCGGCGCTCAGCAAGGAATTCTCCGACCTCGGCCCGATCGTGGATCAGGTGAATCGCTTGCGCCAGATGCGCAAGGAACTGACCGACGCGGAAGCGATGGTCAACGACAGCAGCAGCGACGCCGATCTGCGCGCCATGGCGGAAGAGGAAATGCATCGGCTCAAGGCCGAGGTGCGCGACCAGGAGATGGCCGTCCAGGTGGCGTTGCTGCCGAAGGACGAGGCCGACGCCAAGAACGCGATCCTGGAAGTGCGCGCCGGCACCGGCGGCGAGGAAGCCGCACTGTTCGCGGCTGAGCTGTTCCGCATGTATGAGCGCTACGCCAGCCAAAAGGGCTGGAAGTTCGACATCGTGGATCTTAGCGAAACCGGCATCGGCGGGATGAAGGAAGCCATCGCCGAGATCTCCGGCCGCAATGTCTTCGCGCGGCTCAAGTTCGAATCCGGCGTGCATCGCGTGCAGCGCGTACCGGCCACGGAAGCGAGCGGCCGCATTCACACCTCCGCGGCGACGGTCGCGGTCATGCCCGAGGCCGAGGACGTCGACATCCAGATCAATCCCGATGACCTTCGCATCGAAACCATGCGGTCGCAGGGCTCCGGCGGTCAGCACGTCAACAAGACCGAAAGCGCCATCCGCATCACGCACTTGCCCACCGGCTTCTTCGTGAAGTGCCAGGAGAACAAGTCGCAGCACAAGAACCGCGAACGCGCGATGAGCATCCTGAAAGCGCGCCTCTACGACGTGCAGCGCCAGGCGCTCGACGCGAAGCGGTCCGCAGACCGCAAGAGCCAGGTTGGCTCCGGCGACCGCTCCGAGCGCATCCGCACCTACAACTTCCCGCAGGGGCGCGTGACCGACCACCGCATCAACCTCACGCTCTACAAGATCGACGAGGTGATGGAAGGCCGCGGGCTCGATGAACTGGTCGATGCGCTCAGCGCCGAGGATCAGGCGGAGCGCCTGGCCTCTCTCAACTGATGCCGACCATCGGCGAAGCCGTGAATGCCCTCGCGGCGCGGTTCGCCGACGCAGACCTCGACACGCCGCGCCTCGATGCGCGCATTCTTGTCGCCCACGCGCTGGAGACGGATCCGACCAAGCTTTTCGTGAATAGCGCCGACGCGGTCCCAGCGGCGAAGGCGGCGACGCTCGAGGGTTTCGCGTCCCGCCGCCTCGCCCACGAACCCGTCTCGCGCATCCTCGGGTCGCGCGAGTTCTGGGGTCTGGATTTCGAACTCGGTCCCGCCACCCTCGATCCGCGGCCCGACACCGAGACCCTGGTCGAAGCGGCGTTGCGGCTTGGCGCGACCAATAAGCCCGCACGCATTCTCGATCTCGGCACCGGCACCGGCTGTATCCTGCTTTCGATCCTGTCCGAGTGGCCCCAGGCACAGGGCATCGGTGTCGATCTTTCGGAAGAGGCGCTGGGCGTCGCCCGCCGCAATGCCCAGAGGCTCGGCCTTCAAGACCGCGCCGTGTTCCAGCGCGGCGACTGGTGCGCCGGCCTGGAAGGCCCGTTCGACGTGATCGTCAGCAATCCGCCCTACATCACCGATGCGGAGATGGAGGCGCTCGCGCCCGAGGTCGCCGACCACGACCCCGCGCTCGCCCTGCGCGGCGGCGGCGATGGGCTCGATGCCTATCGCGCCATCATCCCGGCGGCCAAAGCCCTGCTGCGGCCCGGCGGCACGATGCTTTTCGAGGTGGGATTCGCCCAAGCCGAGTCCGTCGAGCGCATATTATCGGCGCACCAATTCCCGCGTTCGGCGTTCTATCGAGACCTCGGCGGGGTCGCGCGCGTGGTCGCGGCGACCATGTCAACGCCAGACAAGGCGTTGGTCGCCTGATTCCATGCAAAAAAGAGTTGGAAAAGGGACCCGGTTCTGCCTAGCATGTCCTTGTAAGCGCGAAAGACCCAGTGACGCGGCAATGGCTGTGTCGGGTTTCGCGGAGCGGTCCGGATACCGCACTCGAACCATCCACCTCTTCATACAGTAGCCGTCATGGCGCCCTGCCATGCTAGCCGCTGAGGGCGAACGATATCTTGTCAGGGCGCTGCGATTGGGAAGCCACCACGATCCAATGAACAACCACCATATGAAAAATCGCCAACGCGGTCGCAATGGCGGAAAACCCCGTCCTCCCGGCGGTGGCGGCGGCGGCGGCGGCGGCGGTGATCGCCGCCCCAACTTCGACGGCGGTATGCGGCCGCGGGGCAATGCCCAGCAGCTCATGGAGAAGTTCCTCGCCATGGCGCGGGACGCCACGATGATGGGCGACCGAGTTGCGGCTGAGAACTACTTCCAGCACGCCGACCATTATTACCGTGTGCTCAATGCGCGCTTCGAGGCGCAGCAGCAGCAGAACCAGCAGCACGGCAATCAGCAGAACAACAACAACGGCCAACGTCCTCAGAACCAGGGCAACCGTCCCTATCAGGGCGAAGGCCAGGGCGACGACAATCAGGGCAACTACGATCAGCGCCCGAATTACGACCAGCGCCCGAACTACGATCAGCGGCCGAGCTATCAGGGTGAGGGCCAGCAGAACAACCAGGCTGAGACCGGTAACGAGCAGCAGTCGTACCAGCCCCAGCAGCATCAGCCGCACCAACAGCATCAGCCGCAACACCAGCCGCAACACCAGCCGGAAGGCGACATCGGCCTTCCGCCGCAGGTCCTCGGTCTGAGCGAGGAAGGCGGAAGCCAGGGCGAGAGCCAAGGCGGCGAAGGGAACCAGGGCGGTGGCGATCGTCCGCCGCGCCGGCGCCGTGGCCGTGGCCAGGGTAGCGGACCGCGCCCGAGCCCCGACGCCGCTCGCGACTAGGCGTCTGGCCCGATAGGCTCAAATCTCGCCCGGCTGCCGATAAATTCGGCCGCCGGGCGTCTTTTTAGCTGCGCCGACCTTGAATGGGGCCCCGGGCGCCCCCCATATTTTGACCATCCTCAAGAGGGGTCTTGGCGTTGCCTGATAAGAGGGACGTCGCGTGACCTCGTCATGATGTGAAGGATGGCTATGAACCTCGAGAAATTCACCGATCGGGCGAAGGGCTTCCTGCAGGCCGCGCAGACCATTGCCCTCCGAGAGACGCACCAGCAGATCACGCCCGAGCACCTTCTGAAGGCGCTGCTCGACGACAAGGAAGGCATGGCCGCGAGCCTGATCGGCAACGCCGGCGGTGATGCGGCGCGTGCGCTGCGCGAGGTCGAGGCGGAACTCAAGAAGCTGCCCAAGATCGAAGGCGCGGGCAGCCAGATGTATTTTTCCCAAGATCTGTCGCGCTTGCTCGATCAAGCGCAGCAGGCCGCCGAGAAGGCGGGCGACGGCTTCGTCACCGCGGAATACGTCCTGCTCGCGCTTGCGACCGGCAAAGGAACGTCAGGGCGCATCCTCCAGGATGCCGGGATCACGCCGACATCGCTGAATGCCGCCATCAAGGAACTGCGCAAGGGCCGCACGGCCGACAGCGCGTCGGCGGAAAATCAATACGAAGCCCTCAAGAAGTACACGCGCGACCTCACCGAGGCCGCGCGCAACGGCAAGCTCGACCCCGTCATCGGGCGCGACGAGGAGATCCGCCGCACGATCCAGGTGCTGTCGCGCCGGACCAAGAACAACCCGGTGCTGATCGGCGAACCGGGCGTGGGCAAGACCGCGATCATCGAAGGCCTGGCGCTGCGCATCGTCAACGGCGACGTGCCGGAAAGCCTGCGCGACAAGCGTTTGTTGGCGCTCGACCTGGGCGCCCTGATCGCCGGGGCTAAGTTCCGCGGCGAGTTCGAGGAACGGCTCAAGGGCGTCCTCAACGAGATGACGTCCGCCGCCGGTCAGATCATCATGTTCATCGACGAGATGCATACGCTCGTCGGCGCCGGCGCGGCGGAAGGGTCGATGGATGCATCCAATTTGCTGAAGCCGGCCCTGGCCCGCGGCGAATTGCACTGCGTGGGCGCGACCACGCTCAACGAGTACCGCAAGCATGTCGAGAAGGACGCCGCCCTTGCGCGGCGCTTCCAGCCGGTGTTCGTGAGCGAACCGACGGTCGAGGACACGATCTCGATCCTGCGCGGCATCAAGGAAAAGTACGAGCTTCACCATGGCGTGCGTATCGCCGACAGCGCGCTGGTGGCCGCGGCGACACTGTCCAACCGCTACATCACCGACCGCTTCCTGCCGGACAAGGCGATCGACCTGATGGACGAAGCCGCTTCCCGGCTTCGCATGCAGGTGGATTCCAAGCCGGAGGCGCTGGACGAACTCGATCGGCGCATCGTGCAGCTCAAGATCGAACGCGAGGCGCTGAAGAAAGAGAAGGACGACGCATCGCGCGATCGCCTGGGTAAATTGCAGGTCGAACTCGATGAGATCGAGAAGGAAGGCGCCGACCTGACGGAAGAATGGCAGGCGGAGAAGGGCAAGCTCGCCGGTGCGACCAAGCTCAAAGAAGAGCTCGACAAAGCGCGTCTGGAGCTCGAGCAATCGTTGCGCCGCAGCGAATACGAGCGTGCCGGGCAGCTTCAGCACCAGGTCATTCCGGAGATGGAACGCCGGCTGAAGGAGGCCGAGCAGCAGGGCAGCGGGATGGTGATGGAGGAGGTCGGCCCGGAGCAGATCGCGCAAGTGGTCTCGCGCTGGACGGGCATCCCCGTCGACAAGATGCTCGAAGGCGAACGCGACAAACTGCTGCGCATGGAGCAGGAACTGGGCAAGCGTGTCATCGGCCAGAAGGAAGCCGTCGAGGCCGTTTCGAATGCTGTGCGCCGCTCGCGCGCCGGCCTGGGCGATCCCCACCGGCCGATCGGTTCGTTCCTATTCCTCGGGCCGACAGGCGTGGGCAAGACCGAGCTGACGAAGGCGTTGGCCTCGTTCCTATTCGACGACGAGACCGCCATGGTCCGCATGGACATGTCGGAATACATGGAGAAACACTCGGTTTCGCGCCTGATCGGCGCGCCGCCGGGCTACGTCGGGTATGACGAAGGCGGCGCCCTCACCGAGGCGGTGCGCCGGCGGCCCTACCAGGTGATCCTGTTCGACGAGGTCGAGAAGGCCCACCCGGACGTGTTCAACGTGCTCCTGCAGGTGCTGGACGACGGCCGCCTGACCGACGGTCAGGGGCGTACGGTCGACTTCCGGAACACGCTCATTGTGCTCACCTCCAACCTGGGCGCGGATATCCTCGCCAACCAGACGGAGGGCGAAGACTCATCGGCCGTGCGCGATCAGGTGATGAACATCGTGCGCGCCTCGTTCCGGCCTGAGTTCCTGAATCGCCTGGACGAGA
Source organism: Rhodospirillaceae bacterium (assembly GCA_965279655.1). Classification (GTDB taxonomy): domain Bacteria; phylum Pseudomonadota; class Alphaproteobacteria; order Rhodospirillales; family Rhodospirillaceae; genus SCTM01. The sequence goes on from OZ257255.1 coordinate 312,712, forward strand.
TCCTGTTGTTCCATCGCCTGTTCCGCAAACAGATGGCGGCGATCGTGGAGATCCAGATCGGGCGGGTCGGGAAGCGCTTGGAAGAGCGCGGCATCGCCCTGGCGCTCGACGACAAGGCCAAGATCTGGCTCGGCGAGCACGGCTACGATCCCGTCTACGGTGCGCGGCCCTTGAAGCGGGTGATCCAGCGGTACCTGGAAAATACCCTTGCGCTCGCGGTGCTCGAAGGCCGCGTCGGCGACGGCAGCACCGTCACCGTGTCCGCCGGCGAGGACGGGCTCGTCATCAATGGCCAGAAGGTGAAGGTCGCCGCTTAATTCGCGGTGGCGTGGGTGGTCTCGGCGGGCGCTTCGGCGACCTGCGGCTCGCCGAGCTTCACGAACTGCTGCTCGGCGGCGTTGCGCTCATTGCGGAACCGCGTGAGCAGGCTGCCGTCCAGCTTCACCGACGACGGGAACTTCACCGTGATCGGGTTGACCTGCTGATTGTCACGCAGCACCTCGAAGTGCAGATGCGGCCCGGTGACGCGCCCCGTGGCGCCGACGTAACCGATGACATCGCCCTGACGCACGCGCTTGCCGTTGGCCATACCCGTGCCGAAGCGGCTCATATGGGCATAGGCCGTGGCATAGCCGTTGCCGTGGCGGATGCGGATGTAGTTGCCGTAGGTCGACGACAGTTCGCGCTTTTCGATGGTGCCGTCGCCGGCGGCCATGATCGGCGTGCCCACCGGGGCGCCGAAGTCGCTGCCGCGGTGCATGATCGAGTAGCCGAGGATCGGATGCTTGCGCATGCCGAAGGCGGAGGTAAGCGTCGCGCCGTTCACCGGCGTGCGCAGCAGGGCCTTGCGCACCCCTTCGCCCTTTTCATTGTAGTAGTCGATGCCGCCGTCGTCGGCGCGGAAGGCATAGAGCTTCAGCGGTGAGCCGCCCACGGTCAGGCTGGCGTAGCGGATGAATCCGTTGCGCACGAGCTGGCCGTCCTGCGTGATCTCGTGATCGTACATCACCTCGAAGCGGTCGCCCTTTTGGAGGTCGCGCTGGAAGTCGACGTCGTAGGAGAACATCTTCACGAACGCCGCGAGTTGTTCCGCTGGCATATGCTGCTCTTCCGCCGCGGCGAACAGCGTGGAGTTGATGGTGCCGGCGGCGCGCATGGTTTCCACGTGCGTGGGCGCGATGATGGTTTTGGCTTGGTAAGCGCCATCGAACTGGCGCTCGACGCTCAAGCGCTGGCCGGGCGCGACCTCGAATGCAAGGCGCGCGGGCATTGCGTCGGCGGTCGGGCTGAGCGGGTCATAGGTGAGTTCCACCTCTTGCCCCGCATGCATTTTCTTCGGGTTGTAGATGCTGTGCACGGCCTGCACGAGGCCGGCGGCGCGCGTGCGGCTTAGGCCCGCGCGCTCAAGCACGTCGGTCAGCGTATCGCCGCGGCGCAGGATCACGCTCTCGGTGCGCGGCATCAGGGCCGGCGCCTTGTCGAGCAGCGTGGTGATGTCGTGAGTCAGACGCTCCTGCATCGCCGCGAGGCGATCGGCGCCGACGGATGCCAAGTGCGGCAGCGGGCGGTCAGGCGCAGAGAGAGGAGCGAAAAGCTGAATGCCGATCCCGGCGCAGAGTGCGCCGATGCTGAGATACAGCGGCAAGATAGGCGAGGCTAAAGAACGCATGAATCCCCGTCGCTTGACGTTGGTCTGTCAGTGTCCGCTCGCCCAGAAAGTGACGCGCGATATCCCCCGGACTGGGCCCTCAGGAAAGGCCAGTCTGATGCCCCACACTCTAAGAATTTCTTGAGATTCTCATTGAGTGAGGTAACGCGGCCACACTGCAGAAGGCCGCCAGCCTTGTCAACCGGACCGGCGCACAAGCGAAGCGACCTTTAACCTATTGCGGGACAAGGGGAAGTCTTCCGAAAGCCCGACGGGAAGTGGCACCTGCACTGCCAACGCTCGCCGCATCGATAAGGCCCGCCTGATCCATTGTTGTGTGGGATTGCGAGCCAAGTCGGCCGGAGGACGCCCAGATCGGGCCATGGCACCTCCCAAATCGGTCGGAAAGAATCGCTCCCGAGTGCCCTGTTCGCCGGAGCTTGCCTGTTGACCAATCTGTGGATAACGACACTAAGGTGCTGATTTTATTACAATATAGAGTCAAAATCGGGGGTGGAACGGGTGCGAGGGAAATGTTCGGGCCGGGAAATGGGTCAGGGCTTACTACCTAGTTAACATACTGATTTTAAAGAGAAATTTTTTCTGTAAAAAGTTGCTTGACCCGGTGGGGCCAACCCCTT